>DATGGY010000187.1:0-3629 GCA_035308285.1 Bradyrhizobium sp. | reverse complement strand
ATCAAGCACGCCCGCGCGGCGATTGCGGCGGGCAAGCACATCGTCATGGTCAATGTCGAGGCCGACGTGCTGGCGGGACCGCTGCTGGCGGAGGAGGCGCGAAAGGCCGGCGTGGTCTATTCGCTGGCCTATGGCGACCAGCCGGCGCTCACCGCCGAGATGGTGGACTGGGCCCGCGCCACCGGCTTTCGCGTGGTCGCCGCCGGCAAGGGCACAAAATACCTGCCGGTCTATCATGATGTGACGCCGGCGGACGTCTGGAGCCATTACGGGCTGACGGCGGACGAAGCGCAATCGGCCGGCATGAATCCGCAGATGTTCAACTCTTTTCTCGACGGCACCAAATCGGCGATCGAAATGGCGGCGATCGCCAATGCGACGGGCCTGGACGTTCCCGCTGGCGGACTATCGTTTCCCCCTTGCGGCGTCGATGACCTGCCGCATGTCATGCGGCCGCGCGACAAAGGCGGCGTGCTGGAGAAGGCCGGACTGGTGGAAGTGGTATCCTCGCTGGAGCGCGACGGCCGAGCGGTGTTTCGCGATCTGCGTTGGGGGGTCTATGTCGTGCTTGAGGCGCCGAACGATTATGCCGCCGATTGCTTCAGGCAATACGGCCTGAAGACCGATGCCAGCGGCCGCTATGCGGCGATGTACAAGCCGTATCATCTAATCGGGCTGGAGCTGAACATCTCGATCCTGTCGGCGGCGCTGCGCAAGGAGCCGACCGGGCAGCCTTTCGGCTTTCGCGGCGACGTGGCCGCGGTGGCGAAGCGGAGTTTGCGCGCGGGCGAAATGCTCGATGGCGAGGGCGGCTATACAGTGTGGGGCAAGCTGATGCCGGCAGCCGCAAGCCTTGCGGCCGACGCACTGCCGATCGGGCTCGCGCATCGGGTCAAGCTAAAGCACGATGTCGCGCACGGCGCGGTGGTGCGCTGGAGCGATGTCGAGATCGACGGGAATGACGAGACGCTCAAGGCGCGACGGGCGATGGAAGCAAGGTTCGGTACGGCCCAATGAGGCTCGGTTCGCGCTCTCCCTTCGCAACTGCGTAAACCTCGCCGCCCTTGATTCCCTGAGATCGATTGGTCATGCTGACCGCGATCCGGAAGACCCCGGATATCGATCAACGTCAGCCGTCGGCGAAACAAAAAACGACAGTCAAGATCGTTGTCCCTCGTCGAGCTATCGGCGCCAATAGAGGGGAAGCGCATGAAACGTCGTGAATTCCTTAAAGCGGGCGGCATCGGCCTTGCCGCGAGCACGGTGGCCGCGCCGGCGATCGCCGAATCAATGCCGGAAGTAAGGTGGCGGCTTGCGGCGAGTTGGCCGAAGTCGCTGGATACGCTCTACGGCGGCTGTGAATATTTCTGCAAACGCGTCGCCGAGATCACCGACAACCGGTTTCAAATCCAGTCCTTCGCCGCAGGCGAGATCGTGCCGGGGCTGCAGGTGCTCGACGCGGTGGCGAACGGCACGGTCGAGATGGGCAATACCGCGCTGTATTACTACTGGGGCAAGAACGCCGCTTTCACCTTCGGCACGTCGCTGCCGTTCGGCCTCAACACGCGGCAGCACATCTCATGGCTGTTGTGGGGCGGCGGGCAGGATCTGCTCAACGACCTGTTGAAGGAGCAGAACGTACTGGGGATTCCGACCGGCAGCACCGGCGCGCAAATGGGCGGCTGGTTCCGGAAGGAGATCAAGACGATCGCGGATTTCCAGGGATTGAAATTCCGCGTCGGCGGCTTTGCGGGAAACATCATCGCCAAGGTCGGCGGCGTGCCGCAGCAAATCGCGGCCGGCGACATCTATCCGGCGCTGGAGAAGGGCACGATCGACGCCGCCGAATGGGTCGGCCCCTATGACGACGAAAAACTCGGCTTCGTCAAGGTCGCCAAATATTACTACTATCCGGGCTGGTGGGAGGGCACCGGCCAGGGCCACAACGTCATCAACCTTACACGCTGGAACATGCTGCCGAAGGCCTATCAAGCGGCGATCACCGCGGCTTCCAACGATTGCTTTACCTGGGTCACCGGCAAATACGACTTCGTCAATCCGCCGGCGCTGAAACGGCTGATGGTCGCAGGCGCGATCCTGCGGCCGTTCCCACAGGAGGTGCTGGAGACCTGCTACGGCGCCGCCAGAGAGATCTATGCCGATCTCTCCAAGAGCAATCCGCATTTCGCCAAGATGTACGCCAGCCTTACGGCATATCGCACGGATTCGCTGATGTGGATGCAGGTCGCCGAGCTGAGTTTCGACAGCTTCATGATGCGAATGCGCACGCGAATCTGAGGCTTGCGAAGTAAACAGCGAAAACCCCGGAAAGACCTTCCGGGGTTTTTTGTTGATCGAAATGTATCGTCGTGGAACCAATGCGCGGATCAAATCCGCGCGTGACGGGCATTGAGCTCAGTTCTGGTCGTCGCCCATGATGGCGGAAAGCTTGTCGTAATATTTGCCGACGAGATCGATGTTGCCCTTGTTCTCGATCGGCGGTTCCGGAGCCTTCAGCGCCTGGTTGAGATCGGCAAGCGCATCCTTCTTGTCCTTGGGCGACATTTTCTTGTCGGCCTGGACCTGGGCGATTTGCGCCTTGATGACGGTTTCGGCGCCGACATATTTCTTCGACACCGGATCGAAGCCGGCGAGCACCATGCTGATATTGTCGATGACGTCGTTGTATTCGCCATAGCTGGCAAAGCCGTTCTTCTTTGCGACCGCCTCGAGCTGCGCGGTGACCTTGGGATCGGGCTTGGAGTTCATCGACAGTTTCGAGGTGATCGCATCCATGTCCTTGGATGCCGAGATCACACCCTCGACCTGCTTTTCAGTCAGCGGAATTTGTTTCAGGGGCGGCGGCTGGCCCGGCGCGCCCTGCGGGGCCGGGCCCATTTTGGCCTGCGCCAATGCCGGTCCGGTGGAGATGACGGCAAGCGAGGCGGAAATGCAGGCAATACTCAACGCTACGGCAACGGGGCGAATAAACTCACGCATGGGGGGCTCCTCAAGGCTGTGGGACGCTTCTAGTTGCAGTGCAATTCCAGTACGGCGCGTGAAATGAATAGGCAATGAACTCGGCATTTATCGGTCAATCATGACACAAATTCATTGGCGCGGCCCGCCCAAAACAAAAACGCCGCGTTCCCGAGGGAAAGCGGCGTTTTGCTTTGGATGTCTTGCAGTGAATGTGACACGTGAAGAGGAATTGCCTTGTCCTTGGCAGGCCTGGCAGCGACCTACTCTCCCAGGGCTTAAGCCATAGTACCATTGGCGCTGAGGAGTTTAACGGCCGAGTTCGGGATGGGATCGGGTTCAAGCTCCTCGCTAAAACCACCAGGCCAGCGAAGGACAAGGATACGAAGCAAGCGATCGAGCGCGATGCGCTCGGGCGAATGGGGAGTAGCGAATGGCGAATAGAACTTTTCCATTCGCCACCCACTATTCGCTATTCGCTGGTCAGACATTTTAGTCACGGGCCTTGCGGCCCTATGGACACTGAAAATGAGAGCAATCAAGCCAATCGAACGATTAGTACCGGTAAGCTACATGCATTACTGCACTTCCACACCCGGCCTATCAACGTGGTCGTCTTCCACGGTTCTCAAGGGAATTCTCGTTTTGAG
>DATGGY010000186.1:0-47070 GCA_035308285.1 Bradyrhizobium sp. | reverse complement strand
ATCGCCTTTCGCATCCGCGGCGCGCTTGCGAGCGCGAGGTAGTCGTTGGAGGAAAAATCGATTCCCTCGCGCGGCCTGAGGCTGCGCAAGCGGTGATCGTCCTTCAGGGCGCAGAGAGCTGCGACATAGCTTGAGACCTTGTCCGCCTGGAGCTGGGTCATGGTCCGCTTTCGGGGCAAACGTCAGTCGCACAACGAACTGAGCTAGGCCGATCTAACATCGTTGAGGCGCGACTTGACGCCGAGCCGATCCAGCAAATTGGCGTCGCGCGCAGCTTGCGGGTTTTTGGTGGTCAGCAGCATGTCGCCAATGAAGATCGAATTTGCACCGGCGAGGAAGCACAGCGCCTGGAGTTCGTCGGTCATGTATTGCCGTCCCGCCGACAGCCGCACCACGCTCTTCGGCATCATGATGCGGGCGACCGCGACCAGCCGCGCCAGCGCGATTGGATCGGGGCGCTCGGCGGTGTCATTGACCGGCACGCCCTTGACCTCGTTCCAGAGGTTGATCGGCACGCTCTCCGGGTGGCTCGGCAGGTTGGCGAGCAGCACCAGCATGCCGAGCCGGTCCTCGACCTCTTCTCCCATGCCGATGATACCGCCGCAGCAGACCTTGATGCCGGCGTCGCGCACATGCGCCAGCGTATCGATGCGGTCCTGCAGGGTGCGCGTGGTGATGATCTTGTCGTAGAACTCGGGCGAGGTGTCGACATTGTGGTTGTAGAAGTCGAGCCCTGCCTCGCGCAGCCGCAGCGCTTGGACCGGCGTCAGCATGCCGAGCGTCGCGCAGGTTTCCATGCCGAGCTCTTTGACTGCGCTCACCATGCCGCAGACCTCGTCGAGATCGCGGTCTTTCGGATTGCGCCACGCGGCGGCCATGCAAAAGCGGCTTGCGCCGGCATCGCGTGCCCGTCGCGCGGTCGCGACCACGTCCGCCCGCGCCATCAGCTTCGTAGCCTTGAGGCCAGAGTCGTAATGCGCGCTCTGTGAGCAGTAACCGCAATCTTCAGGGCACCCGCCGGTCTTGATGCTGAGCAGGCTCGCGGTCTCGACATGGTTCGGATCGAAATGGCTGCGATGGATGCCTTGCGCCCGGAACATCAAATCCGAAAAAGGCAGATCGTAGAGGGTTTCGGCCTCCGCGCGGCCCCAGTCGTGCCGAACCGCTTCGACGTCGTGGCTGCCGTTTCGTTTCATCCCTACCGCTTGATCCATCGCGTCGCCCCCTGGTATTATAGATAAATATAGAAATTATCTATAAATTGTCGATTATGGCCATGCTACTCGACGTGTGGCGCAAGCGCACTCAATTTCACGATAGATAATCTATGAACAAAGCGGAAGACAGCACCACGATGGCCGCGCGGATCGCCGACTCCGTTGCGGAGCGGATCATATCCGGCGCACTCCAGCCGGGCGCCCCGCTTCGCCAGGACCATGTGGCGCGGGAATTCGGCTCAAGCCACGTCCCGGTGCGCGAGGCCTTTCGCAAGCTCGAGGCCCAATACCTTGTGGTCAGCCTGCCGCGCCGTGGCGTGAAGGTTGCCCCGCTCGATGCCAACTCGGTGCGAGAGATTGCGGAGATGCGCGCCGCGCTGGAGGTGGTCGCGCTTCGGAATGCGGCGCCGAGGCTTACGTCGGTCCATCTGGCACGCATCGAATTGGCGCTGATTGAGGGCGACAATGCCGAGACGCTGCAAGAGTTCGAAGCCGCGAACCGGGCCTTTCACCAGGCGTTGGTGGCCTCATGTGGCATGCCGCGGCTGCTTGCCAGCCTCGACGGGCTGCAGCTTGCGAATTCCCGGCTGGTTTTTGCGACGGCGCGCAATGCCGGCTGGCGGCCACGGTCCAACCAGGACCATCGCCTAATTCTTCAGGCGCTGCGCGCGCGCAACGTCGATCAAGCCTGCAGCCTTCTCGCCCGCCACATTCAGACTATCGAGCGCCTCGCCGCCCCTGCGGCCTAAGGGTGAATCGCCGCTCAGGACGGAAAATCGGCTGACTTGATCTGAATTCGATCGGCGTGGAGCGACCAGTCGCACAGCGACTGCTTTTCGCAGAATTCTCGCTTTGCCAGCTCTCGGGCATCGCCTTCATCGGCGGCGTCGATTTCGAGCGAACTCTGACAGACTTCCACCTCCCGGCCGTTCTCGCCGAGCACATCCTTCATGAACCGAACAACAAACCGCGACATGAAACCTCCTACTCTGGCCACCTCCATATAAATTCACCGCGGGCGGACTGTCTTGACCGATATCAAATCCTCCGTAGTTGTTCGCAGTCCGGTTCCTCTAGCGCATCTCGGCGGTGGCGACACGGATGCCGAGATAGACGAACAGCCCGCCCAATCCCCGATTGATCCAGCCGATGGCCCGATTGGCTTGTCGAAACCGGTGGGCGGCGCGAGCGGTGAACACCGCCACAGCAATACACCAAAGTGTACCGTTGAAGATGAAAATCGAGCCGAGGAGCACGAAGGCTACTGCTTTGTGGGGTGAATCTGCTGCGACGAATTGTGGCAGGAAGGCCAGAAAGAACAGCGCCACCTTCGGATTCAATACGTTGGTCAGCGCACCCTGCAAGAACACTTGGCGCAACAAGAACACTTGGCGCAACGAAATCGAGTTTGCTTCAGAAGTTGAAACGGCCGCGGGTGTCGCGGTCCGTGCAAGCAACATCTTCACGCCGATGAAACAGAGATAGGCCGCGCCGGCCCATTTGACCATTGTAAACGCGGCCGCCGACGCCGCCAGCAGTGCCGAAAGCCCGACCGCCGCAGCGAACACATGAAACAGGCAACCGGTTCCGATACCGAGCGCGGCGACCACGCCGCCACGCCACCCCAGCTGCAAGCTGCGACCAACGATATAGGCCGTGTCCGGCCCGGGCGTGATGTTGAGCAGCAAACTCGAGACGACGAAGAGCCAAAGTTCGTGGATGCCAAACATGATTTTTCCGCAGTCACCTGAGATAACGATGAACGCGACGGACGGCTATTCCAACTTGACGTTTGCCGCCTTGATCACGTTGTCCCACCGTTCGATCTCCTCGTTCATATAGGCTGCGGCCTTCTCTCGGGAACCGCCAAAGGTCTCCGCTGACAGGCTTTTCAGACGTTCCTGAATCTCGGGCTGGCGGAGGGCTTCGTTCACGTCGGCGTTGATCTTTTCGGTGATGGCTTGCGGCGTCCCCGGGGGTGCTGCGATCGCGTACCACGCAACCGCCTCGAAGCCCGGCAGCGTTTCTGCAAGCGTCGGCACGTCGGGCAGCGCCGGAAGGCGCTGGCCTGACGCCACCGCCAGAAGCTTGAGGCTGCCTGCTTTGACCAGCGGCAACGACACACCGAGATTGTCGAACATCAGGTCGACGTCGCCGGCGAGCAGGCCGGATAGCGCCGGCGATGATCCGCGATACGGAATGGAACGCAGCTTGACCTTGGCCATCGCCTGGAAGAGCTCGGCCGTGAGGTGAGAGGTCGTGCCGTTGCCCTGGGTCGCGGCCGTCACCTTGTCAGGGTACTTCTGCAGGTAAGCGATGAGTTCGGCAACGCTCGATGCCTTCAGGTTCTTTGGATTGACAAGGAGCGCGTTCGGCACATGGGCCATGACGATCACGGGCTCAAACCTGGCCGGGTCATACCCAAGATTGGGATAGAGATTTTGATTGATCACCAGCGGCGGCGGCGGCGTTGCGAGCAGCGTGTAGCCGTCGGGCCTTGCATGATAGACGAATTCGGCGCCGATGTTGCCCGCGGCTCCCGTGCGATTTTCGATGACAACGGGCTGGCCCCACTTGCGCGAGAGCCAGTCGCCGACTAGCCGCGGGACAGCGTCGGCGGTCCCGCCGGCGGCGTAGGGAACCACGATCTTGACGGTCCGATCCGGGTAGTCTGCGGCTTGCGCCACAGCGGCAGACAGCACGGACAGGACCAGCAGAGAGACCAGCCCGGCCACATGCGGACGCCGCAAAGCCGAGAGGCGGACGGTCCCGCCGGACATCAGAATCCTCCACCATTCGATCTCGCCGCACTTGATGGCAAAATGCGTGTAAGAGTACAACCGCACACCTGTTTTCCCGGCGGCTTGTGACAGGGAGTTGAATGACACAGTCTCGTCCCCGTGTCGCGATCGTGGGCGGCGGAATTGGCGGTTTGTTCGCTGCCAATGCCCTCGTGGCACAAGGTTTACAGGTTGCGGTCTACGAACAGGCGCCGGCGATCGGCGAGGTCGGGGCCGGCCTCTTTATGACCCCCAACAGCGTGCGGCATCTGCAAAGGATCGGACTGGGACCCGCAGTCGAGAAGTCCGGAGCCCTTGTCGGCCATAACTCCCGTTATTTCCGCCACGACGGAACGCCGATCGCGCCAGTCCAGGTCACGGATTCCTCCGGCTGGAACGCCACCTTCGGAATGCACCGCGCCGATCTCGTCGAGATGTTGGCTACGGCCCTGCCCCAGGGCATTGTGCATACCGGGCATCGCTGCACCGGTTTCGATCAGAACGACGACGTCCCCCGGGTGTCGTTTGCCAATGGCGCTTGCGTGGAAGCCGATGTCGTCATCGGCGCGGACGGCATCCATTCCGCGCTTCGACCCCATGTGATTGCGTCATCGGATCCCGTGTTTTCAGGTTCTGTCGCTTACCGCGGCCTGGTAGCGCATGAGCGCGTTCCGGACTGGCCGACCGATCGCTGGCAAATGTGGCTTGGCAAGGGACGGCATTTCCTCGCCTTTCCCTTGCGCGCCGGAAAATTGATCAACTATGTCGGGTTCGTTCCGACCGACGAGCAGATGAGAGAGTCCTGGTCGGCCCCCGGCGATCCCGAGGTCCTTCGCCAGGCCTTTGCCGGGTGGGATCCCCGCATCCATCGACTGCTCAGCGAAGTTCACATGACATTTCGATGGGCGCTCTACGACCGGGAGCCGCTGCCGGTCTGGACCAGGTACAGGCTGAGCCTGCTCGGCGACGCCGCGCATCCCATGCTTCCGCATCTCGGACAAGGCGCCAATCAATCGATCGAAGACGGCATGGCGCTGGCGACGATTCTTTCGCGCTCAGACCGCACGAGTGCACCTTCTGCGCTGCTCGCCTATGAGCGGCTTCGCCGCGAGCGTGTGGCGCAGGTGCAAAGGGGCGCGCGCGAAAGCGGGCTTCGCTACGATTCCGCCTACTCCGATCTGGGTGTCAGGGATGCGGAGATCGCCGCCCATGCCGCCTTCCGCCGGACTCTTTATGATCACGACGTGGTTCCGGAGGCACTGGCCGCCGCGGCCGCGCTGATGTGACCGAAGGCCGTCTTATGCGCCGACGGCCGGCAGGCTTGCCGCGGCAATCGCGACGATCTCGGCAAGACGACGCCCGATGCCGGATCGGGTCGAGCGCAACAAGGCGTTCAACTGTCGCATATCATTCCTGCAGCGGCCGAGATGTCGGCTTGAAACCAACGTTCAGGAATGAAGGTATGGATTCCGCCCGGCAAGGAGTCGAGAGCTTGTCGAAAATAGCAACGCGGCCACCGTCCGATCCCTTTGCGGCAGCCAATTCATTGCCGAAATCTGGCCGGTAACGGAGAAAATTTTCTCCGCGACATTCAGCGCATCATGACCGAACGAAACCGCTATCCCGGCGCAAACCCAAAGACGCGCTCGAAGCGTTTGACATAGACCGGCCAGACCTCGGGATTGACGACCCGCGGCGGCCGCTTGCCGTCGAGCGCATCAAGCATTTGCTCGGCGGCGATTCTTGCCATGTTCTCCCGCGCCTCCCTGGTCACGCCGGCCGTGTGCGGGCTTGCCAGCACATTATCGAACTGCAACAGCGGGTGCTCGGGCGGCGGCGGCTCCTTGGCCCAGACGTCAAGCCCCGCGCCGGCGATGCGTTTGTTGCGCAACGCCTCTTCAAGCGCGACCTCGTCGTGGATGAAGCCGCGCGCGGTGGTGATGAAAAAAGCGTGGCTCTGCATCAGCGCAAATTCGCGCGCGCCAATCATGCCGCGGCTCTCCTTGGTCAGCGGGCAGGAGATCGATACATAGTCCGAGCGGCGCAGCAATTCGTCCAGCGTGACCTTCTCGCCGCCGCGTTCCGCCATTTCCGTCGCAGAAAGATAGGGGTCGCAGGCGAGCACGTTCATGCCGAGCAGGCCCTTGCATAGCCCAGCGATCCGGCGGCCGACATTGCCGAGACCGACGATGCCGATGGTTTTGCCCTGCACCTCCGTGCCGATCAGACTGTTGCGGTTGACGTTCGGCTCGCGCCGAAGCGCGCGATCGGCTTGGATGATCCGCTTCGACAATGTGATCAGCATCGCGAGCGCATGTTCGGCAACCGAATGGGCATTGCCGCCGGACTGATTGACCACCAGCACTCCCGCCACTGTGCAAGCCTCGACATCGACCGGATCGTAGCCCGCGCCGTTACTTGAAACGATCAGGAGATTCGGCGCGCGTTTCAGCAATTCAGAGTCGACGTGGAAGTGCCGCGCCAGCTCGTCGCGCGCGGCGCCAACCTGGTACGCGTGCGCCGCTGCCAGGATCGGCGCCGAGACTTCCTCCGGACTTTCATTCTCGAGCCGGTCGAGCCTGATATCGGGCCGGGCCCGCAGGATGTCGGCATAGATCTCGTTGGCGAGATATTTGACATAGAACACGCGCTTGTTGTTGACGGACATGATCGGCTTAACTTTCAGTTTTGGAAATCCATAGAGCCTTGCAGGATCAGGTTACGAGGAAATCATTGGGCCCTTATGCCGGCGGCCTTGATGATCGGTCCCCATTTTTCATACTCGGCGCGAATCTTGGCGTCGAATTGCTGCGGCGAACTGCCGATCGGCGAAGCGCCGAGCCTGGCGAGCCGCTCCTTGACCTCAGCGGTGTTTAAGGCTGCAACGAAATCATGCGAAAGATTCGCGGCAAGGTCCGGCGACATGCCGGCAGGCCCCAACAGCCCCCACCAGACCTCCGTATCGTAGCCGGGCACGGTCTCAGCTATCGCAGGCACATTGGGCAGAAACGGCGACCGCGATGCCGTGGTCACGGCAATCGCGCGCAGCGTCCCGGCTTCCAATTGCCCCAGCGCTTCGGGGGCGTTGTTGAACGACATCGGAATTTGTCCGCCCAAAAGATCATTGATCGCGGGCGCACCGCCCTTGTACGAAATCGGATCGATGTCGATTCCCGCGAGGCTCTTGAGAAGCTCGCCCGCCAGATGCGTCGATGTGCCATTGCCCGCATGAGCGAAGGACAGGCTTCCAGGTTTCGCCCGCGCCTGCGCAACGATATCGCCGAGCGTCTTGAATGGAGAATCGGCGCGCACCAATAGGATATTGGGCGAGGAAGCCAACAGCGCGATCGGCGTGAAATCCCTGAAGGTGTCGTAGGGAAGTTCGGGATACAGAAACGGATTGGTGGTATGGCCGCTCGCCACGACGATGAGGGAATAGCCGTCGGGCTTCGAAGTCGCGAGCGCTTGCGAGGCGACCACGCCACCCGCCCCCGGCCGGTTCTCGACGACGACCGATTGGCCCCATTGCCGAGAAACCGCTTCTCCCAGCGTGCGGGCCAGAATATCCACCCCGCCGCCGGCCGCGTAGGGTACAAAAATATGCACGGGCCGGGACGGAAAAGGCGTCTGCGCGGAGACGATTCCGGATGCTGCGAGCATTGCCGACGCTGCGACAGCCCCCTGCAGCCATCGGCCCGGCAACGTGCGGCGCATGAACAACCTTCCCAAAGCGCGCCCTCCCGAAATTCTTTTACCTTCTTATGGCACGCCTTCACAGCCACGGCATCCTTGGCGCTCGCAGGTCACGCCAACGATCCGGACATGTTGACAATCCCGCCGATCGCGTCAAGTTTCGGCGCGGCAAACAGGATATCGGCGATCAAGCTGCGCCCCAGTGATCGGTGCGAATGTGAAGGAGAATACGATGGCGGCCGCGGACGGACAAATGCCGCCGACCGGCCTGGGCGAGAAGGCCTGGCACGAGGTGGTACTGCAAACGCTCAAGCGCAATGACATAAGGCTCGTGCCCTACGTTCCCGACCGCGTGCTGACGAGATTGATCAAGGAAATTCACGCCGATCCCTTCTTCACCACCTTTCCGACAGCGCGCGAGGAAGAGGCGGTCGGGATCGTCTCCGGAGCGTGGATGGGGGGAATGCGCGGCGCAGTGCTGATGCAGACGTCCGGCTTTGCGACGCTGGCCAATGTGCTCGCTTCGCTCGCGATCCCCTATCAGATTCCGCTGATCATGTTCGTGTCCGAGCGCGGAACGCTGGGCGAGTTCAACTATGGGCAGTCGCTGGTTTGCCGCACCATGCGGCCGGTTCTCGATTCGCTGGCGATGGAGCATCACACCGCAACAAGATTAGACGAGTTCGAGTTCATCGTCGATCGATCGATCAAGCAGGCCATTACCACGCAAGCGCCGGTGGCGTTGATCCTGTCGCCGCTGCTAACCGGCGGCAAAGTGTTCGACAAGTGAGCGATCGCATGAGCAGCCAGAAAAACTTCCCTGCCCGCAACACCAAGGTGATGAACCGGTTTGACCTCACCTCGCGGCTGGTTGCGAAGCTGAAGAACGAGGAAGCCGTCATCGGCGGCATCGGCAACACCAATTTCGATCTGTGGGCCGCCGGACACCGTCCGCAGAATTTTTACATGCTGGGCAGCATGGGGCTCGCCCTTCCGATCGCGCTCGGCGTCGCGCTGGCCCAGCCGCACCGGCGGGTGTTTGCGCTGGAAGGCGACGGTTCGCTTTTGATGCAGTTGGGCTGCCTCTCGACGATTGCGACGCTGAGGCCCAAAAACCTCACGATGATCGTGATGGATAACGGCATCTATCAGATCACAGGCGCTCAGCCGACACCGGCAGCGGCCGCTTCCGATCTCGTCGCCGTCGCCGTCGGTTGCGGACTTGCCAACAGCGCCTGGGCTGCGGATGAGGAGGATTTCGAGCGCTTGGTCGACCAATCCCTCTCCGCATCCGAATCGACGCTGATCGGGGTGCGCATCGACGACAAGCCTGGGACCGGAACGACCCGTCGCGATCCTGTTCAGATCAGAGAGCGCTTCATGCTCGGGCTCGGCGTGCGCGAAGCGCTGTGATCCTTGTCGTTTGGCCCAGCAAAGGAAAAAGCCGCCCGGGAACCCGGGCGGCTTCGGAGTTTTGAGGCTCGTTGAGCGGAGTTGTTACAGAAGGCCGGCGCCGCGCGCCCATTTGTACTTGGCGCCCAACACCTCGACCGGCAATTCGGTTGAGTAGGCATAGGACGGGATGCCGTTCTGGTAGAGATACTCGGCGGCTTCCTCGACTTCGACGTCGCCCGCGAGCGAAGCGACCATCGGCTTGACGAAGCCCTTGGCTTCCATCTCCTTCTTCACTTCCACCATGTTGCGGGCGAACACCATCGGCGGGGTGACGATCGTGTGCCAGTAGCCGAGGATCAGCGAATGAATGCGATCATCGGACAAGCCGAGCTTCACGGTGTTGACGTAGGTGATCGGAGGTTCGCCGCCGGTGATGTCGACCGGATTGCCGGCCGCGCCGAACGGCGGGATGAATTTGCGGAACGCGGCATCGAGATCGGGCGGCATCGCCATCAATTGCAGACCGTTGTCGACGACCGAGTCCGACAGCAGCACACCCGAGCCGCCCGCACCGGTGATGATCAGGATGTTCTCGCCCTTCGGGGTCGGCAGCACCGGCACACCGCGCGCGAACTCGAGCAGTTGCCTCAAGCTTCGGGCGCGGATCACGCCGGACTGTTTGAACACGTCCTCGTAGATCTTGTCGTTGCCGGCAAGCGCGCCGGTGTGCGAGGAAGCGGCCTTCGCTCCGGCCGAGGTACGGCCGGCCTTGAGCACGATGACCGGCTTTTTCTTGGCAACCCGCTTCGCAGCCTCGGCAAAGGCGCGGCCGTCCTTCAAATCTTCGCAATGCTGCGCGATAAGGTTGGTGTTCGGGTCCTGCTCGAAGAAGGCGAGCAGATCGTCCTCGTCGATATCCGACTTGTTGCCGAGACCGACGATCGCGGAGACGCCCATCTTGGCGGAGCGCGAGAAGCCGATGATCGCCATGCCGATGCCGCCAGATTGCGACGACAGCGCCGCATGGCCCTTGACGTCGTAGGCGGTGCAGAACGTGGCGCAGAGATTGACCGGCGTATAGTAGAAGCCGTAGATGTTCGGCCCCATCAGGCGGACGTCATACTTCTTCCCGATCTCGACGATCTCGGCCTGCAATTCCGGCGCACCTGCTTCGGCAAAGCCCGATGGAATGAGAACGGCGCCGGGAATTTTCTTCTCGCCACATTCGACGAGCGCGCCGGCAACGAACTTCGCCGGAATCGCAAACACCGCGACGTCGATCACGCCGGGCACGTCCTTGACGCTCTTGTAGGCCTTGTAGCCGAGAATCTCAGGCGCCTTGGGGTGGATCGGCAGGATCTCGCCCTTGTAGCCGCCGTTGATCAGATTCTTCATCACCGAATTGCCGATCTTGCCGTCCTCGGAGGAGGCGCCGATCACGGCAACCGCCTTGGGCTGCATGATGCGGTTCATCGCAGCGACGATTTCCTCGGTTGGGCGTGGCGCCGGGCGCGGCTTGTAGTCGAAGTCGACGACGATGCGCACGTCGGCGGCAATTGCGTCCTTTTTGCTGGCGAACACCGGATTGAGATCGAGTTCGACGATCTCCGGGAAATCGCTGACGAGACGCGACACCTTGACGATGACATCGGCGAGCGCCTCCCGATTGACCGGATCGCCGCCACGCACGCCCTTCAGCATGTCATGGGCCTGGATGCCGTCGAGCATTGAAAGCGCGTCTTCCTTGGTGGCTGGCGCGAGACGAAATGTAATGTCCTTGAGAACCTCGACCAGCACGCCGCCGAGCCCAAAGGCCACGAGCTTGCCGAACGATCCGTCGGTGATGGAGCCGACAATGACTTCGGTGCCGCCGGCGAGCATCTGCTGGACCTGCACGCCTTCGATCTTGGCGTCGGCTTTGTATTTCCTGGCGTTCGCCAGAATTGTCTCGTAATTCTTCTCCGCGTCGGCGGCGGTCTTCACGCCCACCATCACACCACCGGCTTCCGTCTTGTGCAGAATGTCCGGGGAGACAATTTTCATCACGACGGGGAAGCCCATGCCGGAGGCGATCTTGGCCGCTTCGGTTGCGGACTTGGCGACCCCTTCCTTGGGAACCGGGATGCCGTAAGCATCGCAGACCAGCTTGCCTTCGGGCGCCGTCAGACTTGTGCGTTTATCCGCCTTAACCGCATCGAGCACCTTGCGGACCGCATCTTTTGAATTCGACATTAGCTTCCTCCCTGGCATCTGTTCTTGCGTCGCAGGCAACGCATGCTGGCATCAGCATCCATGACTTGCCTGCGCAAACTCAACCGGTCTTCATGGTGATTGCAAACGCGGCTTGCGCGTCCGCTGCGGCGGTGTTCAGGCCGCGGAGAATTGGCTCACATGGCATTTGGTATGCCAGAAGCGAAGTTGTCAAGCCGCGGAAGTGCTGAAATTATGGGTAACTTGACATTCTGGCATGTGGTATGCCAAAAATATTCGAGTTGTGGTACTGGTAAAACAGAGTCGCCACGGAACCGATCGAACGTGATCACGCGGAAACAAACCAAGGCACCGCCAAGCATGGCCGAGGCAGAAATAGCGGTTGTCCGTATCGTGCCGGAGACGAGCTTCAAGAACAAGGCCTATGAGGCCTTGAAGGAAGCAATCCTCAAGATGGACATCTATGCGACGCCCGAGCCAGTCATGCTCGACGAGCGGGCGCTGTCGGAACGCCTCGGCGTCAGCCGCACCCCCATCCGTGAAGCGATCGCGATGCTGGAGCAGGACGGTTTCGTCAAGACCGTGCCGCGCCGCGGCATCGTCGTCGTCCGTCGCACCAAGAGCGAGATCGTTGACATGATCCGTGCGTGGGCCGCGCTGGAAAGCATGGCGGCACGATTGATCACCACCACCGCGCGCAAGAAGGACATTTCAGCGCTGCGCGACTACTTCAAGGATTTTGGCAAGGATCGCCTGCCGCAGGATCACGTTGAGGAATACTCCAAGGCCAATATTGCCTTCCACCAGGCTTTGATCTCGCTCAGCGAGTCGCCGGTGCTGGTCGACATGACCAACGACATCCTCCTGCACGTTCGCGGCTACCGGCAATTGACGATCGGGCGCACCGACCGCACCGCGATATCCCTCCCCGAGCATATGGCTATCATCGAAGCGCTCGAAATGCGCGACACAGAGCTTGCGGAAAAGCGCGCGCGCGATCATACGCTCGGCCTTGCCGCTTATGTCGAAGCACACGGCCAAGAGCTCTTTTGACGAAGACAGCCTTTCATCTGAACGAATTCGAAGACGACGAATTCGATCGCATCAAAAACGATCAGGGAGAAGCGGAATGTCCGCAGCAGTAGAGAGCATCAATGCAAAATCGACCGACGTTGAGCACGAGCTCACCGACGGCTTCCATCTCATCATTGATGCGCTCAAGCTGAACGGCCTCACCACCATCTACGGCGTGCCCGGCATTCCCATCACGGATTTCGGCCGCATGGCGCAAGCCGAAGGCATCCGCGTGCTCTCGTTCCGCCACGAGCAGAACGCCGGTTACGCGGCCGCCATTGCCGGCTTTCTGACCAAAAGACCCGGCATCTGCCTCACGGTGTCGGCGCCCGGCTTCCTCAACGGCCTCACCGCGCTGGCCCACGCCACCACCAACTGTTTCCCGATGATCCTGATCTCCGGCTCGTCCGAGCGCGAGATTGTCGACCTGCAACAGGGCGACTATGAGGAAATGGACCAGCTTGCGATCGCCAAGCCGCTCTGCAAGGCGGCGTTCCGCGTGCTGCACGCCGCCGATATCGGCATCGGGCTCGCGCGCGCGATTCGCGCCGCGGTGTCGGGACGGCCGGGCGGCGTCTATCTCGATCTTCCCGCCAAGCTGTTCGGCCAGGTGATGAACGCCGAGGCCGGCAAGAAATCGCTGGTCAAGGTCGTCGACGCGGCGCCGGCCCAGATTCCCGCCCCTTCCGCCGTGAAGCGTGCGCTCGACGTGCTGAAGGGCGCCAAGCGCCCGCTGATCATTCTCGGCAAGGGCGCAGCCTACGCACAAGCCGACGACGACATCCGTGCGCTGGTCGAAAAAAGCGGCGTTCCGTTCCTCCCCATGAGCATGGCCAAGGGCCTGTTGCCGGACACGCATCCGCAATGCGCCGGTGCGGCGCGCTCGACGGTGTTGAAGGAGGCCGATGTCGTGATGATGATCGGCGCCCGTCTCAACTGGCTGTTGTCGCATGGCAAGGGCAAGACCTGGGGCGACGCGCCGAAGAAATTCATCCAGATCGACATCGAGCCGAAGGAGATGGACTCCAACGTCGAGATCGTCGCTCCGCTCGTCGGCGACATCGGCTCCTGCGTATCGGCGCTGCTTGCCGCGATGGGCGGCAACTGGCCGGCCGCGCCGGCCGATTGGGTCAAGACGGTCAGCTCGAAGCGTGAGGAAAACGTCGCCAAGATGGCGCCGCGGCTGATGAACAACAACTCGCCGATGGACTATCACGGCGCGCTCGGGGTGCTTCGCACCATCGTCAAGGAGCGGCCCGACGCCATCCTCGTCAACGAAGGCGCCAACACCCTCGACCTCGCCCGCGGCACCATCGATCTCTACAAACCGCGCAAGCGGCTCGACGTCGGCACTTGGGGCGTGATGGGCATCGGCATGGGTCAGGCGATTGCCGCTGCCGTCGAGACCGGCAAACCGGTACTTGCGATCGAGGGCGACAGCGCCTTCGGCTTCAGCGGCATGGAGGTGGAGACGATCTGCCGCTACAACCTGCCGGTCTGCGTAGTGATCTTCAACAACAACGGCATCTATCGCGGCACCGACGTCAACAAGGCTGGCTCCGATCCTGCGCCGACCGTGTTCGTCGCGGGCGCCCGCTACGACAAGATGATGGAGGCGTTCGGCGGTGTCGGCGTCAATGTGACGTCGCCGGACGAACTCAAACGCGCCGTGAATGCGGCGATGGATTCCGGCAAGCCCACTTTGATCAACGCCGTGATTGACCCCGCTGCCGGCTCCGAGAGCGGCCGCATCGGCAGCCTCAACCCACAGAGCGTTCTCAAGAAGAAATAAACCCCGAGATCGACATATTCCTGCGTGCGGGAACGGATTTTAAACGGAGCAAGACGATGACAAAGGCGCTCAAGGGCGTTCGTATCCTCGATTTCACACACGTTCAGTCGGGGCCTACCTGCACGCAATTGCTGGCCTGGTTCGGCGCCGACGTGATCAAGGTCGAGAGGCCCGGCGTCGGCGATATCACCCGCGGTCAGTTGCAGGACAAACCGAACGTCGACAGCCTGTATTTCACCATGCTCAACCATAACAAGCGTTCGATCACGCTCGACACCAAGAATCCGAAGGGCAAGGAAGTTCTGACCGCGCTGATCAAGAGTTGCGACGTGCTGGTGGAGAATTTCGGCCCCGGCGTGCTCGACCGGATGGGCTTTCCCTGGGAAAAGATCCACAGCATCAACCCGAAGATGATCGTGGCGTCGATCAAGGGTTTCGGCCCCGGTCCCTATGAGGACTGCAAGGTCTATGAGAACGTCGCACAATGCACCGGCGGCTCCGCATCGACCACCGGCTTTCGTGATGGCCTGCCGCTTGTGACCGGCGCACAGATCGGCGACAGCGGCACCGGATTGCATCTTGGGCTCGGCATCGTTGCCGCACTTTACCAGCGCACCACGACCGGACAAGGTCAGCGCGTCACCGTGGCGATGCAGGACGGCGTGTTAAATCTAGCGCGTGTCAAGCTGCGCGATCAGCAGCGGCTCGCCCATGGTCCGCTCACGGAATACAGCCAGTTCGGCGAAGGAATTCCGTTCGGTGACGCCGTGCCACGCGCCGGCAACGATTCCGGCGGCGGTCAACCCGGCCGCATCCTGAAATGCAAGGGCTGGGAGACCGATCCCAACGCTTACATCTATTTCATCACCCAGGCGGCAGTGTGGGAGAAGATCTGCGATGCGATTGGCGAACCCGGCTGGAAGACCCATC
Organism: Bradyrhizobium sp.; assembly: GCA_035308285.1. Taxonomy (GTDB): domain Bacteria; phylum Pseudomonadota; class Alphaproteobacteria; order Rhizobiales; family Xanthobacteraceae; genus Bradyrhizobium. The sequence continues at coordinate 31,978 of DATGGY010000186.1, read as the reverse complement.
CCAATTACGCCAAGCCCCCGGCCCGGCTCACGCGCCTCAACGAAATCTTCGGGCGCATCGAGCAATGGACCATGACCAAGACCAAGTTCGAGGCGATGGACATTCTCAACAAGGACGACATTCCCTGCGGTCCGATCCTGTCGATGAAGGAATTGGCTGAGGATCAGTCGCTGCGCGCCACCGGCACGGTCGTCGAGGTGGATCACCCGGAGCGCGGCAAATACCTGTCGGTCGGTAACCCGATCAAGCTGTCGGACAGCCCCTCCGAGGTGAAGCGCTCACCGCTTTTGGGCGAGCATACCGACGAGATACTCCGTCAAGTTCTTGGCTTCTCCGACCATCAGGTGAAGGAGATTCACGATTCCGGCGCCCTCGACCCGCCCCGGAAAGTCGCCGCCGAATAAGATAATCCTTACCTTACAGATATTTACAAGGCCGCCGGCAATCCGGCGGCTCTCTTTGATTTGAAAAGCCAATTGTCCCATATTGCACTGCAAGAGATAAAATGCTGCTATGCAAACAAATGGATTGATGCTGGCATCTGGTATGCCTAGGGTGGGCCTCAAGTTACGACCCAGCAGCGCACAGCGCAAAGAAATGAGGCCAAGATGTCCAAGACCGCTTCCATTCAGTTCGTTTCGACCAATGGATTTTTCGGCCGTCTTCTGGCCTCCATTGATCGCCTGCTGCTCGACAGCGCCTATGTGGCAATCCGCAACGGTGATCTCCCGTATTTCGGGCTGTGAGCGCTGCAAAACGCCGTTAGACCGCAATCCTGAGCGACCTTTCAGGACAAATCATACTTTCGGCGGGTAGCCTAATCTTCGAGTCACCCTCACTAGCCGCCGCCAGCTTGGACAGCAGCGAACACCCACGACGGATTTCGGGGCGATTTATTTGCTTGCGCTCTGGCATATCACATACCAAAATGCTTCACCGGCTACGCTCACCTGCGGTGGTATAGAAGCGTGCCCTGGGAGGAGCTATGACGGATACAGTTCACGGAACGGTACCGGCGACCGAACGCGCAAGCGATGCCTATCGCTGGACACAATTGGCCATTGGCGTCGCTGCGATGGTGATGGTCGCCAATTATCAATATGGCTGGACCTTCTTCGTCCCAGACATCCAGAAAAAATTCGGATGGGATCGAGCATCGATCCAGTTGGCCTTCACGCTGTTCGTGCTGTTCGAAACCTGGCTGGTGCCGATCGAAGGCTGGATCGTCGATAAATTCGGTCCGCGTCTCGTCATTCTCGCGGGCGGCATCCTTTGCGGCCTCGGATGGGCGATCAACTCCCAAGCGACCACCCTCAACCTTTATTATTTCGGAATGATCGTGGCGGGCATTGGCGCAGGCGCCGTCTATGGAACCTGCGTCGGCAACGCGCTGAAATGGTTTCCCGATAAACGCGGCCTTGCCGCCGGCATCACCGCAGCGGGGTTTGGCGCAGGTTCAGCGCTGACGGTCGCGCCAATCCAGGCGATGATCAAGAGTTCAGGCTTTCAAACCACCTTCCTCTACTTCGGGCTGGGACAAGGTGTGCTCGTCGTCCTACTCGCATTCTTCTTTTTCGCGCCAAAGCCGGGCCAGGTCCCCGCCGTTGTTCAGAGGGCAAACATCGTTCAGACCCGCCGTAACTATCAGCCGACGGAGGTGATGCGTCAGCCGATCTTCTGGCTGATGTATCTCATGTTCGTGCTGGTCGGTGCCGGTGGGCTGATGGTGACTGCGAACCTCAAGCCGATCGCCGTCGATTGGAAGGTCGACAATATTCCTGTCACACTGATGGCATTGACAATGACCACGGTGACGTTCGCCGCGACCATCGACCGTATCCTCAACGGCCTGACCCGGCCTTTCTTCGGCTGGATCTCCGACATGATTGGCCGCGAGAACACCATGTTTATTGCTTTCGGTCTGGAGGGAGTCGGAATCTGGGCGCTGTACTTGGTTGGCCACGATCCCGTCTGGTTCGTGGTGCTCTCCGGCTTGGTGTTCTTCGCCTGGGGCGAGATTTATTCTCTCTTCCCATCGACCTGCACAGATACGTTCGGCGCGAAATTCGCGACCACAAATGCTGGCCTACTCTATACGGCCAAAGGCACCGCGTCCCTGCTAGTGCCGGTCGCGAACTACATGCAGCAATCTTCAGGTAGCTGGGACCGGGTGTTCCTGATCGCAGCAGCCGCAAATATTCTGGCGTCGCTGCTCGCGATCGTTGTTCTCAAACCTTGGCGCAAGAAGGTGGTGGCGGCGTCTCAAGCGTCCTGACGGGCCGCTTCTAATCTAACGAAGGCGCCCATCCCAACGGATGGGCGCCTTTTTTTGCGCCGCCGCCGGCGGCTTGATGGCAACAGCCCAGATCGGGCCGATCGCGAAGGACTTCAACGTTGGTAACACTATCATATTCTTCGGAGGGTCGACGCTCGCGGCCGCACTGATCATCGACAGTGTCGCGAACGGAACGGTTCGCCCGCTGTTCGGTTGGATGTCGGACCTGATCGGCCGCGAATACACAATGGCAATCGCGTTCGGTTTGGGAGTCGGAGCCTGCCGGTTCCTCGGGACGCTTGGCACCGCGCCGTGGGCTTTCGTGCTTTTCGCAGCGCTGGATCTTCCTGATCTGGGGCCTGTTCCCCCAACCTGCACCGACGCCTTCGGACCACAATTCGCGCCCGTAAGACCTGGCCTTTTGCAACACTATTCAGATTTTTAACCATGCCTTTACAAACCCTCCGACGAAAGCTTCCGCAGGGCGATCGGTAAGCCTCTCATTAAGGGAGCCACGATAGGTTTTGCACCTGCGACCGGGGGAACTCCGGCCGAATTCACAGGGGCGAAGGTGTAGACCATGCAAAACGCGAGCAAGATGCTCTATTCGAGCGAGAACAGTCTGTTCAACCAAATCGCGATGTTCAGCGTGGCCGGCCTGTCCACGTCGATGGCGATGGCGATCGTTGGCGGCTTTCGGATCGTGTATCCTTGGTTCTGAATTATCGGGCAGCCTTGGCTGCCTAATAACACGGCCTTCCCGAATCGAGAGAAAACGCCCATCCTAACGGGTCAGAAGGCGCGCCAGACGCGCCCCTTTTTTTGTTCCGTTCTCTGGAATACAAAATACAACAAATAAATCTTTCTTCCACCGAATAGGCGGTCCACAATCGGCTAGAGATTAAGAACGTCAATATTACTGCCGCTTTACGTCATCGAGTTCTGTGGGAGACCGAATTGACAAGTGGCATAATGTATACCAATATTTCACCGTCCACGCCGACCCCAGCGGCTGACCTGAAGGAGCTTGCGATGAAAGTCGGAGACATCCTGCGCAAAAAAACCGCGCGTATTGCAACCATTCGAATGAACGAAACCGTGGGAATTGCCGCCCAATTGATGCGCGCCAGCAATGTCAGCGCGCTCGTGGTCAAGGACGTCGTCCGGACCGAGGGCAATACTGCCGTCGGCATGTTTACCGAGCGCGACGTCGTCCGGGCCATCGCCGACCATGGCTCGGCCGGTATCAACATGAAGGTGTCGCAGTTGATCTCGGTTCAGCAACTGGTCTCCTGCACCTCGAGCGACTCGCTCGAAGATGTTCGGCATCTGATGAACAAGCACCATATCCGCCATTTGCCGGTCATCGACGACTACAGCCTGTGTGGTGTGGTCAGCATTCGCGATATTTCGACCGCCTTCGACGAAGAGGCAATGACTGCAAAGGCCGTTCCGGCCTGACGCACACTGCCCTCGCACGGCTCATAGTCCTGATCACGAGCGCGTCATGCGTCCGCGCTGCGGCGTCGCGCGCCCATAGACATTTGCCGATCGTGACGGCATCCTGTCCTTTCCGGAAAACCAAAAGAGATCAAGGCGCGATATCCGTGCCTTAAGGAAACGGTTCAGGGGCAGGCGATGATCAAGACACGATTTACCGAGCTCGTCGGCGTCCAACATCCGATCGTCCAGGGCGGGATGCAATGGGTCGGCCGGGCAGAACTGGTCGCCGCCGTCGCCAATGCCGGCGCACTCGGCTTCATCACCGCGCTGACGCAGCCGACGCCTGAGGATCTGACAAAGGAAATCGCGCGCTGCCGCGGCCTGACCGACAAGCCGTTCGGCGTCAACCTCACCATTCTGCCGTCGATCAAGCCACCGCCCTACGCGGAATACCGCCAGGCTATCATCGAGAGCGGCATCAAGATCGTCGAGACCGCCGGCAACAAGCCGCAGGAGCACGTTAGCGAATTCAAGAAGCACGGCATCGTGATCGTGCACAAATGCACCAGCGTCCGGCACGCGCTGTCGGCCGAGCGCATGGGGGTCGACGCGATTTCGATCGACGGTTTTGAATGCGCGGGCCACCCTGGCGAGGACGATACGCCCGGACTGATTCTCATTCCGGTCGCAGCCGAAAAGGTAAAGATTCCGATGATCGCGTCCGGCGGTTTTGGCGACGGCCGCGGGCTGGTAGCTGCGCTCGCGCTCGGCGCCGAAGGCATCAACATGGGCACGCGCTTTATGTGCACCAAAGAGAGCCCGATACATCAGCGGATCAAGGAAAGAATCGTTGCCAACGACGAACGGGAGACAGAACTGATCTTCCGCACCATGCGGAACACATCGCGCGTTGCCAAAAATGCGATCTCCACGAAGGTGGTTGCCATGGAGAGGGAAGGCGCGACCTTCGACCAGGTCCGCGATCTCGTCGCCGGCGCGCGCGGCAAGATGGTTTACGCAACCGGCGACGCCGACGAAGGCATTTGGTCCGCAGGACAGATCCAGGGACTGATCCATGATATTCCGAGCTGTGGCGAGCTCGTGTCCCGCATCATGCGCGAGGCGGAAGCCATCATCCAGGGACGGCTCGAAGGCATGATATCCGGCAACCGCCGCCAAGCCGCCGAATAGGCATTGCCTCCCCCACACTAACCAGGAATGCTCGCATGAAGGCCTACGTCTATGGCGCCAATGGCGCTGAGATCGCCGAAGTCGCCAAACCCTCTCCGAAGGGCACGGAGGTGTTGGTCCGCGTGCGCGCATGCGGCCTCAATCGCGCTGACCTCGGCATGACCAAGGGGCACGCCCATGGCAGCCTCGGAGGGGCCGGCACGGTGCTGGGCATGGAATGGGCGGGCGAGATCGTCGAACTCGGCCCGCAAGCCAAGGGCGTAAAGGTCGGCGACAAGGTGATGGGTTCGGGCGCCGCCGCCTTTGCGGAATACACCTTGGCGGATCACGGCCGGTTGTTCCCTGCCTCGTCGAACATGAACTTCGAGGAAGCCTGCACCCTCCCCGTCGCACTCGCCACCATGCACAACGCGGTGGTGACCGTCGGCGGCTTGCAGCCCGGACAGGCCGTGATGATTCAAGGCGCCAGTTCCGGCGTCGGCCTGATGGCGATGCAGATCGCCAAATTCAAGGGTGCAAGGCTCGTCGTCGGCTCGTCAACCGACCCAGGGCGCCGCGCCCGGCTCAAGGAATTCGGCGCCGATCTGGCGGTAGATTCCAGCGATCCGGGCTGGGTCGATTCCGTGCTTCAGGCGACCTCCGGCGAGGGCGTCGACCTGATCGTCGACCAGATTTCAGGCAAGGTCGCCAGCCAAAACCTGAGAGCCGCCAGGATCAAGGGCCGCATCGTCAATGTCGGCCGGCTCGGCGGCGCCCACGCCGATTTCAACTTCGACCTGCACGCCGCGCGCCGTATCGACTATGTCGGGGTCACCTTCCGCACCCGCACAATGGAAGAGATCCGCGAGATTTTCGACCAAGTCCGCAAGGACATCTGGCCGGCAGTGGAATCGCGCAAATTGCAACTGCCGATCGACAAGGTTTTTCCCTTCGACGATATCGGCAAGGCGTTCGAGCGCATGGAAGCCAACAAGCACCTCGGCAAGATCGTCGTAACGCTTTAAGATTGGTAGGCAACCGCTTGTTATCGCTGTTGCAAACTGAGTTACGATTGCGTCTCTGCGCCATCTTTAATGTTCCATGACGGGCTGCTAAACCCGCGCCCATGGGTCAGGCCGATCACAGCACCAAGTCACGCATCGCGGCGATTTCGATTTTCGCCAGCGCCGGTATGGCTACCGCCAAACTTGTCGTCGGCATCGTCATCGGCAGTCTGGCGCTGATCTCCGAAGCACTGCATTCCACTATCGATGTGGTCGCAACCGTCGTCACCTGGATGGTGGTGAGGTTTTCCGACCGTCCGGCGGATAAGGAACACCACTACGGCCATGGCAAACTCGAGAGCGTGTCGGCGCTCGGCATCATCGCGATGCTCTATGTGCTCGCGGGCGGAATTCTGGTCGAATCCTACAGCCGCCTGCGCGAAGGTGCTCCGCCGCCGACACTGTCGGCGATTCCGTTCATCGTGCTGGTCCTCGACATCGCCGTTAATTTCTGGCGTGCCCGGGCATTGCACCGCGCAGCACTCGACACCAAGAGCCAGGCGCTGGCCGCCGACGCGCTGCATTTTGCATCGGACGTGCTCGGTTCGGTTGCCGTCATTATCGGGCTTGTGCTTACCGGGCTCGGCTATGCCTGGGGCGATGCCGCGGCCGCCGTGGGCGTGGCGATCATGATCGCGATGCTTGGCCTGCGGCTGGCGCGTTCAACCGTCGAGACCCTCCTCGATCGCGCGCCCGAGGGCGTGGCGGAACGGGCCGCCGCCGCGATCCGCGCGGTACCGGGCGTGGTCGACGTCGAACGGTTACGGGTACGCATGGTGGGTTCGACGCACTTCATCGATGCCATCGTGCAGGTGCCGCGCACCTACCCCATCGATCGCATCGATGAGATCAAGCGAAAGGCGCAAGCCGCGGTCGCCAAGGCCCTCGAAGACGCCGACCTGACCTTTACCGCGGTCCCGGTCGCGCGCGACAATGAGAGTATCCGTGAGCGCATCATGGTGATCGCCCGCAATTCCGGTCTCGCCGTTCACCACGTCACCGTTCATGATCTCGGCGGCAACCTCACCGTCAGCATCGACCTTGAGGTCGACGGCGACATGGCGCTGACGGCAGCCCACGATATCGCCCAGGGGCTGGAGCGGAGTATTCGCGACGAATTCGGCGACGATGTCGAGGTCGACACCCATATCGAGCCGCTGGAACCGGAATTGCCCCACGGTACCGATGCCGCGCCGGACCGGGTCGAGGCCATCAAGTCGGCACTCGCCAAATTTGCAGCCGGCGGGGCGATCCATGACATCCACAGCGTGCGCGTGCGCGATACCGATGCCGGCGAAATCGTGAATTTTCATTGCCGCGCCGCGCCGTCGATGAGCGTAATCAAGGTCCACGAGAACGTCGACGAGATCGAGCGGGCCTTGCGGCGTGCCTTCCCGACGGTGAAGCGCGTGATCAGTCACGCCGAGCCGCCCAACGCCTAGAGCGTCGGTTCTGATTGAATCAGAACCGAAGCTCTGGATTCTTGTTTTGACGCGTTTTCTTCACGCGAACCGGTATCCACCCGGATCAAGTCCGAGGGCATGCTTCGCTCGAAAATGCTCCAGCCCACCTTCCGAAGCGGCGCGCGTTCTCCTTTCGGACTCACGTGACGGCCATTTTTGCGGAAATCCGAGAGACCTGATTCTCCGTGGACAAGATTTATTTGTCTTAACGAATCGTTGACTCTCGACAGGCCGCAAAAACTGGATTCAAATGAATCTGATTCGGAAGCAACCGGGGGTTCTTCCGAACGGGGTAGAAAAAAGTTTCCAAGGGGGCCAACGGCATGGCGCGCGCACACGCGGCGAGCGGGTGCGTCCAATCCGATTCGATCAAGGGTTTGGCGCAATCGATCGCAAAACCAGCCTATCACAGGCTGCTGCTTGCGGAGCCTGCGCTGCGTCGTGCCGTTCCCACTCTCATCATCGCGTTCCTGATCACCATTTGCCTTGGCGCCTTCGTGCAGGTGATAGATCAGAATCGCCAGAAGCGTGGGTCGATCAAGCGCGAACTTGCAGCCGTCGCCGATCTGCTCGCTGAGCGTCTCGACCGCATCGCTTCGGTTCGACAGGATCGCGTGGCATCATTCGACCGCCTGCAACTGCTGCTGCCCGGACTCATTCCGTCTTGGGCGATGGCGGCGGGCAGGCACGTCATCGTCACCGGCATGGACCAGCGCATCCTCGCACGCGTCCCGATTGAATCGGGGATCGGCGATACCAGCCACATCCTCGACGTCATCGGCGCGGTGCTGCCGTTCGGCGCATCCGGCCAGCCCGCCGGCGTGACCGACATTACGCCGCCGAACGGCGGTGAAGCCCTGGCAGTTCGGCACGTCGTCAAGGCCCTGCCCGGCCAGGTGATCGTCATCCAGGAAAAGACGGATTCGATCTGGCGGTCGGATGCAGCCCTGTCGGTGACGCTTTCCGCCACCACGGGCTTTGTGGTTTTGATCCTGGGTTTTGCATTCCACTGGCAATCGACCAGGGCGCGTGAAGGCGATCTCATCAACGATGCTGTGCGCGGGCGCATTGATACCGCGCTCAATCGCGGTCGCTGCGGATTGTGGGATTGGGACCTCTCGCGCGGCAGAATCTTCTGGTCGCAATCGATGTTCACGATGCTCGGCCTCGAGAACCGTAGCGACCTCCTGACGTTCGGCGAGGTCAACGCACTGGTGAAATCCGACGACATCGACCTGTTCGAAATCGCCGACCAGCTCATCTCCTCGAGGATCAATTATATCGACCAGACCTTCCGCATGCAGCACACCGATGGCCACTGGATCTGGCTACGGGTGCGCTGTGAGCTCAGCCACGGCGCGGCCGATACTGGGCTGCACCTGATCGGGATCGCCGTTGACATTACCGAGCAAAAGAGCCTCGCGGAGAAAACGATCGAGGCGGATTTGCGCTTGCGCGATGCGATCGAGACCATCCCGGAAGCCTTCGTGTTGTGGGATGCCGGAGACCGCCTGGTGCTCTGCAATTCGCACTTCCAGCGGCTGCACAAGCTGCCGGATTCGGCCGTAACGCCAGGCACCTCCTATGAGACCGTGATCGAGGTAGGCAGAATGCCGGAGGTGCGCACCCGCCTGCACGAGGTCGCCAACCAGGCGCCGGGCGCGCGAACCTTCGAGGCGCAAATCGACGACGGAAGCTGGCTACATATCAGCGAGCGGCGGACCAAGGACGGCGGTTACGTCTCGGTCGGAACCGACATCACCCGCATCAAGGAGCACGAACAAAAGCTGGTCGAGAACGACCTTCGCCTGCGCGCCACGGTGATCGACCTGAAACGCTCGCAAAGCGAACTTGAACGGCAGGCGATCGAACTTGCCGATCTCGCCGAGAAATACTCCAGGGAAAAGACCCGCGCCGAGGAAGCCAACCAAACGAAGTCCAAGTTCCTCGCCAATATGAGCCACGAGCTGCGCACGCCGCTCAACGCCATCATCGGATTCTCGGAGATCATGGAAAGCGGCATGTTCGGCTCGCTCGGATCGGAGAAATATCAGGAGTATTGCCACGACATCCTCACCAGCGGGCATTACCTGCTCGAAGTGATCAACGACATCCTGGATATGTCGAAGATCGAGGCGGGCCGGATGAAGCTCGACATGGAGCAGCTCGATCTGTCGAAAACACTGGCCGAATCCTTGCGCGTGGTGTCCGGGCGCGCCGACGACAAGAATCTCGCGCTCGACGCGGACATCGATGGCCCGATTTCCGTGGTGGCGGATCGTCGGGCGACCAAGCAGATCATCGTCAACCTCTTGTCCAACGCCGTGAAGTTCACGCCCGACGGCGGCAGGGTCATCGTCCGCAGCCGCCTGGTCGAGGATTCCATCGTGCTCCTGATTGCCGACACCGGAATCGGCATCGCGCCCCAATCGCTGCAACGGCTGGGCCGGCCGTTCGAGCAGGTCGAGAGCCAGTTGACCAAGACCTATCACGGCTCCGGGCTGGGGCTGGCGATTGCGCGGTCATTGGCCGTTCTGCACGGCGGTTCGATGCGTTTGCGCTCGAAGCTCGGCAGCGGCACGGTGGTTCGGGTCTCACTGCCCCGCGATGCGCGCAAGGCCAGGGAAAAGCTACCAGTAGCAGCCTGACCTGACGTTGAAACCTTCAGGTCTCCAGCGTCGGGGCAACTTCCCGCGCCGTCCGGACAAGCGCGGCAATCAGCGGCGTCATCGGATCCCGCTGCGGGATGACCATTCCGATGCTGTAGGTGACGTCGGGCTCGACGATCGGAATGCTGCGGACGGCATCCGCAAGCCCAAGCGTTTCCGCCAATTTGGCCGGCATCACGCTCGCCCAGCGGCCGGTCTTGACGTGGGTATAAAGAACCAGCAGCGAATTCGAGGTCAGCGTCGGAGTGGCTTCGGTGCCCACCGAGCGCAGGGCGCGATCGATGATGCGCCGGTTCTGCATGTCCGGCGTCAGCAGGCACAGGGGAACTTGCCCGACCTCCGTCCACGTTACCTGTTCGCGATCGCCGAACATGCCATCGGGCGAGGTCAGTAGCCGATAGCTCTCGTTATAGAGCGGAATTGTGCGCACCTTGCCGATCGGTTCGTTCTCGATATAGGTCAAGCCGGCATCGACCTCGAGATTTTCCAGAAGGCCCAACACGTCGGCCGAGGTGCAGGACACGACCCGAAAGCGAACATCGGGATGGCGCGCGCGAAACGGCGTCGTCAAGGAAGCCACCATGCCGAGTACGGTCGGAATCGCCGCGATTCGGATTTCGCCAGACAGCTTTTCCTTCAGCGAGTTGATTTCCTGCCGCATCGCGCGGGCGTCGCTGACGATGCGCCGGGCCCAGTCAAGCGTGCGTTCGCCTTCGGGCGTAAAACCCTGAAATCGCGAGCCTCGCTGCACCAGCATCACGCCAAGCATTTCCTCGAGCTGCTTGAGGCTGGTCGACATCGTCGGCTGGGTCACGCCGCAGGCCTCCGCGGCGCGTCCGAAGTGACGTTCCTTGGCGAGCGCGAGCAGAAGTTCAAGCTTGTCGATCAAGAAGGCCCCCAACGGTTTCAGGGATAGGAATATCACGGCTCCGCCTAAACCAAATGCAAAAAGCCCGTGCTTTGAATGGTATGGCGGTATCATTCTAATTTCATATCAATTCATTTCATATTCCTATTGATAGCCTTTCCCTATCGCCACATGAGACAGCTTTATTGATCTTTGGAGCGATTCCGATTCACATAAGTTTGGTAACAGGCCTCTGATAGAGAACGTGGACCATGACAGATTACGAACCGTGGAACGCCACGCGCGGAGCCGAAATCATCGCCGAGCATACCCACCTCGAAGGTGCGACGCTGGTAATCCTGCACGCGTTTCAGGAAACATTCGGCTACGTGCCGGAGCCGGCGCTCCCCATGATCGCATCGGCATTGAACGTGTCGCGCGCCGAGGTCCACGGCGTATTTACGTTCTACCACGATTTTCGTCACAAGCCCGCCGGCCGGCACGTGCTGAAACTGTGTCGCGCCGAGGCCTGCCAGGCCGCAGGCGGCGACGCGCTTGCCGCGCGCGCGGAAACCAGGCTCGGCATCGCCCTCGGCAGCACCACGCCGGACGAGCGCGTGACGCTGGAGCCGATCTATTGCCTCGGGCTCTGCGCCACCGCGCCATCTGCGATGCTCGACGGCCGCGTGATCGGACGGCTGGATGAAGCGCGCCTCGACGCGCTGGTCGCGGAGGCGCAGCGATGAGCTTGCGTATTTTCGTCTCGCGCGACGCGGGCGCGGTCGCCGTCGGCGCCGATGAGGTCGCTGTGGCTCTGGCGCAGGCCGCAACAAAGCGCGGCTGCGCGGTCGAAATCATCAGAACCGGTTCGCGCGGCCTGTACTGGCTGGAGCCGATGGTTGAGGTCGCTACCCCGAAAGGCCGCGTCGCGTTCGGTCCGGTGACGGCGAGCGATGCCGCATCGGTCCTTGAAGCGATGCTCGCCGACGGTCCGCATCCGCTGCGGCTTGGCATCACCGAGGAGATTCCCTGGCTGAGGCGGCAGACCCGCCTGACCTTCGCGCGATGCGGCGTAATCGATCCTCGCTCGCTAGAGGATTACGGTGCCCATGGCGGCTACAAGGGGCTGGAACGCGCGCTGACGCTGACGCAAGACTCAATCCTCGCCGACGTCACCACTTCAGGCTTGCGCGGCCGTGGCGGCGCCGGTTTTCCGACCGGCATCAAATGGAAGACCGTGGCCCAGACCAGCGCCGACCGGAAATATATCGTCTGCAACGCCGACGAAGGCGACAGCGGCACCTTTGCCGACCGCATGATTATGGAAGGCGATCCATTCGTGGTGATCGAAGGCATGGCCATTGCGGGCATCGCGGTCGGCGCCACCAAAGGCTACATCTACATCCGCTCGGAGTATCCCCACGCCGTCGAGGCGATGAACGCAGCCATCACGGCGGCAAGGCGCGGCGGTTATCTAGGGCCGCGCATCGGCAGCACCTCGCACAGCTTCGACCTCGAAGTCCGGGTCGGCGCCGGCGCCTATGTCTGCGGCGAAGAGACCTCGCTCCTGGAAAGCCTTGAGGGCCGCCGCGGCATCGTCCGCGCCAAGCCGCCCCTGCCGGCCCATAAGGGCCTGTTCGGCAAGCCGACCGTGATCAACAACGTGCTGTCGTTTGCGGCGATCCCTTTCATTCTCGCCGGCGGCGCTAAAGCCTATGCCGATTTCGGCCTGGGCCGGTCCCGCGGCACCATGCCGATCCAGCTCGCCGGCAACGTGAAGCATGGCGGCCTGTTCGAGGTCGCCTTCGGCATTACGCTCGGCGAACTCGTCGACGACATCGGCGGCGGCACTTTCACCGGACGCCCGGTGCGTGCGGTTCAGGTGGGCGGGCCCCTTGGCGCCTACTTTCCGCGCGCGCTGTTCGATACGCCGTTTGACTATGAAGCCTTCGCAGCGCGCGACGGCCTGATCGGCCATGGCGGCATCGTGGTGTTCGACGACACCGTCGACATGTCGAAGCAGGCCCGCTTTGCGATGGAGTTCTGCGGCATCGAATCCTGCGGCAAGTGCACGCCGTGCCGAATCGGCTCGACCCGCGGTGCCGAGACCATCGACAAGATTCGCGCCGGCGAACGCGTCGCTGAAAACATCGACGTCATCGAAGACCTCTGCAACACCATGAAATTCGGTTCGCTTTGCGCGCTCGGCGGCTTCACGCCCTACCCCGTCATGAGCGCGCTGAAGCATTTCCGGGAGGATTTCGGCCCGGCCCCAACTCGCCTGCAAGCCGCGGAATAAAGGACGACCGCCATGTCGCTGATCCACGAAACCGATTTCGGAACGCCGCGCTCCAGGTCCGAGACCATGGTCACGCTCACCATCGACGGAAAGGGCGTCAGCGTGCCCGAAAGCACCTCGATCATGCGCGCGGCGATGGAGGCCGGCACGCAAATTCCAAAACTTTGCGCCACCGACATGGTGGACGCGTTCGGCTCCTGCCGGATGTGTCTGATCGAGATCGAGGGCCGTGCGGGAACGCCAGCGTCCTGCACCACCCCCGCCATGCAGGGCCTCGTGGTGCACACCCAGACCGAGCGACTGAAGAAGCTCCGCAAGGGCGTGATGGAACTCTACATCTCCGACCATCCGCTGGATTGCTTGACTTGCGCGGCCAATGGCGACTGCGAATTGCAGGACATGGCGGGCGCGGTGGGCCTGCGCGACGTGCGTTACGGCTATGACGGCGAAAACCACGTCTTTGCCAAATCCAACGGCGCCGCGAACGCGGCCTGGATGCCGAAGGATGAGTCCAATCCGTATTTCACCTACGACCCCTCGAAATGCATCGTCTGCTCGCGCTGTGTGCGCGCCTGCGAGGAGGTCCAAGGCACGTTTGCGCTGACCATCTCCGGACGCGGTTTCGACAGCCGGGTCTCGCCGGGCATGAGCGAAAGCTTCCTTGGCTCCGAATGCGTATCGTGCGGCGCCTGCGTACAGGCCTGCCCGACCGCGACCTTGACTGAAAAATCGGTCATTGAAATCGGCCAGCCCGAACATTCGGTGGTGACGACCTGCGCCTATTGCGGCGTCGGCTGCGCCTTCAAGGCGGAAATGCGCGGCGAGGAAGTCGTGCGCATGGTGCCCTACAAGGATGGCAAGGCCAATCGCGGGCATTCCTGCGTCAAGGGCCGCTTCGCCTGGGGTTACACCACCCACAAGGAGCGCATTCTCCATCCGATGATCCGGGAAAAAATCGCTGATCCCTGGCGCGAAGTGTCATGGGATGAAGCCTTCAACCACGCGGCTTCCGAGTTCAAGCGAATCCAGGCTAAGTATGGCCGCGACTCCGTCGGCGGCATTACCTCGTCGCGCTGCACCAACGAAGAAACCTATCTGGTGCAGCAGCTGGTCCGCGCCGGTTTCGGCAACAACAATGTCGACACCTGCGCCCGTGTCTGCCATTCCCCGACCGGCTATGGGCTGGCCACCACCTTCGGCACCTCGGCCGGCACCCAGGACTTCGACTCCGTCGAGCATTCCGATGTGGTGATGATCATCGGCGCCAATCCGACCGATGCGCATCCCGTCTTTGCCTCGCGCATGAAGAAGCGCCTGCGCGCCGGTGCCAAGCTGATCGTGGTCGATCCGCGGCGCATCGATATGGTTCGCTCAACGCATATTGAAGCCCGGCACCATCTGCCGCTATTGCCGGGGACTAATGTCGCCGTGCTGACGGCGATGGCGCATGTGATCGTCACCGAAGGTCTGGTCGACGAAGCCTTTGTCCGCGATCGCTGCGACTTGAGCGAGTTCCAGGATTGGGCGACCTTCGTTTCTTTGCCGAAGAACAGTCCCGAAGCTACGGCTATGGCAACCGGTGTCGACCCGAAGGAGCTGCGCGCCGCAGCGCGCCTGTTCGCGACCGGCGGCAACGCCGCGATCTACTATGGGCTCGGCGTCACCGAGCACAGCCAGGGCTCCACAACGGTGATCGCGATCGCCAATCTCGCCATGGCGACCGGCAATATCGGCCATCCCGGGGTCGGCGTGAACCCGTTGCGCGGCCAGAACAACGTGCAGGGTTCCTGCGACATGGGCTCGTTCCCGCACGAGCTGCCGGGCTATCGCCACATCAGCGGCGATGCGGTGCGCGAATCGTTCGAAGCGATGTGGAACGTCAGGCTCAACAAGGAACCGGGCTTGCGGATTCCCAACATGTTCGATGCCGCCGTCGAGGGCACCTTCATGGGGCTTTACGTGCAGGGCGAGGACATTCTGCAATCCGACCCCAACACCAAGCACGTCGTCGCGGCGCTGTCGGCGATGGAATGCGTCATCGTCCACGACCTCTTCCTCAACGAGACCGCGAACTACGCACATGTCTTCCTGCCGGGCTCGACCTTCCTCGAAAAGGACGGCACCTTCACCAATGCCGAACGCCGCATCCAGCGCGTCCGCAAAGTGATGACGCCGCGCAACGGGCTGGCCGATTGGGAAGTCACCATCCGTCTCGGCAAGGCGATGGGCTATGAGATGAACTACACCCATCCGTCCGAGATCATGGACGAGATTGCGGCGCTGACGCCGACCTTTGCGGGCGTCTCTTATGCGAAGCTCGATGAACTCGGCTCCGTGCAATGGCCCTGCAACGAAAAGGCGCCGGAGGGCACGCCGGTGATGCACATCGGCGGCTTCGTGCGCGGCAAGGGCAAGTTCGTCATCACCGAATATATCCCGACCGACGAGCGTACCGGTCCGCGCTACCCACTGCTTTTGACGACGGGACGCATTCTCAGCCAGTACAATGTCGGCGCACAGACGCGGCGAACCGACAACGTCGTCTGGCACGAGGAAGACCGGCTCGAGATCCATCCCCACGATGCCGAGCAGCGCGGCGTGCGCGATGGCGACTGGGTGAGGCTCGCAAGCCGTGCCGGGGAAACTACCCTGCGGGCGCTGATCACCGAACGCGTCGCGCCGGGCGTGGTCTACACCACGTTCCATCATCCGGACACGCAAGCCAACGTCATCACGACGGAATATTCCGACTGGGCAACCAATTGCCCCGAATACAAGGTCACAGCGGTACAGGTGTCGCCCTCCAACGGTCCATCGGAGTGGCAAAAGGCCTACGACGAACAAGCCCGCCACTCGCGCCGGATTGCACACTCGGTGCAAGCCGCGGAGTAGCCGGATGCGCAAACCGGTATGCACGGTTGATCGGCGGGTCTGGCGCGACGGCTGCCTGAGCGACGGTGCGCGCACCATTCCGGAAGAAACCGCGATTGCCCTCACCTTTAATGGCGGCACATATGCCGTGATGATGGGCACCCCGCAGAACCTTGGAGATTTCGCAGTCGGATTCAGCCTGAGTGAGGGGATCGTGCAAACGCCGGATGATATCCAGTCGCTCGATATCGTCGATCTCGACGACGGTATCGAGTTGCGGATGTGGCTAACGCAAGCCAATGCAGACCGCCTCAACGAACGGCGGCGGCACATCGCTGGCCCCACGGGTTGCGGAATATGCGGCATCGATTCGATTGCCGAGACCCTTCGCCCCGCTTCTATAGTCCCACCGGGCCGAAGCTTCTCATCGCGAGAGATAATGGCGGCGATGCAGAGCATTCCGCCGTTGCAAACCATCAACGTCGAAACCCGCGCGGTGCATGCCGCGGCCTTTTGGATGCCAGGGCGTGGCATCGTCGCGTTGCGCGAGGACGTTGGTCGCCACAACGCGCTCGACAAGCTCGCCGGCGCGCTGGCGCTGGAAAAGACATCCGTCGAAGACGGCGTGGTGTTGCTGACCAGCCGCGTCTCCATCGAGATGGTGCAGAAAACCGCGGCAATGGGCGCCACCGTGATGGTTGCGGTTTCCGCTCCCACCGCGCTGGCGGTACGGATGGCGGATGCAGCCGGCATTACGCTTATCGCCATCGCACGCGCCGACGGCTTCGATATCTATACGCATCCCCGCCGCATTACGTCGGCAGCCGTGACTCAAGGAGCCGTCCATGTCGCCTGACCGGCTGATCTACATGGCCAATCAAATCGGAAAATTCTTCCAGAACCAGGGCCATGACAAGGCGGTACAAGGAATCGCCGAACACATCCGAAAATTCTGGGACCCACGGATGCGCAGTGCGATCTTCGCTCATCTGGACGCCGGCGGCGCCGGACTCGATACGAACGTGCGCGACGCCATCGCGACGCTAAAGGCTACCAACGCAGAGATGCAGCGATAGACTACAACAACGAACTATCGCGCCTCCCAACAATGGATGTCGCTATTCGATCACTTCGTCGGCGCGCAGCAGGATAGACGTCGGAAGCGTGACCCCGATCGCCTTGGCCGTCTTAAGATTGACGGTGAATTCGAAATTTTCAGCTCGCTCGACGGGCAAATCGCCTGGTCGTGCACCCCGCAGAATCTTTGCAACGTAGGATGCCGCGCGGCGCCACATGTGGATGGTGTCTACACTATAAGACATCAGGCCGCCCTTTTCGACATAATACTTGAAGATGAACATCGAAGGCAGGCGATAGCGTGTTGCAAGCGCGGCGATGAGCGGGCCCTTCTCGGTGAAGAGTGGCGACGACAGCACTTCGACCATCTGCGCCTCGCCGCGCGCCAGGGCTTGAAACGCTGCATCGAAATCATAGGGTGGGTTTTCAAGCTTGAGCGACTGCAGCGACAACCCCATCGATTGCGCCGCTAACTCGGCCTGATTGGCTTGCTCGGCCGACTGGACGTCCCACAAGGTGCCTATGCGTTTCCTTTCCGGAAACGCCTCCACCAAAAGCTCGAGTTGCTTTGCGGCCAGCTCCGGTTGGCGGTAGAAGATACCGGTGATGTTGCCGCCTGGGTCCGCCAGGCTTTTGACGTAGCCACGCGCGAACGGATCGAAATTGGTGGCGAGCATGACGATCGGCACCTGCGGCCTGGCCGCGGCCGCCGCCTGTAGCGTGATTTCGGGGCCATTGGCGACGAGGACATCCGCCTTGCGAGCAACCAACTCGTTGGCGGCGGCGAAAGCCCCCGCCATGTCTTCGTCGGTGCGGCCAAATTCGACCTGGAGATTTTGGCCGTCAGCGAAACCAAGCTTGCGAAGCTCGGCGATAAAAACAGCATAGCCCTGTCCCGAAATTGGATTTCTTTCGCGGCTCGGGCCGAGAACGCCGACGCGCGCGACCCTGTCGCGTTGCTGTGCCCCTGCCGTCCATGGATAGGCCGCCAACGCGCCACCTAGAACACCAAGAAATTTCCGCCTTCTCATTCAAGCCCCCGACCTCAGGACAGCGCATATAACGGCTCATTTCCAGGTATGGGAAGGGGCTGAAATCTGATCCAGCAGCTTTTGATTGCGACCGTGTGAAACACCCGCCGCAGCGCCGAATGGCGGCAACCGTCACTTCACGACAAGGACCGGACAGTGCGCGAGTTGCACAATTCGATCGGCCCGGCTTCCGATCAAGCGTTCATAGAGCATTGAATGGCCGGTCGCTCCGATGATGAGCAAGTCTACTTTCAGCTCCTTGGCGAGCTCGACAATGTCTCGCACCGGATGCCCGGCGACGACATGCGTGTTGAGTGCAACGTGGCTTTCTGCGGCCATTTCTCGCGCGCGTTGCAAGACCTTGTGAAAACGCCGCGCCGCCGTACCGGTCTCCTCGCGCACCTCTTCGATGAATTCCGGCATGTAGTCGATCTCTTCCACCGAAATCATGTGAAGATCCGAATTGTTCTGCTTTGCCATCGCGAGCGCCATCGCAAATGCGCGAAAGGCATGTTCCGAGCCGTCATTGGCGAGCAAAATCTTTCTGAACACGGAATCACTCCCTGTCATTCGGCTCTTCCCTTGATTGCACGAAGCTGCGTCACTTCCCGGCGACCGTCGGATGCTTCTTCCCCTTCAGTCTCCGGCAAGAGATGGCGTGGGAGATAGAATGCATTGGCGATCACCGTCGGGACCACCGCGCTGCCAATGACCGCTGCGACAAGCGCCGAATACTGGCTCTGGTCAATTATTCCATGCGACAAGCCAAATAATGAGGAAATCGTGCCGAATGTCAGCCCGGTCGACATCAGGAGGGTTGTGTACGTGGCCTCCTTGTTCGGCGAACCGAATAGTTTCGTCACCGGATAGACGCCGATTATTTTTGCGGCGATCTTCGTCACCAGAAAGACGATGAAGGCTGCGGGCGCGGCGACAAGGGCGGTTATGGAAACGAAAGAGCCGGCGCGAATAAAATAGAACGGCGTCAAAAGCCCGAAGGTCAGTGTGCGCAGCCGCCGCACAAGCGCGTGATCCTTGCCGACAGTTCCCGCAAGCACCATCCCAATGAGATAGGCGGGAAGTACCGCCTCGCTGTCGGCCCATGCCGCCAACGCGCCCATACCCAGCAAACAGAGCAACAGAAATTTGGTCTCCAGTTCCGAAGGCCGGCCTCCATACAGTCGGAAGAAACGTGGCGTCAGCCACGGCAGGATAGTGAAAACCACCACGCCAACGCCGAGGAAGATGACCGTTTTCATCGTGAACGGCGCAAAGATCAGGCCCAGCCCCACGACGGTGCCGAGGTCCGTCACGAAACACGCCGCCAGTATGGTCTTGCCGTAGTCAGTCGTGTTGAAGCCGAACTCGATCATCACGGCGTAAACGACGGCAACGGATGTCGTCGACATTGCCACGCCAGCGAGCCAGCTCGGCATGACCTCCCATCCCAGCAAATAGTGCGCCGCCGCAGCGCATACCAAAAAGGGCAGAAAGAAGCTCGCAAACCCGACAGCCGCCGCCTCCTTCCATTTAAGCTTGAAGACCACCGGATCGAGTTCGGCTCCGGCGAGGAAGGTCAGCACGATCGCGCCAATGCCGGAGAGAAATTTTACCCACGATTCGTCAGTGCCAAGTACAGCCGATCCGATGGCAGCGCCGATGATCAATTGGGCGATGGTTCCCACGACGATTTCGGATAAAGCCGTGGAAACGCGAAGCCAGATCGAAAGCAGGCTCGCTATCAGTGCAAGTCCCAACCATAACGCCGCAAGCGCCCAAACTCCGGTCATCCGAAAATCTCCCGCTCGATCGCGCAGCTAGTCACGCAAAACCATTCCTCAGCACCACGTGTTACCCGCCCGCGCGACCTTCGATGCCGTGCCGGGAACTCTGCTGTTTGGTGTCGTGGGAACTCGGCAAGCTCCTACCGACGCCAGGCGTCCGGTAGGAGTCATCAGCCTCATCGGCGGTTACGGGGGACCCCATCCCCTGCAAGCGCGCCAATTGTAGTACGTAATCGAGCCTTGGCAAGCCGCAAGAGCGTTGCGATACGTCAGCTCACGCAGGACCTATCGTCAAGCTCTGTTTATTGACGCGGGTTGTTTTTTGGATACGAGCTTTCGCAGGTCACGCAGCAAATCGTCGCCCAGTTCGGAGAGGCCGTTGATTTCTCTTCGCGCGTCGATCGCGTGCTTTTTGCACAGCTCGGTCGACTCCTTGTTGGTCGACGCGAGCGCGTGCAGGTGGCCGGCAAGGCTGCCGGCAGACGTGAAGAAATAGGTAATCTGTCGCTGCAGCGAAGCGTCGAACAAATCCAACCGATCCGCATTCGATTCGTAGACCGAGAACCTCGGCAATGCAAAGGCGCCGAGTTCGTCGAGGTTTTCCTCCGCCCCCGTCTCCATCGACTCGAGCTTTCGAACCTCTTCAAAGCCCTCCATACCTTCTATGACGGCGGCGATCTCTCCGATCAAAGCCGAGGCAAGCCCCCGTCTCGAACGGGTGCGTCCAAAAAGAAGCATGGTTTCCTCCCGCTTCATTTTAGTCGGTGATCTGAGTTCGCGCGGGAGCGAACTGGACACACTTTAACAACAAAACTCCGGCAGGTACCATTGGAGTTGCGGCAATCTGCCGAGCCAATTCACACCCGAGACTGGTAAGGTATCCTGACTAAATCCGCATCGAGCGGTTTGCCGACCGACTTGCTTGGAGCGCATACGCGGAAAGCGCTCTACCCGCCGCTACCGATCAACCTCCGAAACACCCGCCGTACTTCGGCCTGTGTCTCCTTGAGCCGCGCCTGAAGCGAGGAAAAGTCAGGCGTGTCGCCTCCCCGCGCCATGATCAGCAAGAGATTCTCTCCTGACGTCTCCGGATTAAATCTGTCACTGACACAGAGCCGCAAAATCTGGGTCAGGTCCTGATAGAGGCGTGCGGCCGCACGCAGGATTTCTGCGGAGGATTGCGGCAGCACCCCTAGTCGCGCGGCGTTTTCGAGCACATGCAAGGTAGAGACATCGAGGATAGCCGGCTTGTCGGCGGCGTGGACGAGCTGCAGATATTGGGCGATGAAATCGATATCGATCATGCCGCCGGACGCGTATTTCAGGTCCCAGATATCGTCCTCGCCCTTTTCAAGCGCAATGGCGCGGCGCATGTCCGCGACATCGCTGGCAACCCCGGCCGCATCGCGCGGCCGTGTCAATACCTGGCGAATGGTCGCCTCTATCCTTTCGCGAAATGCCGGCGAGGCTGAAATCACCCTCGCGCGGGTCAGCGCCATATGCTCCCAGGTCCAGGCTTCCCGGTCCTGGTACTCGGCAAACGATCGGACATGTGAAGCGAGCGGCCCAGCCCTGCCCGACGGACGCAGCCGCATATCGACCTCGTAGAGCACGCCGTAATTCGTCCGCGTCGTGAAGGCGCTGATCAGCCGTTGAGTGAGCCGCGCAAAATACTGCGCACCGTGCAGCGACTTCGCGCCTTCGGAATCCGGACGCTCGGAATCGAAATCGTAGAGCAGGATCAGGTCGAGATCGGACGCAGCCGTCATCTCGCGGCTGCCGAGCCTGCCCATCGCCAGGATCGCGGTCTGTTGCCCCGCAATCCGGCCATAGTGAGCGGCGAACTGCTCGGTGACCAGACCATGTACGGTATGGACAATACCCTCGGCGACGTCGGCAAAGGCGGCGCCGGCCTGTTGAGCGGAAACCGTGCCCGACAGAATACGCGTGCCTATCAGGAACAGACTTTCCCGGCCGAACAACCGCAATCGATCGAGGAACTCTTCGTAAGTATGGGCGTCTTGCAGGGTCGTGGCCAGCCGAGCGGATAGTTCGCGCCGGTCCGGCATGGCGCCGAAAAACCGCGGATCGATCAACCCGTCCATGATCTGCGGCTGGCGTGCCAGCATGTCGCCAAGGCGGGGCGCCGCGCCCAGGATCAGGGCCACGAGGGCGACGAGATCGCGGTTCTGGCTGAGCAGTGCAAACAACCTCCCGCCGCGTTGCAGCGCCTGCAGGAAGCGGTCAAAGACCACCACCGCATGGTCGGGCTCCTCGGCATTTGCAAGGCCTGCGATCAGCGAGGGAAGAAATTCAACGAAGGCGCTACGGGTGGATTGCACTCTGAACACGCGGTAATCGCCGTCCAGCCACCGGGCGACCGTCTCTGCCACCATGATCGGCTTCTTGAAGCCGAGCGCGGCGAGGTGCTCGATCAGGCGAGGCTCCTCCGGTCCCGATTTGTAGTCCACCTCCGGCAACTTTGCCGTTCCGGCGGGATCGCCCTCGAACAGCTTGGCGTAGTGTCCCTGCACGATATTGAGATGGCCGAGGAGCGTGCTTGCAAACGTAGCGCGACTTTCGTAACCGAAAAAACGGGCAAAGCGCTCGACCGCCTCGACGTCCTCGGGCAGCGCGTGGGTCTGCTCGTCCGCCATCATCTGCAACCGGTGCTCTACCCTGCGCAAGAATTGATAGGCCGATGCGAGTTGGTCGCGCGCTTCAAAGGTGATCCAGTTGCTTGTCGCCAGCACGTTTAGGGCCTCCAGCGTCGGCCGCACCCGCAATTCGGGATGACGTCCGCCGGCGATCAACTGCTGGGTCTGCGCAAAAAATTCGATTTCGCGGATGCCGCCGCGCCCGACCTTGACGTTATGACCCTCGACCGCGATTTCGCTTTGCCCGCGATAGGTCTGCATCTGCCGCTTCATATCGTGGACGTCGGCGAGAGCGGCGAAATCCAGGTGCTTGCGCCAGACAAAGGGAGCGAGCTCCGCGAGCAACGCCTCCCCGGCCCTGATGTCGCCTGCGCATGGCCGCGCCTTGATCATGGCCGCGCGTTCCCAGGTGCGCCCTTCCCGCTCGTAATAATGCAGCGCCGAGGCGGTCGAGATCGCCACCGGCGTCGAGGCCGGGTCGGGTCGCAGCCGCAAATCGACGCGGAACACGTAGCCGTCAACGCTGCGTTGCTGCAAGATCCGCGATAACCCTTGCGTCACCCGCGCGAAAAACGGTTGCGGTTCGATGTCGGGCGCAAGCGACGACGCATTTGCGTCGTAAAACACGATCAGATCGATATCGCTCGAAAAATTCAATTCGCCCGCGCCCATCTTGCCCATCGCGAGCACAACCAGGCCGCTGCCCTCCTCAGGACGATCGGCATTCGGCGGTAACATCCTCCCGCGCCCGGCTTCCTGCTGCAGCAGAAAGCGCAAGGCCGACTGCACGGAGGCGACCGCAAGGTCGGTGAGCGCCGCCGTCACCTGCATCACCGGCCAAACGCCGCCAATGTCGCACAGCGCAATCAGCAGGGCGGCTTCCGATTTCGCGCGGCGGAGCAATTGCATCACTGTTGCTTCACTGGATGCGGCATGAACCTCGCGGCTGGTGTTCTCGATCAGTTGCGTCAGATGCCGCTCCGGCTCACACAGCAGCACCCTGATCGCGCGGGCAGCGTCGGCGTGAACCAGATCGAAGAGATATGGCGAGGCTTCGGCAAGGCCAAAAAGAATGGTCTTGGCTTGGGGAAATTGCGCAACAAGACCTTCGATCTCCGCCGCTTGTTCGGGGGCGAGATCGGCCAGCCAGTCCTTCAACTGCCGATCGGGCTTTTCGGGAGCAGAGACGTGCGGTCCATCCACCAGCCGCGCGGCCAATACAGTGGATTGGACATTCACTTCACCGTTGCCGCGAATCCCCATGGTGAATGTCTAATCCGAAAAGCCGCAACAACGTCAGACCACGCTAAAGTCATGCGCGGATCAACTCATGCCGCTTTCTGTGACACATCATGTGTTTGAGCCGCAAGCCCATCACTGGCGCCGGTCCGCGCGGGGATCGCCAGGGTTGCAACGAGGCCGGGATGAGCGTCGTCGAGCCTAAGATCACCGCCATGGAGCGTTGCGACCGCCGATGCCAGACTGAGGCCCAGCCCGGAACCCGGCTGGGTTCGGCTCGCTTCCAGCCGGACAAATCGTTCCACCGCATGCTTGCGATCGGCCACCGGAATTCCCGGCCCGTGGTCGGTGACGCTCAGCAGCACCCGATCGCCCTCGCGCCTGGCCTCGATCAAAATCTCCTTGCGGTCTGCGTCAGCGACTGCTTCGGCGCTCAACGGCTGCGCGGCGGAAACCGGCTTGCCATATTTGATCGCGTTCTCGACCAGATTGGCGAGCGCCTGGCTGATCAATTCGCGATTGCCGTGAAGCGGCGCCGGGGCGGTCTTCACGCGCAGGGGCAAGTCGCCGTCTTCGGCGAGCGGCTCGTAAAGCTCGTGAATGCCTCTGGCGACGTCGGCGGCATCAAAATCGTCCATATTGCCGCGGGCCTGCCCGGATTCGGCGCGTGCGATCATCAACAGGGCATTGAAGGTTCGGATCAGTCCGTCGGATTCCTCAATGGTGCGTTCCAGCGCCAAGCGATATTCGGCTTCGGTTCCGGATTTCGCGAGCGCCTCCTCGGCGCGGTTGCGCAAGCGCGTCAGGGGCGTTTTCAGGTCGTGGGCGATGTTGTCGGAGACTTCCTTCAGCCCCGTCATCAGCGCTTCGATGCGCTCCAGCATGGCGTTGAGATTTTCCGCCAGGCGGTCGAGTTCGTCGCCGCTGCGTCCGACCGGCAGCCGGCCGCTCAGATCGCCGGCCATGATGCGCCGGGTGGTCCCGGTCATGGCATCGATCCGCCGCAGCACGCGCCGCGCGACAAAGATGCCGCCGCCAAGTCCGAGTACCACCACGATCAGCACCGACCATTGCGCGGCCTTGGCAACAATGCCGAACAGCCGCCGACGCTCCTCCAGATCGCGCCCGATCAAAAGCCGGAAGCCGCTCGGAAGTTCGGTGACCCGCACCAGCGCGAAATGATCAGCGGTGTCCTGCTCGTCGAGCCGCCGGTAAGCGGTTTCCGACCACCCGTTGGTCGCCATCACGCCCGGCGCGAGCGAGCCGACATTGCCGGCGATGGCCTGCCCCGCCGGGGTGGTCACGAGATAGAGATTAGCGCCGGGTCGCAACGCGCGGTTCTCGATCGTGAGCACGAGTCCGCGCAGGCCGCGCCGTCCGAAGATGTCGCCGATCTCGCCGGTTTCCGCGTTCACCGTGGTCGCGATCTGTTCAGTGATGAGCCGCCGCGTGTTCCAGGCGAAATAGCCCAGGAGCGACGCCGCAAACAGCGCGAACAGAAAAAGATATACTAGCGTCAGCCGGAACGCCGTGGTTCGGATTAGCTTACCGAATGCCGTCACGTATCATGTATCCCGCGCCGCGAATGGTGTGAAGCAGCGGCCGCTCGAAGCCTTTGTCGATCTTGGAGCGCAGCCGCGAAATATGCACGTCGATGACGTTGGTCTGCGGATCAAAATGATAGTCCCAGACGTTCTCCAGGAGCATGGTCCGTGTGACGACCTGGCCGGCATGCTTCATTAGATATTCCAGCAGGCGGAACTCGCGCGGCTGTAGCGTCAGCTCCTCCTTGCCGCGTGTTACCCGGTGCGAAAGCCGGTCGAGTTCGAGGTCGCCGACGCGGTAGGTGGTTTCCTCCGCCGGGCCGCCGCGGCGGCGCGACAGCACCTCGATTCGCGCCAGCAATTCGGCGAACGAATATGGCTTGGGCAAATAATCGTCGCCGCCGGCGCGCAGACCCTTGATGCGGTCGTCGACCTGTCCGAGCGCCGAGAGGATCAGAACCGGCGTGCGGTTGCCTTTCTCGCGCAAGGCGCCGATCAGCGAGAGGCCGTCGCGTTTCGGCAGCATGCGGTCGACCACCAGCACATCGTAGTCGCCGTTCTCGGCAAGCGCCAACCCCTCCTCGCCGTCGCCGGCGAGATCGGCGACATACCCGACTTCACGGAACGCCTTGACCAGATAATCGGCGGACTCTCGGTCGTCTTCGATGATCAAAAGGCGCATCTGGGTGTCGGTTGCAGTGGCGGTTGCGGTCACGGTCACGTTTGAAAGCTCTCCATCACCATGGCGCGCTCGGAAGCCTCATGCAAGGCGACACGAAAGGCGACCTGACGCGCCCGTTGAGCCAAAAAAGCGGGCGGTGAAGCTGGGGGAACCTCACCGCCCTTTAACCTTCCGACAGAGGGGGGCGTTTTCCACCGGAAGGTAGCCTAAGGGAGCGGGCTAGTGACCCGCCCCCCGGAAAGAGCCGTCGGCGGAGGCGACTAATTGCCGGCGACACTTCCCATTACTCCGATCCTGGTCCCCGATGCTCAGCCCTTCGCCAGGGGGATCGCGACAAAGCGCGACGACCCACCGCTCTTGACCCGCATCAGAACACTGTTCTTGTTCTCGCTGCGCGCGGCGTTGATCGCCTCGCGCACGTCTCCGGCATTGGCGACGCTCTTTCCGGCGACTTCCAGAATGACGTCGCCTTCCTTGAAGCCGCGCTCGGCTGCCGCGCTCTTCGGATCGACATCGGTTACGACAACGCCTTCCTTGCCGGCGCCGGCAACGCTGTTGGCGGGCGCAAGCGTGAGGCCGAGCTTGGGCACATCGGTTCCGCGGGCGGCGCCGCCCCTGTCACCGTTATCGGTGTCAGCCTTGGCTTCCAGCGTGTTCGGCAACTGGCCGAGCGTGAGGTTGATGACCTTGTCCTGGCCCTTGTGCACAACGCTCAGCTTGACGGCAGTACCCGGTGCGAAACCGCCGATGGTGCGCGCGAGTTCACGCGCATCTTTGACCGTCTCGCCATTCACGGCGGTGATCACGTCGCCGGATTCGATGCCGGCCTTGGCGGCCGGACTGTTGGCCTGGGGTTCGGCGACCAGCGCGCCTTCGGCCTTCTTGAGGCCGAGGTTGTCGGCAAGATCGGGCGTGACTGGCTGAATCTGGACACCGATCCAGCCGCGGCTCACCGAACCCTTGTCCTTGAGCTGCGCGACCACGTTCTTCACGGTGGAAGCGGGAATCGAAAACGCGATGCCGACGCTGCCGCCGGAAGGCGAGTAAATCGCGGTGTTGACGCCCATCACTTCGCCTTCGGTATTGAAGGCCGGGCCGCCGGAGTTGCCTTTGTTCACGGGCGCGTCGATCTGAATGAAATCGTCGTAGGGGCCGTTGCCGATATCGCGACCACTGGCTGAGACGATGCCGGCGGTAACCGTTCCGCCAAGTCCGAAGGGATTGCCGACCGCAAGCACCCAGTCACCGATTCGCGGCTTGCTGTCGGAGAGCTTGGCGTATGGGAAGTCGGAACCGCCCTCCACCTTGATCAGCGCGAGATCGGTACGCGCATCGGTACCGATCACCTTCGCGCTGTAGGTCTTGCCATCGTCGGTCGTGACCTCGACCTTGTCGGCGCTGTCGACCACGTGGTTGTTGGTGACGGCATATCCGTCGGCCGAAATGAAGAAGCCGGAACCCTGGCCGGTCACCAAGCCGCGTCCACGGGGCCCACCCCGCAGGCCTGGCGGCAAGTCGGGTCCACCAAAGCGGCGGAAGAAGCGCTCCATTGGCGATCCCGGCTGGAACGGCGAATCGTCATTGTCGCTGTTATCGTTCTTTGCCACCTTCTCATTGATGTTGACCTTCACCGAAATTACCGACGGTTTCACGCGCTCGACGATATCGGCAAAACCGATGGGTTGCGCGATCTTGCGGACCTCATTGTTGACTTGAGCGTGCGCAGCCGTGCTGAACACATCGGTCGGGCCCGCAGGAGGGCCAAAGCCATAGACGGCAGCGCCGAGGCCGGCCACGACCGAGGCCATGAGCGCAAATTTACGCGCCGAGAACAGCGATCGGCGCGGCGCTCGGAATGACGGAAGGGACGAAAGATCGATGGGGCGGTCGGACATACAAATTTCTCCAGAGCCTGAACCGGTGGTGGGGGCCTACACCCGTGGTTCCGAACATGGGGTTTTCCGCCTTACAGTGCGCTGGCGGTAGAATTAAAGTTTGGTAATGAACCGGCGAAACCAATGCGGCGGATTATCGCAGGCCGAAATTGGCTCCGCCCGGGGCGCGGGGATAGCCTGCTTCGGCGCTAGAGTTTTTGTTCCGGCGATGGTTCGGCCGCGATCAACCGTTCCAACCGCGCTTCTTCGTCCGCCGTCAGCTTGAACAGCGAAGCATCGTCTCGCGTCCCGGATTTCTCCCGCCGACGGGCATGCATCCACAACGCGACGGCGCCTCCAGCAAGCGCCAGCGGCGGCAAAAACCAGAGCAACCATGTGTGCGGGTTGAGCCGCGGCTTCAGCAGCACAAATTCGCCATAACGCGCGACCAGGAAATCGATCACTTGCGTGTCACTGTCCCCTGCCGCGATCCGCTCGCGAACCAATAGCCGCAAGTCTCGCGCCAGTGGGGCTTCTGAATCGTCGATCGACTGGTTCTGGCAGACCATACAGCGCAACTCGCGCGACAGATCCCGCGCCCGGGCTTCCTTGGCGGTATCGGACATGATTTCGTCGGGCTGTACGGCATAGGCCGTCGTTCCCGCCATCACGGCGATAGCGAACGCGCAAACGAGAGCTTGTTTCGCTAACATCACTCCGCCGCCTGCAATCCACGCATTGACTTCGCTGGTTTCGGCGCGCCGACCCGCAGCCGCCGGTCCGACAGCGACAACAGCCCGCCGAACGCCATCAGCACCGGGCCAAGCCAGATCAGCAGCACCAAGGGTTTGTGATAGATCCGTACCGCGATCGTACCGTCGCCCGCAATATCGCCGAGCGAAATATAAAGTTGGCTTGCGCCGCGCGTCAGCAACGCGGCTTCCGTCGTGGTCGCCCCGCGCGTGGTGAAGTTGCGCTTCGATGGCGTCATCTTGTCGAGCAGTTCGCCGTCGAGACTGACGCTGAACTGCGCGACCATTTCGCGAAAATTGGGACCTTGGCGCTGGTTGAGGCCGTCGAGTTTCAACTGGTAGCCGGCAACGGAGGCTACATCGCCGGCTCTCATCGATCTGATGAATTCGCTGTTCCAGGTCGTCTCGCAGACGATCCCGATCAGCGCAACGCCGACGCCGGCGTGGGCGAACATGGTGCCCCAGTTCGAACGCGGCAGTCCGCTTGCGCGCCCTACCGCGATCCCGAGCGGCACCCGAAACAGGCCGATGCGCTCGGCAACATCGCTTAGTGCCCCGCCGATCACAAACAATGCAAGGCCGATCGCGAGTGGCGCGAACGTGCTGCCGCCACCGATCCACGCCCAGACCACCGCGAGTCCGATCAATGCCGCGACGCCGGCGGCCGTCAGGCGCTGGGCGGCACCGAGGAGATCGCCGCGCTTCCATGCCAGCAATGGACCGAAGGGCAGCGCGATCAGCAACGGAACGAACAACGGCCCGAAGGTCAGATTAAAGAACGGCGCACCGACTGAAATCTTGTCCCCTGTGATTACCTCCAGCGCCAGAGGGTACAGGGTTCCGACAAACACAGTCGCGCAGGCCGTGGTCAGCAGGAGATTGTTGAGCACGAGCGCGCCCTCGCGCGAGATCGGTGCAAACAGGCCGCCCTGCTTGAGCGCCGAAGCCCGCCAGGCGTAAAGCGAAAGACTGCCGCCGATGAAGACGCAAAGGATCAATAGAATGAAAACACCGCGCATCGGATCGCTGGCAAATGCATGGACCGAAGTAAGCACGCCCGAACGCACCAGGAAGGTGCCGAGCAGCGACAGCGAGAAGGCCAGGATCGAAAGCAGGATGGTCCAGACCTTGAGTGCGTTACGCTTCTCCATCACCACCAGCGAGTGCAAAAGCGCGGTGCCTGCGAGCCAGGGCATCAGTGAGGCATTCTCGACCGGATCCCAGAACCACCAGCCACCCCAGCCGAGTTCGTAATAGGCCCAATATGAACCCATCGCGATGCCCAAGGTGAGGAATATCCAGGCCACCAGTGTCCACGGCCGCACCCAGCGCGCCCAGGCGGCATCGATCCGGCCTTCGAGCAGCGCCGCAATCGCGAAGGAAAACGAAATAGAGAATCCGACATAGCCGAGATAGAGCATCGGCGGATGCACTGCGAGCCCGATGTCCTGCAAGACCGGATTGAGATCGCGGCCCTCGATCGGCGGATTTGCGATGCGCAGGAACGGATTCGAGGTGATCAGAATGAAGAGATAAAACGCGCTTGCAATCCAGGCCTGCACCGAAAGCACGTGGGCGCGCAGCGGCAATGGCAGGTTGTTGCCGAAAACCGCAACGAGTCCGCCGAACAGTGCCAGGATGAACACCCACAGCAGCATGGAGCCCTCGTGGTTGCCCCACACGCCGGTAACCTTGTAGATCAAGGGTTTCATCGAATGCGAATTCTCGAACACGTTGACGACGGAAAAATCCGACGAGACGTGGAGCGTGATCAACACAGCAAACGACGACGCCACGAATATGAGTTGCGCGATCGCCGCCGAGCGCGCAACATTCATCAGCGCGGGATCTCGCCAACGCGCACCGAGCAGCGGCAGGGTCGACTGGATCAGCGCCAGGCCGAGCGCCAAAACAAGCGCATAATGTCCGGCTTCCGCAATCATCGCACCGCTCCCCGCTCGCTCTGCGCCGCGCGAGACGCGCCGGCATTGCTTGCACCGGCCTTCGCGTTGCCGTCCGGTTTTGCACCGTATTCGTCTTTCCAATGCCCCTGCTTCTTCAGGGCGTCGGCGACGTCCTTTGGCATATAGTTCTCGTCGTGCTTGGCAAGCACGGTGTCGGCCCGAAACACGCCTGACGCATCGAGCGCGCCTTCCGCAACGACCCCCTGCCCCTCGCGAAACAGGTCCGGAAGGATTCCCTTGTAGGTCACCGGCAAGGTGGCGCTGCCGTCGGCGACCTCGAAAGCGATAGCCATGTTATCGCCGTGCACCAGCGATCCCGGCTGCACGAGTCCGCCGAGCCGGAAGCGCTTGCCCGGCTGGATATGCTTCTCCGCGACCATCGCCGGCGTCGAGAAAAACACAATCGAGTCGCGCATTGCGTTGAGCACCAGCGCCGCCGCAATCGCCAACACAGCGAGCGAGCCGCCGATGATCGTCAAGCGCCGCTGCTTGCGCGTCATTGATTGTCTCTTGTCCAGCGCATTGTGCTACTCGAAAACCGCATCACACTTTTCGCTTCATCCGTTGCAATTCTGCGCATGATGTTAACCACGAAGGGTGCTGCGCACCGCCAGCATCGCGATCATCCGTCAAGCCCGAGATTTTTCAGACCCTCGTTCAGTTGCCGCAGCCGTTCCGGATCCTTGGCAACGGCCTGGCGGGCGTCCGTCAGCGCGCCCTTCGCCTTGTCGGCTTCGCCCATGACCATATAGGCCCTCACCAGCCGCAGCCAGCCCTCCACGTCATCGCCGTTTTGCTTCAATCGCGTAGCCAGACGATCGACCATGCCACGAATCATGGCGCTGCGGTCGGTCTCCTTCATGTCCTTTGCCGCGGCCATAGCGTCATCCGACAACGCCGGAGCAGGCGAACCGCCGACCCGCACCAATGCTTCCTGAACCAGCGGACGCCAGGGCGCATTCGCCGGTGCCTTGGCGAGCATCGCCCGCCAGATCGATGCCGCCTCGGTGGCGCGGCCGTCCTGCTCGGCGGCAACGCCGAGGAAGTAGCTCGCCTTGACCTCGTCGGCATTCAGCGCGATCGCGCGGTCAAACTCCGCCTTGGCCTCGGCCGTGACCACCCCGCCTGCCGCGGCGACCAGGGCTTCACCGAGATCGGCCCTTCGCTCGGCGCTCTCGCCGTTATAGGTCATCGAATTGCGGAACGCCCGGATCGCGTCGTCAAAGCGGCCAAGCCTTGCCAACACCGGCGCGAGCACGCTCCAGCCCCGGCC
>DATGGY010000185.1:0-3903 GCA_035308285.1 Bradyrhizobium sp. | reverse complement strand
CACCGAAATCGTGCGCGAAGTGGAGTGGATCGCACTCGACACGCCCGGCATCGTTCGCGTGGCGGCGTTCGCCGGACTTTCCGGCGCAACGCGAACCCAGGCCAGTAACGCAGCAGCGCTGTTTCCGGTGTTCGACGAGCCCGATGTGCGCCTGAAGAAGGGGTTGTCGGCCACCAAGATCACCGGCGATCTGCGAAGACGGCTTGCGGCCATCGAGGGCGCCTTCATTATCGTCATTCCTCCGCCTTCGATTCCCGGCATCGGCACCGGCGGCGGCTTCGCCATGCGCATTCAGGACCGGCAAGGCCGCGGTCCAGAATTGCTGGCGGCGGCAACCGATGAACTCGTGGCGGCGGCGCGCGGTGCGCCGGGGCTGACCGCGGTGTTCTCGCCGTTCGCCGCCAATACGCCGCAGACGTTCGTCGATATCGACCGCATCAAGGCGCAGAAACTCGGGGTGCCGATCCAGAACGTGACGGATGCGATCGAGACTTATTTCGGCTCGACCTACGTCAACGACTTCAATATCCTCGGTCGGACCTATCACGTCACCGCGCAGGCCGACCTGCCATTCCGCAAGGAGACGGCCGATCTCGCGCGTCTGCGCACCCGCAACGCCGCGGGCGACATGGTGTTGCTGGGTAGTGTCGTGGATTTCCAGAATATCGCCGGGCCGGATCGCGTCGCGCGCTACAACCTTTATCCCGCATCCGAGATTCAGGGCGAGCCGACCCCCGGAACGAGCTCGTCAACCGCCATCGAAATCATGAAGCGACTGGCAGACCAGACGCTGCCCAGCGGCTTTTCCTTCGACTGGACCGACCTGTCCTACCAGCAGGTCCACGGCGGCAATTCGGGGCTCTACGTGTTTCCGATCTGCGTCCTGTTCGTGTTCCTGGTGCTCGCGGCGCAATACGGCAGCTGGAGCCTGCCATTTGCAGTGATCCTGATCGTGCCGATGTGCCTGTTGGCCGCCACGATCGGGGTGCGGATCATGGGACAGGACGTCAATATCCTGACCCAGATCGGCTTCGTGGTGCTGGTCGGGCTCGCGGCGAAGAATGCGATCCTGATCGTGGAGTTTGCCCGCGACATCGAGCTTGGAGGCAGCGATCGCCTGCGGGCTGTTATCGACGCCTGCCGGTTGCGGCTGCGTCCGATCCTGATGACATCCTTTGCCTTCATTCTCGGCGTGCTGCCGCTCGTGGTCTCCACCGGCTCGGGATCGGAAATGCGTCAGGCGGTCGGTGTGGCCGTGTTCTTCGGCATGCTCGGAGTGACCCTGTTCGGGCTAGTGTTCACGCCGATCTTCTACATGCTCGTCCGCAACCTTGCGGATCGGCCGGGCCGGAAGCAGCCGGCTACTGCCGGCTAGCGGTTGCCACGGGTCCTGGCTTCGCGACCCTACTATCGCCTCATTGGGCAGGCAGCGCGGAGCTCATAAAGTATCATGTTCAGGAACAGAGATTGGGGAGGCCGCCATGAGATTGGGCGTGTTTCCGGCTGCCGTTGCGGCGTGCGGCCTGTTGCTCGCGGTTCCGGCGTCGGCGGAAGGGGTCAAGATCGGCATTTTGAACGATCAGTCCGGCGTCTATGCCGACTACGGCGGTAAATATTCCTTCGAGGCGGCCAAGATGGCGATCGAGGATTTTGGCGGCAGCGTGCTCGGCGAGAAGATCGAGATCGTGACCGCCGACCATCAGAACAAGCCCGATCTTGCCACCAGCATCGCGCGGCGATGGTATGAGGTCGAAGCCGTCGACATGATTACCGAGCTGACGACGTCGTCGGTTGCGCTCGCCGTGCAAGAGCTGTCGAAGGAAAAGAAGAAGATCGATATCGTCGTTGGTGCCGCCACCTCGCGCCTCACCGGTGACGCCTGCACGCCCTATGGTTTCCATTGGGCCTACGATACCCACGCGCTTGCCGTGGGCACGGGCGGCGATCTGGTCAAGGCGGGCGGCGATACCTGGTTCTTCATGACCGCCGACTATGCTTTCGGCTATGCCCTTGAAAAGGATACCAGCGAGATCGTGGCCGCAAACGGAGGCAAGGTATTAGGGTCGGTGCGTATTCCCCTGAATTCGTCCGACTTTTCATCGTTCCTTCTGCAGGCGCAAAGCTCGAAGGCAAAGATCATCGGGCTCGCCAATGCAGGTCTCGACACCACCAATTCGATCAAGCAGGCCGCTGAATTCGGCATCGTGGCCGGCGGCCAAAAGCTCGCCGGTCTCTTGCTGACACTCGCCGAAGTGCACGGCCTCGGCCTGCAGGCGGCGCAGGGCCTTGTGCTGACGGAGGGCTTTTACTGGGATCAGGACGACAAGACCCGCGAGTTCTCGGAACGTTTTTTGAAGCGAACCGGCCGCATGCCCAACATGATCCATGCCGGTACCTATTCTGCGACGTTGCAGTATTTGAAGGCCGTGAAGGCGGCCCGCACCAAGGACTCCGACGCCGTGGCCAAGAAGCTGAAGGAACTTCCCGTCGACGACATGTTCGCCCAGGGCGGCAAGGTGTTGGCGAACGGCCGCATGGTGCACGACCTCTATCTGTTCGAGGTCAAGAAGCCGGCGGAGTCCAAGAAGCCTTGGGACTACTACAGACAGATCGCCGTTGTTCCCGGCGACAAGGCGTTCCCAGCCGCGAAGGACAGCGGTTGTCCGCTGACGAAGGTGATCGCGAACTGACTGTGTGTCCGGAACGTGACGCGGCGTGTTCAACGCGGCGCTACGGCCTTCAAGCTTATCAAAACGCTGAATGGTGCCCGGGCACGCGAAAAAACGCCATCAATCAGTGTTGCAATAGGGTCACGCCGGGGCGATTAAATCACCCGCGGCCGCCCCGTCTTGTTGCAGTTGCGAGCGTGGCGAGGCTACGTTCCGGCCAATCAATTTTTGTCTCTGAGGGGAACCCATGAAGTCATTGACCGGCTGCGGGGAAAGTTTGGGCGGGCATCGGTTACCTGCGCGATCGTGGCTGCGATCATTGCAAGCCGCGGCAGCGGTCTTGTTGCTGGTGGCCCTTCCGATCGGCGATGCCGCGAATGCGACGACGCAGGCCTCGGCAGGGGGCGCACACGTCTATCTGCTGCGCGGCCTGCTGAACGTTTTCTCGCTGGGTCTTGACGACATCGCAGCCAAGTTGGAGGCGCAGGGCATCCCCACCACAATAGCTAATTATCTTCTCTGGGAGTCGCTGGCCGACGAGGCCGCAGCGGATTACCGCAGCGGGAAGGTCAAGACGATCATTCTGGTCGGTCACTCCTCGGGGGCCACGGTGCTGCCGGATATGGTGGCGCGGCTCGACCGGCTTGGGGCTCCGGTCAAATTGGCGATAGGCCTTGATTCAATATATCGCACCAGCCTTTCCGGCCGCGTCGGGCGATACATCAATTTCTACATCGCCAACGGCGCCGGCGAGCCTGTCGCGCGGACAAAGCAGCTCCACGGTTCGCTCGAGAACGTCAACGTGCAGGATGTTCCGGGCATCGGGCATATCACCATCGACAAGAACGAGATCATCCACCGCAAGGTGATAAGCGCCATTGATTCCGTTGTATTCGGCGCCAGGCCAAGGGAGGCGTCTGCCAACCCGAAGCCGGGGTCCAGTACGACGCGGTAAGCCCGCGAGCCGGTCGCCCGCGACGCGCAGATAACGGTGGCGTGGGCCCCAGCGCCTAGGATGGTTCGTGGAACGCATGATCAATCCGACGCGAGTTGCGGTGGCCGTATGCGCAGCGCTGCTGTGGACCCTGCTCCTTGATGGCGGCCATGATCCGGCGGTGGCAGGTCAGATCGCGGCGTCGACCGAGGTCGCCGCGGCGCCCGCCGTCCAGCCAACAGCCGCGCCGCGGGGACGAGCCTACCTGTTCCGCGGAGCCTTGGGGCCGTTCTTCTCGCG
>DATGGY010000184.1:0-3380 GCA_035308285.1 Bradyrhizobium sp. | reverse complement strand
TATCGAAGAAGCGTTCGCTGATCCGGTAAAGCCGTCCGCGTCCCTCGCCGGAATTGTGGCGCAGCAGGACGGCGCACATCATCGGCGTCGTTGCCAGCGAGATCGCGAGCGAGATCATGATCGATATCGAGATCACCATCGCGAATTCGCGGAACAGACGGCCGACGATACCACCCATCAGCAGGATCGGAATGAAGACGGCGATCAGCGATATGCTCATCGACAGTACGGTGAAGCCGACCTCGGCGGAGCCCTTGAGTGTTGCTTCCAGCGGGGTCATGCCGTCTTCGATGTAGCGGGTAATGTTCTCGAGAACCACGATTGCGTCGTCGACGACGAACCCGGTCGCCACCGTGAGCGCCATCAGCGAAAGATTGTCGAGGCTGTAGCCGAACAAATACATGACGGCGAAGGTTGCGATCAGCGAGACCGACACCGCAACGACGGGCACCAGCGTTGCGCGCAGATTTCGCAAGAAGGCGAAAACCACAAGGATCACCAGCAGCACGGCGAGAACCAAAGTCCGTTCGACGTCACGCAACGATGTGCGGATGGTCGTAGAGCGGTCGACTGCAACTGCGACGTCAATGGCTGGCGAGATCGATGCCCTGAGCTGGGGCAGCTGCGCCTTCACGAGATCAACCGTGCTGATGATGTTCGCGCCCGGCTGTCTGTAGAGGACGATCAGGATGGCCGGCCTGCCGTTGGCGAGACCTGCATTGCGGAGGTTTTCGACCGAGTCGGTGACGTCGCCGACATCGGAGAGGTGAACCGGCGCGCCGTTGCGGTAGGCGAGGATCAGCGATTTGTAGTCGTCGGCCTTGTTGGCCTGGTCGTTGGCATAAATCTGATAGCGTTGGCCCTCGACGTCTATTCCGCCCTTCGGGCTATGCGCATTGGCGCTGGCGAGCGCAGCCCGCACGTCCTCCAGGCCGATGCCATATTTGTAAAGCGCCTGCGGAATGAGTTCCGCACGTACTGCGGGCAGTGAACCGCCAACCACGGCGACTTCGCCGATTCCCTCCACCTGCGACAGCTTTTGCGCCAGCACGGTTGACGCCGCGTCATACAGCTCGCCGCGGGTCTTCGTATCGGAAGTCAGGGACAGAACCAGGATCGGCGCGTCGGCGGGATTGACCTTTTTGTAGGTCGGGTTGGTCCGCAGGCTGGTCGGAAGGTCGGCGCGTGCCGCGTTGATGGCGGCCTGCACGTCGCGCGCCGCGCCGTCGATGTTGCGGTTGAGGCCAAACTGCAGGATGATGCGGGTTCCACCAACCGTGCTCGACGAGGTCATCTCGGTGACGTCGGCGATCTGCCCAAGGTGACGCTCGAGCGGGCTCGCGACCGTGGTCGCGACGTCCTGGGGGCTCGCGCCCGGCAGGGTTGCCTGCACGGAAATGGTCGGAAAATCGACCTGTGGCAGCGGCGACACGGGGAGCTTGAAAAACGCCACCGCGCCCGCCGCCGCAAGACCGAAGGTCAGCAACGTCGTTCCAATCGGCCTGCGAATGAAAGGCGTTGAGGGGCCCATGATTCAAGTTCAATTCGTAGGCTGGGGGGCTTCGCCGGAAGGGCCGGCAAACCGCGCCGCCAGGCGATCGAACCAGAGGTAGATCACCGGCGTCGTAAACAGGGTCAGCAATTGACTCAGGAGAAGGCCGCCGACAATGGAAATGCCGAGCGGATGGCGAAGCTCGGAGCCGGCGCCTGTTCCGAGCATCAGCGGCAATGCGCCAAGGACGGCAGCCATCGTCGTCATCAGGATCGGCCGGAATCGCAGGAGGCAGGCCTGGTAGATCGCCTCCCGCGGCGGCTTGCCCTCATTGCGTTCGGCGTCGAGCGCGAAGTCGATCATCATGATCGCGTTTTTCTTCACGATGCCGATCAGGAGGATAATTCCGATGATGGCGACGATGGTGAGGTCATCGCCGGCCGCCATCAGCGCCAGCAATGCGCCGATTCCGGCCGACGGCAGCGTCGAGAGGATTGTGACGGGGTGGATGAAGCTCTCATAGAGCACGCCGAGCACGATATACACGGTGACGATCGCCGCCATAATCAGGAAAAGCTGGTTCGAAAGCGACGACTGAAACGCCAGCGCGGCGCCCTGGAAGCTGATGATCACGCTGGGCGGCACGCCGAGATCGGCCTGCGTCCGCTTGATGGCCGTTACTGCCTCGCCGAGAGAAACGTTCGGCGCCAGATTGAAGGATACCGTCGAGGAGGGGAACTGCCCGAGATGCGAGACCAAGAGCGGCGCGGTTTCCTCGCGGAACTTGGCGAGCGCCGCCAGCGGCACGGGCGTGGCGCCGACCGAGGAGGGAAGGTAGATGTCCGCCAACGATTTGAGCGAGGTCTGCAGCAGCGGATCGGCCTCGAGGATGACACGGTACTGGTTGGAGTTGGTGAAGACGGTGGAGACGATGCGCTGGCCATAGGAGTCATAAAGCGCGTTGTCGATCGTCGCCGGCGTGATGCCGAAACGGGCGGCCTGATCGCGATCGATTTCGACGAAGACCGAAAGCCCCTTGTCGGAGATGTCGCTGGCGACATCGCCGAGCTGCGGAAGTTGCCTGAGCTTGTCCACCAGTTTGGGTGTCCATTCCGCAAGCTGGGCGGGGTTGGCGTCCTGGATGATGAACTGATACTGCGTCTTGCTGACCGTACCTTCGATCGTCAAATCCTGAACCGGCTGCATGTAGAGAGTTATGCCGGTCAGCGCAGCCGTGCTTTTCTGGATACGCCGCATGACCGTGGCGATGTCGTCCTTGCGGCTGTCGTGCGGTTTGAGATTGATCAGGATGCGGCCGCTGTTGAGCGTGGTGTTGGTTCCGTCCACGCCGATAAAGGAGGAAAGGCTTTCGATGTCGGGGTCCCTGAGGATTGTGCTGGCGAGCAGTTGCTGGCGTTCCGCCATCGCCGCATAGGAGACCGACTGCGGCGCCTCGGAGATTGCCTGAATGACGCCGGTATCCTGAAGCGGAAAGAAACCCTTGGGAATGACGACGTAGAGCACGCCGGTCAGGATGAAGGTGCCCAGCGCCACTATCAGCACGAAGGTCTGACGGTCGAGCACCCAGGAGAGCATCTGGCCGTAAATCTCGATGATCCGGTCGAAAGCTTCGCGGCTATAGCGCTGAAACGCGTTTTCATGGACCTCGGTCTCGGGCTTGAGCAGCTTCGCGCAGGCCATCGGCACCAGCGTCAGCGAAACGACCGCCGAGATGAGGATTGTGACAGACAAGGTGATGGCGAATTCCCGAAACAGCCGTCCGACCACGTCTCCCATGAACAACAGAGGGATCAGCACCGCGATCAGGGACACCGTCAGCGAGATGATGGTGAAGCCGATCTGCTCCGAGCCGCGAAGTGCGGCTTGC
>DATGGY010000183.1:0-8583 GCA_035308285.1 Bradyrhizobium sp. | reverse complement strand
CGCCAGGCGCATCCACGAACTCCTGCCTTGGAATTGGCGCCCTCAGAGCCTCGCTAACGCCGCCTGAGCGCAATCAGCTATCCGCCCAAAGCGACGTGACCAGGGGCCGTCGCCGGATGCGTACGCATATAGACGCCTCTCTTCCGGTGAGACGTCGGTCATGCGCTCGCCGTGAGCAACGCAGACGAGGTTGAGCGGTGCGGTTGCGACGAAATCCTGCAAGCCAGTTTGTTTGCGAAGGTATTCGGCCGAGTGTGGCAGCAGCTTGTGGGTCTTCGGCTCGTAGTGCGCGGCGGACCAGCGGCCGGGCGACGTCGTCATGAGCAATGGCGTGAAGATCAACGTTCCGGAAATGCAGAAGCGCAGTCTCTCGCCGGGCATTGCGCTATCGCCGAAGTAGGGTGTGCCGTTTTAACGTTCCTCAGAACGAGCCGCGCGCGGTGCTCACCCGCGGCGGCGCCATTTTGAAATGCTGCTTGGCGTAGGCGACGACTTGGCGATCGGTGGGGTGGTCGGCGGCTTCGACTGCAACGATACGGTCGCCGATTTTTGAATCCTTTTCGCGGATGAATTTTGCGAGTTCAGTTTTCGCGCCGGCAGGGCCGATGATCAGGATCTCGCCGGCGTCGGCGACCGCATTCATCACCTGTGCAAGAAATTCCTTGTCGAACCCGGCATGGCCGCTGCCGATCGAGTTGGCTTTGTGATGGAGGTGTCGTGTCGGCATATGAGGATGCAGCACAACCTCGTCTTCGCCGGACAAGCCGATGTGGAAAACCTTGGCCTGCGAATGATCGATCCAGACGATGGCGTGGAAATGGGACGACATGTTTCTTTTCTCCTGGCCGGCGCTCGGTTGACCGTCGATTGATCTCCGCGCCAGACACACGGGCATAGGGATTTTGAAGTTGAGACATTTAGCGCATCGGCAGTTCGGTCGATTGATTCATGTCAATCGATCGAACTCTGCCCGTGCAGCGGTTCCCCGCCGCGGCCGAGTGCAAACAGACCAACGGGTCCTTCGACATAGAACTCCTGTCCGGTCATTTTGACAAACAGGTCGATATTGTTGGTTCCGATCGCGCACCCGCCCAGCCCGAGATCGGTCGCCATCAGATAGAGCGTCTGCATCAACACCCCGACGTCCTTCAGGATGAGCGAATAGGCCACCGAATTATATTTCCACGAGACTCGGCCAAATCGCGCCGCAATCGTGATCAGGATCTGCGGAACGCCCGACGCCCCCATCGCAAACTCGGCGGCCGTGAGTTGGGCTTCGAGGTCCCGCGCGGCTATCGGAATTGGCGTCAGCGCATGCCTGTCGGCGTCATAGTGATAGAAGCCGCGCGCAAGCCCCTCACAATTGGCGACCGCCAGATAAAGCTCAAGCTCATAGGCGGCGCCTCCGGACGGATATGGTCGGGCGGCGTAGGAAATTTCCGGACCCTCGTCGCCCATATCGGCGCTCGTCCATTTCGACCGCACGCGCGCCACACTATCGAGAAACCTTGCAAGCTCGGGGAGAGTGATGGGCCGTTCGTCGTCGAAGTCGCGCGTCGAGCGGCGTTCATGAAGAAGTCTGACGAACGGCGAGGGGGCTTGAAAAGGCGAGGCTGCAAGCTTACGCAAATCGACCGGCTCTCCGGGCCAGGGCGGCCGCACCGCCGGTAGAGGCGCAATGACGCCGGCATTTGAATACATCCCGCCGATCAGGTTGGCTTGCCGTCCTTCGGTGCTGCGGGTGTGGAACAGAAGATCGTGAAAGTCCCAAAGGACGAGGCTGTCGTCGCCCTCCGAAGGTCGCAGGCCGTCCTTGTCGGCAGCCGAGACCTTGAAGAGGATTCGGCAATCGAGCAGTAACGCGAGAAGTTCCAAACTGGGAAAGCCCGGCGCCCGGCGGAACTTGCTGATCTTTTGCGGCGTGGACAGGATGGTCAGTGCCGCAGCGATCTTCGGGTCGCAAATTCTGAACAATGCGCCGGCGCGCGGTGATTCAAGCACCATCTCCGTGCCGCGCCGCCGCAGATATGCAAACCGTGACAGGGCGATCACGTCACTACTGCCGAGCTTTGCGAACTGCGGCCAGTAGTCCGGAATTTGGGGCTCGATAACGACCTGATCCGTGTTGGCACGCGCGGACCCGAAGCGATATTCGAGCAGGCCAGCCTGGGCCAATCGCCGGACCAACCGATCGATTTCCTTTTCGGCCGCGCGGCCGGCCTTAAACGAAGCGAGCGGCAGGCCGGTGCGCAGCTCCTGCAACCGGCTCCGGACAGCGGCGGAGAACTTCCCGAGGCCCACCGAATAATCTGCAAAGCGGGCAACGATACTGCCGTCCACTTGTGCGTCCAGTACGACGTGGCTGCTGAGCCGGGCGGCGATGGCCGGTGGCGCGATCCGACGCCGTCTTTTTTTTTCGGAAGCGGGCAAGCCGGCAAGACCCCTTAGGTATGGGGAAGGAACTGGGTGAGTTCGCTTTCCGGCGCCGGCTGGTCTCGCAAGCCGAGCCTTACCGGAACATCATAAAGCCGGCCCGGCGCGAAGCGGCGATAGAAATGCCGCAGTCCGGGTACGATCACTCTGACGACGGGGACCTCGACGTCGGGCCGCGTCTGGTCGAGCAGAAGAAAATCAAGGCCCGCGCGTTTGGCGATTGCAACGCAGGCTTCGACTTGCTGGAGCGTGTTGTCGAGAGGACCGAATTTCGAACCTGAATCAGGAGGGGCAGCCGGTTTGCCACTCGGTGTTAGGAAAGGGTGTTCCTTCAGGTGCAGCGGGTTGACCCGGTCGAGACTGGGTTTCTCGCCGGTTCCGCCTCCCATCAAACCGATCGACAGAAACTGATTCAGTTCGGTCAATGTGCGCAACAAGGCGATGCGGCTGTCGAAGTGCGCGCCCGAGCCGAACTCGATGTTTTCATGCCCGTTCTGAATCCAATGCAACATCGCTACATAGGTCGGAACGCCGAGATCGCTGGTGATATCGAGCACCCAAAGCCGTCGCCCCTCATCCGCAAGCTGGCGGTGCAGGTCGCGGACGTAAGAGTCGTCGAACTGGCCAAGGTCGAGCTCTTCCCGTTGCGATCGGTTGTACCACCAGATGGCGTACGCATCGCGCTCGACCAGTTCAAGGAATCCCTGAACGATGGCTTCCTGCAGCGTGTTGCCGGCGGCACAACCGTTGGAATCGGCCTGATAGGTGCCGGGATCGCGGCTGCCATAGAAAAAATACATCAGGCTGGTAGGAAGATGTTTGAAGCGCTGATCGCGAAGCGACCAGACTGGGGTCCACTCCATCTTTCTGGAGGGGTCAAAGGGAGCCGGGACGAGATGGTTGTCATCCGGCTCGTTTTCCGGAGCCCGGAATTGCGCGTCGCTGAACAATTGCACATCGTTGGGGCGAATGGCTTCGCCGGCGGGAAAATCCGTAAAGCGCTTGGTCGTTCGGATCTCGTCGCCCTGGAAGATACCCGAGTAGCGCTCGATCGCTTCCATCAGCGCGCTGGCTTCCGCCTGCTCGGCCGTGGAGCCCTTGCCGAAACTGCCGCCGGTCAGCCCCGCCCTGAGCGCATCGATGGTCAAGGCAGGTCCGGAGAAGTTGTGTCCCGCAAAGAAATTGGTGTTCATCGGCAGATCGGCTTCGATCCGTTCAAGCCGCGTCACCACCCCGGTAAGCGGGCTCACGTGTTTACGGAAACGCGCAACCGTCGCTCTCGACGACACGGTGCGATATCCGCCGCTCGTCACCATCAGTTTGGCGCCGGGGCCCAGCTTGATCGGCGTGGGCGGGCGGCGGGGATTCCGCAACTTGCTGCTGCCGCAGGTCGGACATTGCGGTCGTTTTGCCACGTAGTGC
The DNA here is from genome assembly GCA_035308285.1 of Bradyrhizobium sp. GTDB lineage: Bacteria > Pseudomonadota > Alphaproteobacteria > Rhizobiales > Xanthobacteraceae > Bradyrhizobium. The sequence goes on along the minus strand of DATGGY010000183.1, from coordinate 4,728 downwards.
TTGACGACAGTCGCGCCCAGCAGATCGTGGCTGATGATGTGATTGTTCAAATCGGTCCGAAAGCCGGTCGCGATTGCCTTGGCTACCTCGAGTGCCGCAAACTGGATGGCCCCTTGTCCGAGCGGACTGCGGACGAGCGGCGAAATGGCGACGGTGCGCGCCGCGCCGCGCTCAAGAAATCCCTTGACCTCGCGATTGCGGATCATGCGGTCGAACAGACAGGTCCAGCACGGGCCTTTGTCCGGATCGAACACGGGTCCAACCAGAGGAAAAGCGCCGGAAGGTTGCACGAGAAGCCAGGGCGTGCGATCCGACACCCGCTGCTCGTTCAATTCAGCAAGCCGCCGCTCGAGGTAATCGTTGGCCAGGGTAACGGTCAGGTCCGCATCGCGCTTTGAGACGTGTACGCCGAACTCGCTCAGCGCGCCGGAGAACTCTGCCGCACCCTGCACATCGATTGCTTCGACGCGCACGCGGCAGTTGGCAAGATTTTGCTGGGCCTGTCCGGGTGACAGACCCAGGCTCGCCCAATAACCGGCGACCACGCCGGTGGACGCAGGCGATGCCTCGATGATGTATCGGCGTTCGATCAGCCGTTTGAGAGCTTCCTCGACCTTGTCGGGCGGAAAGCGCTTGGCGAACTCGGCGAAAAGTTGCTGAAGGCTCTTTCCGCCCTTACCGATCGCGGCGGCGAGCGCGCAATAAAGCTCGCCATGCAGAAAAAACTTTCGGTCTTCGGAGTAGAGGCAGACGGCGTCCGGCGGCAAGACATAGACGGTGAAATTCGGCGCAAACTGCGCGATGTCCTTGCCGGCGCGTCGGGTAGGGGAGGTCTTACGATTGCCTGTCATGATTTCAGCACACGAAGCTTGCGTACCACGCCGGTTCGCGGGCGCAACACGTTTCTCGGATCACAGAAAGCTCCCCTTTTTCGGTCCGAGAGTGGGCGTTTCTTGATGAGGCGGGAGATCGATCAGGCCGCCATGCGCGGATGAGCCAACGCGCGTCCCGGACGACGCTGCAGCGGACAATGTATTGGCCGGGTCGACGCTGTCGAACCCGGCCACCACAATTGACATCTATCGACGTAGGTCGATGGTCTCGCTCAGCAGAGACGGCACGCTCCCCACGACAGGCAGCAGCCGCCACCCCAGTAGACGCCGCAGCCGCCACAACCGCCGCAGCCTCCGCACCCTCGGCCTCCACAGCCTCTGCCGCCGCAGCCTCTGCCGCCGCCGCAGCCTCTGCAGCCACAGCCGCGGGCTTCCTGAACTCCGTGCTTAGCCGCCGCTGAGCTCTCCTTGTCGAAGACGTAGAACGTCGCCAAGCTGACGTCGGCGATTTCTTCTTCACCAAGCGTGATCTGATGGCTCGGCGAATTTGGCGTCTGAGGTTGATCGTTTACCGGAGCGACCGCTGCCGACGCGCCTCCCACCATCGAAAAGGTCAAACCGGCCGCGCCCAATGCCGGCAGGGCGGTTTTTGCTCGCTTCTGCTTCGAAGCCTGTTTAACTCGTGGCATATTCGAATCCTCCATTGTCTCGCAAGCGGTTCGAGTTCCGTAAGTCTACTTCAAGGGCTGACCACCCGCAAGCTGAGGACAGTTTTGAGGCTGCCGGAAGCCGGCAGATGGCCAAGATTTCACATTCATGAACGACCTCAATAGCGTCGCTCATTCATGATCTATTCATCATTCGGGGCGGCGAATCTACGTCATCCCCGATCGTCTCAAGAACAGGCAACGATCCAAGGGCTTCTCCAGTTCCGGGACTGCCAAAGAAAGCCTTGCGCCGACCTTTGAAGTTGGGCGCATCCTCGCGGTGGGCAGCGTCGGCTCGGGGGCCGAATGAAGGCGCCCATGTTCTTGCATTGGCTTTGGCCGGTCATTATTGAGCCGGTGCGATCTGGGCTTCTGTCGTGCGCACCGGAGAAGCTGGCTCGTTCAGTTGCGCTGCAATGATTTTGCAGGCGCGAACGGAGAATTGGTTTTGGTCGACTATCCCGGAAGCTTCGCTTGGTACGAACTCATAACCACCGATCTGGCGGCGGCGGAGACATTCTACCGCGACGTCGTGGGTTGGGCGGCGCAGGATGCCTCGACGCCGAACCTGGCCTACACGCTGCTTACCGCTGGAAAGGTCCCGCTGGGTGGGGTGATGGACCTGCCGGAGGAAGGCAGGAAAAAGGGCGCATATCCGAGATGGATGGGGTATGTCGAAGTCACCGACATCGAACTGACGGTTGAGCGGATCAAGCGTCTTGGCGGCGCGGTGTATGTTCCACCAACAAACACCAATATCGGGCTCATTGCCGTTGTCGCCGATCCGCAGACGACAACATTTGGGCTGGTCAAAGGGCTGAAGTCCGGCCGACGACAGCCGGTGGAGCCAGGCAAACCCGGCCGCGTCGGTTGGCACGAACTGCACGCCGCCGACTGGGAGGAGGCGTTCGCCTTCTATAGCGAGGTTTTCGGCTGGCAGAAGGCAGGTACCGAAGTCAGCCCAACAGTCTCATATCAGTCGTTTTCCGTCGGCGGACATACCATCGGCGGCATGTTCACAAAGCTTCCGGAAGACCCGCTGCCGTTCTGGCTTTTCTACTTCAACGTGGAGGACATCGATACGGCCGTGGAGCGCGTCAGGATTGGAGGCGGGCACATCACCGCGGACGCGGGGGAATTGCAGAACGGTAGCTGGATCGCCCGATGCATCGACCCGCAGGGCGCCACGTTCGCCTTGCAGGGAAAGCGAGGTCATGACTCCAGGCTCGGCTGGTCTACCGAGTGGAAGGGATTTTCCTCGCGCGGCAGATTGCTGGCTCCCAGACGCGCCCGGCCACCTGGTTCCGGGCAGGAGAGCTAGGAGCGGTCGGGCATTGGTCAGGCGGCCTTGGCCGCCGGCGCCTTCGGCAGCGGTTTGTCCTGCCGCTTCGACCAGGAGATGTAGTAGGCGACGATCGTCATCATCGCTATTCCCGTCACACTGACAAAGAGCTGTGCGAGGAAGGAGCCTGAGCTCATCATCAATTCAAAGTGACCAACAAAGGACAGGAAGACACCGACACAGAAAACCGCCAGCGACTGCTGGCCGCAGACGATAAGAGGATCGAACATCTTCCATTCGAGGCCCGGCCAATCCTTGGGTAAGAACCTGATGACAAGGATCACGATCGTCACAAAGTGCAGGAAACGGTAAGGCGCGAGATTGGTCTTGTCGTTGGGATTGAAGGTCGAATAGAGCCAGTCCGGGAACATGGCGCCGAAGTCGGGGAACTTGCCCGCCATGGTCATCACCATCGCAAAGAAGAGATAGGCGAAGCAAAGATAAAGCGTGATTTGCGAGTCGATAATCAAGCGCGACTTCTTGGCTCCGCCAAGCGCGCACCACGAGCCGAACACGAAGAGCACCTGCCAGCAGTAGGGGTTGAAATACCAGTTGCCGGAGGGATAGGCGGTGAAGTTCCAACCGAAATGCCGGGCGGTCAGCCACAACGCGATGGATACGATCATCGTCAAATCGGGTTGGCGCAGCATGATCCACAACACCGGCGGGAAAAATCCCATCAGCACGATGTAGAGCGGAAGCACGTCGAGATTGACGGGCTTGAATTTGAGAATCAGGCCCTGGCGCAGCGTCTCGGTCGCATGGTCGACCAGGCCCGCGACATTGAACTCGCTGATCATCTCGGAATCGCCAAAGCGCAGCGCGAGATAGCTGATCGAGGCGATGTAGATCACGAACAGAACGACGTGGGCGACGTAAAGCTGCCAGACCCGCTTGGTCAGGCGGGTGGCGCCGACGACGAAGCCACGCTCGAGCATCATTCGCGCGTAGACGAAGGAAGCCGTGTAACCCGAAATGAACACGAAGAGATCGGCAGCATCGCTGAAGCCGTAGTTTCGCGTGGTGATCCAGTTCACGACATTATCGGGAATGTGATCCAGAAAAATCGCCCAGTTGGCGATCCCGCGAAACAGGTCGAGGCGGAGGTCGCGTCCTTTCTCCGGCAAGGTTGCGTTGATTTTCATAGGCGCCGTTTCGAGGTAATTCGTCCGAAGGGGTCGAGCCGCAGGGCAGCAGCCGGCAAGATTGTCACCGGGCCGCATAATGATTATACCATTCCGCCAAATGCTACATCTGAGGCTCGGGAATCACCGAGATTTGTGAAGGGTGTCACTATACTATCCCGGCCCTTTTCACCACGCGCTCCGCGCCGTATTCCCAAAGAGGGGGTTTGACCGTCTATGACCGCACGCATCTTCAGGCCTGCCAAAAACGCGATGCAATCGGGGACCGCCCAGACCAAAGAATGGCAGCTCGACTTTGAGCCGGAACAGCCGCGCGTGGTCGAGCCGTTGATGGGCTGGACCAGTTCGGGCGATATGAAACAGCAACTCACACTTCGCTTCGAGACCAAAGAGGAAGCGGTGGCGTATTGCGAGCGGGAGGGCATTCCCTACCAGGTATTCGAGCCGAAGGAGCCGGTGCGCCGGCAGGCGGCCTACGCCGATAATTTCGCGTTCCGGCGCGGCGAGCCGTGGACCCATTAGACCGTTTCCACGCATCGAGACCCCTTGAATTTGATCGGGGGAGCGGGTTCGGCTTTGCGCGAAGAAATGACGTCAGGACAAGAGGCTAAAGGCATAATTTCAATAGACTTTCCGGCAGAGCCGTCTGGTCTGGGAAGTTCTGGGTTGCACAAGGCGGCGGCGCAATGACACCATCGCGC
>DATGGY010000182.1:0-8501 GCA_035308285.1 Bradyrhizobium sp. | reverse complement strand
CCGGTAACTTACGAAGAAATTCCCGGCACCAACCATTTCACCATCATGGATGAGCTGGCATCGCCCTCGGGGCGGATCACGAGCATGATCCGCCAGATTATCGAGCGTGTCTGAGACTAACCCCAGCCGGCCGCGATGCCGCCATCGACGGTAAAGATCACGCCTGAAGTGTAGGCGGAGCGGTCGGAAGCGAGGAAGGCCATCAGGTCGCCGATCTCGCGCGGATGGGCGGGACGGCCAAGCGGCAATCCTTTCTGGAATTCCTTGTAGCGATTTTCGTCGCCGAGCTGGTTCTTGGCGCGGGTTTTCAGCAGCGTGACGTGACGGTCGGTGCCGACCGGGCCCGGATTGATCCCGACCACGCGGATATTGTCGGCAAGGCTCTTGCTGCCGAGTGCGCGGGTAAACGACATGATCGCAGCGTTGCCGGTCGAACCGCAGATGTAATTGGCGTCGAACTTCTCGCCGGCGACGCCGATGTCGTTGACGATCACGCCATGCCCGCGCGCTTTCATCTGGGCGTAGATCGCCCGGGTGATGTTGATATAGCCGAACACCTTCAATTCCCAGGCATGGCGCCAGGTCGGCTCGTCGATCTTGTCGATCGAGCCGCCGGGAATGTCGCCGGCATTGTTGACGAGGATGTCGATATCGGAGGCCTCCTTCACCAGCCGTGCAATGTCTTCGGGCTTGCGAAGGTCGGTGACGTGGGTCGCGGCGTCGATCTGGTGGGCCGACCGCAGACGTTCAGCCAATGCCTTCAATTGATCGCCGCTGCGGGCCGCAAGCCGAAGATGGCAACCCTCCTCGGCAAAGGCTTCGGCGGCTGCCGCGCCAATGCCCTTCGAGGCGCCGGTGATCAGGACGCGTTTGCCGCGCAAATGAAGATCCATGGGATTTACTCTCTTGATGGGAGATGTTGAAGCGATGGAGGAAGTGGGTCCCAACTGTTATGCCGCCGTTGTCGGGGCGGTCAACATTGCAGTGCAGCGTTGCGGCTAGTGCCGCCGGTTTGAAATTCCCACACCGCAAGTCGCGAGTTCGACTAGGAATTTCAAACCGACAAGCGGCACTAGAAATCGTAGATTTAGCCAGTGCCCTTTACTTTCCGAAGTTCGTACAAGAAGGTGCTGCAACGGACTACGAACTTCGGAAAGAGGGCACTGGGCCGAGGTTTGGTCCATTGCAATCCCGTCATAGAATCGCTTTACCAGCGGCCTGCCAGTCAAGGAATTTCTCGATGAGCAACGAAAAAAAGCAATACCGGATCGCGGTCATTCCGGGCGATGGGATCGGCAAGGAAGTCATCCCCGAAGGACTTCGGGTGCTTGAGGCGGCGGCGAAGAAACACGGCGTCGCCGTTCATTTCGATCATTTCGAATTTGCCTCTTACGATTATTACGAAAAGCACGGCGAGATGATGCCGGAGGACTGGAAGGCCCAAATCGGCAAGCACGACGCGATCTATTTCGGCGCGGTCGGCTGGCCGGCGAAAATTCCGGATCACATTTCATTGTGGGGCTCGTTGATCAAATTCCGCCGGGAATTCGACCAGTACGTCAATCTGCGCCCGGTACGGCTGATGCCCGGCGTGCCGTCGCCGCTCGCGGGCCGCAAACCCGGCGATATCGACTTCTGGGTGGTGCGCGAAAACACCGAAGGCGAATATTCATCCGTCGGCGGGCGGATGTTCCCCGGTACGAGCCGCGAATTCGTCACCCAGCAGACCGTGATGACGCGGATCGGCGTCGATCGCATCCTCAAATTCGCGTTCGATCTCGCGCAATCGCGGCCCAAGAAGCACTTGACTTCGGCGACGAAGTCAAACGGCATTTCGATCACGATGCCTTACTGGGACGAGCGCGTGGAGGCGATGGCGAAGAATTATCCTGACGTGAAGTGGGACAAGTACCACATCGACATCCTGACCGCGAATTTCGTGCTGCATCCGGATTGGTTCGACGTCGTGGTCGGCTCGAACCTGTTCGGCGACATCCTGTCCGATCTCGGCCCGGCCTGCACCGGCACCATCGGGATTGCGCCCTCCGGCAATATCAATCCGGAAGGCGATTTTCCTTCAGTGTTCGAACCGGTGCACGGCTCGGCGCCCGATATCGCCGGCCAGGGCATTGCCAATCCGATTGGGATGATCTGGTCGGGCGCGATGATGCTGGAGCATCTCGGCCAGAAACAAGCCGCGGCCTCGATCGTCGCCGCGATCGAACGCACGCTCGGCGAACGCACGCTACGCACCCGCGACCTCGGCGGCAACGCCGACACGCTCACCTGCGGCAAGGCGGTCGCGGAGATGGTGGAGTAGGAGAGCAGCGTGTCAGCGTCGCCGCTTCGTCATTGCGAGGAACGAAGTGACGAAGCGATCCATCTTCCCGACTCGCGGCGCTATGGATTGCTTCGCGGAGCCTGTCATCGGGCGCGCGTTCGCGCGACCCGTTGGCTCGCAATGACGGCGTCCGACCACTTACCCCTTCGCAATCCTGCGGCAGTGCTCCCACGCCGAGCGGATCAAATTTTCGCTCGCTTCCGGCGTGCGGAAGGCCGAATGCGCCGACAGGGTCACGTTCGGCAGTTTGGTCAGCGGGTGATCGGCCGGCAACGGCTCGGTGTTGAAAACATCGAGCCCCGCATGCCGGATGTGACCGGACTTCAGAGCCTCGATCATCGCAGCCTCATCCACCATCGCGCCGCGCGCGGTGTTGACGAGAATGACGCCCGGTTTCATCGCAGAAATACGCTCGCGGGACAGAAACCCGCGGGTCTCGTCGTTGAGCAATAGATGCAATGAGACAACGTCGCTTTGCGCCAACAGCGCTTCGAGCGCGACGAAATCGACGCCGTTAAATTTCTTCGGCGACCGGTTCCAGGCAATCACCCGGATGCCGCTGCCGAGCGCGATGCGCGCCACTTCCGCGGCGATGCCGCCAAAGCCGATCAGGCCGAGCGTTTTGCCGGTGAGCTGCATGCCGTCCTCGCGCAGCCAGTTGCCGGCACGCATCTCGCGGTCCATCCGGGCAATGCCGCGGGATGCCGCCCACATCAGCGCAATCGCGCATTCGGCGACCGCCGTGTCGCCATAGCCCTTGATCAGATGAACTTCGACGCCGAGTTCGCCAAGCTCTTCCGGATTCATGTAGCTGCGCGCGCCGGTGCCCAGAAACACCACGTGTTTCAGCCCGCTGCAGCGCCGCGCGGCGTCGGTCGGCAAGGCGGTGTGATCGATGACGACGATCTCGGCGCCGTCGAGCACGGTGGGAATCTGGTCCGGCTTGATATCGGGATTGCGGTTGATGTGCACGGCAGGATCGCCCGATATTCTCTGCCGTTCGAAAATATCCGCAAGCGAGGGGTTGGCATCGACAAAAACTCCGCGCACCGAACTCTCCTCAAAGATGGTCAGGAAGCGACGCCCGCGAGCGCCAGCACCGTGTGCATCAGGACGTTGGCGCCCGCCGCGCAATCGGACTGGGTAGCGTCCTCCAGCTCGTTGTGGCTGACGCCGTCCTTGCAAGGAACGAACACCATCGCAGCCGGAATATGGGTATTGAGGTTGCAGGCATCGTGGCCGGCGCCGGAGGTGATGCGGCGGTGGGAAAAGCCGAGTTTTTCGGCAGCGTCTTCCACCGCATCGACCAGCTCGGGATCAAAATGGGTCGGCGGCTTGCGCCACACCAGATCAAGCGAGACCTCGACCTTGCGGCGGCCTGCGATTTCGGCAATTGCGGCGCGCAGGTCGCGGTCGAGCGCGTCCATGATCGCGGCATCCGCGCTGCGGCAATCGACGGTGAAGGCGATCTCGCCGGGAATGACATTGCGCGACGGTTTGGCAATCACGGCTTCACCGATGGTGCCGACCGCCTTGGGGCCGTGCTTCTTCGCAATTGCCTCCATCGCCAGCACGATCTCCGACAATGTTGCGAGCGCGTCGCGGCGGAGCCGCATCGGCGTCGAGCCCGCATGGCTCTCGAAGCCCGTGATCTTGCCGTCGTACCACAGCACGCCCTGACCGGAATCGACCACACCGATGGTCTTGCCCTCGGCCTCCAGAATGGGACCCTGCTCGATGTGCAGTTCGACAAAACTCGAAAATTTTTGCCGGCCCACGGGGCTGTCGCCGCGATAGCCGATGCTATCAAGCGCCTCGGCGACGGTAACGCCCTCGAAATCTTTGCGCGACAGAATATCGTCGGTGGTGAAATCGCCGACGTAGGCGGCGGATGCCATCATCGCCGGCGCGAAGCGCGAGCCTTCTTCATTGGTCCAGTTGACGATGCAGATCGGAATCTCGGTCTCGATGCCGGCGTCGTTGAGCGTGCGGACGACTTCGAGCGCGGCCAGCGTGCCGAGGACGCCGTCGAATTTGCCTCCCGAGGGTTGCGTATCCAGATGTGAGCCGAGCCCGATCGGGGGCTGGGACATGTCGCGACCCCTGCGCAGTGCGAACATCGAACCGAGCGTATCGACATGCACCTCAAGGCCCGCGGCTTCGCACGCCTTGCGGAACCAGTCGCGCACCTGCTTGTCCTCGGGGCCAAGCGTCAGCCGCCGCACGCCGCCCTTTGGGGTCGCGCCGAACCGCGCGGTCTCGTGGATCGTGCCCCAGAGTCTTGCGGAATCGATTTGCAGGTTGGAGGCGACGGGGGTCATGAAGTCATTCCAGCAATCGGACGATAGGCGCGGTGAGCTCGCTTCAATGACGCGCCTGCAGCGGCGCGTCAACAGCGGCGGTGGCGCCTTGCGCTATCCTCGCGGCGAGCTCGGCGACGAGTTCGACCGCGAGCGTGTCGGGCGATGCCAGCCAGCTTGCCGAAAACGTCAGCGGCGGGATTTTGAGTTCAGTCGACAACAATTCGAGCCGCCCGTCGGCCAACTCGTTTTCCACGATCGAGGTGGGGATCACGGCAATGCCGAGCCCCTCGATCGCCATATGGATGACGGTCGCGAGCGAGGCCGAGGCGTGCAGCCGCATCGGCGGCAGGTCGGGCCGGTTGAACAGCGAGCGCACGATCTCGTAAGGCTGGGATTTGCGCGGAAAGGTAATGATGGGAAACTTCGCGAGATCCTTCACCTTCAGGGGGCCTGAGCCGAGGCCGAGCGCGGGGCTCGCCAGAACGCCGATTGGGTAGTCGCACAGGACGCGGTTGCGCACGCTGGGGTCCGATAGTGGCCCGAGCAGGAACGCGAGCTCGATCTCCTGCCCGAGGAGGCGGGAGCTCAGGTTCGGCGTGATGTCGACCTCGATCTCCAGCGATAGATTGGGATGGGCGGTGTTGACGCTTTTGACCAGTCGCGACAGCCAAGTGTGTACGATGGTTTCGGCGACGCCGAGACGCAAGACGCCGCGCATCGCCGAGCGCTCGCCAACCTCCGCCATCATCTCCGCGCGCAGGCCGATCAGTTTTTCCGCGTAGACCATCAATTGCCGGCCGCTCGGCGTCGGCGAGGCGACCCGGTGATCCCTGTTCAGAAGTTTCACCCCCAACTCGCGCTCGAGCTGGGCGATCCGCTGCGAAATCGCGGGCTGGGTGGTGTTGAGGCGCTGGCCGGCTCCGCGGAAACTGCCGAGCGTCACCACCCACAGGAATGTCTCGATCAACTTGAAGTCAACCATGAACGCGCCCCGGGCGATAAATTCTTCTTATTTAACTTGATTAGAAACTACGATTAGACTTTATAGTACGCCTGCGCTTCACTGCTGTCGAGTTAATAGGCAGGGCGATGTCATGACCATTCTGCCGGCAGGCCAGCCATTTCGCGAAGATCAGAATTTGCTTCCAAGCCGACAGGCGCGCCTTGCATGCCGCGCCGGAATGGCGACCTCCACCGCCGGCGTCGCCAACGGATTCGTCCAGGGCAATCTCGCGATCCTGCCGGAAAAGCTCGCGTCCTCCTTTCATCGCTTCTGTCAGCTCAATCCCAAACCCTGTCCGATCATCGGCATGTCCGACGTCGGCGACCCGCGCATTCCCTCGCTCGGCATTGATCTGGACGTCCGCACCGATTTGCCGCGTTACCGCGTCTGGCGCAATGGCGAGGTGGTGGAGGAGCCGACCGACATCATGGCGCATTGGCGCGACGACCTCGTTGCCTTCGTACTCGGCTGCTCGTTTTCGTTCGAAGAGGCGCTGATGGCGGAAGGCCTGCCGATCCGTCATATCGAGCGAAAAGTCCGCGTCCCGATGTACCGCACCAATATCGCCTGCAACCCTTCGGGTCCATTCGCAGGACCCATGGTGGTATCGATGCGTCCGTTCAAGCCGGCGCAGGCGATCCGCGCGGTGCAGATTACCTCGCGGTTTCCTTCCGTGCATGGCGCGCCGGTCCATCTCGGTCATCCCCACTCGATCGGGATCGCCGACATCGCCAAGCCCGACTATGGCGATGCGGTGCCGGTCGAGGCCGACGAGATCCCGGTGTTCTGGGCCTGCGGCGTCACACCGCAGGCGGTTGTCGCGGCCGCGAAGCTGCCCTTTGCTATGACGCATGCGCCGGGCTTGATGCTGGTGACCGATCTGCGCAACAAGGACCTGGCTGTGCTCTAATGCGCGGCGCCTGCCGCTCTTTGAGGCTTTACGGCCATCTTCGATCGTTTCATCGATAGAAGCCGACAGATAGAGGATTTCCCAATGACCATCTCCCGCCGAAACATCCTGCTCGGAGCCACCGCGAGCGCTGCGCTTCTGCCGTTGACGGCGCGGGCGCAGAAATCCGAAGTGGTCATCGGCTTGATCTATCCGCTGTCGGGGGCAAGCGCCCAGATCGGCGTCGACGCCCAGAAGGCGTTCGAGACCGCCGCCGAAATCATCAACAAGAACTACGATTTTGATCTGCCGCTGGCGAAGGGCGAAGGCCTGCCGGGCCTCGGCGGCGCCAAGGTCCGTCTCGTGTTTGCCGATCACCAGGCCGATCCGCAGAAGGGCCGCGCGGAAGCCGAGCGCCTGATCACGCAGGAGAAGGTCTGCGCCATCATCGGCACCTATCAGAGCGCGGTCGCGGTCACCGTCAGCCAGATCTGCGAACGCTACCAGATTCCATTCCTCTCGGCGGATAACTCCTCGCCGAGCCTGCATCGCCGCGGTCTCAAATTCTATTTCCGTGCTTCCCCCCATGACGAGATGTATTCGACTGCGATGTTCGACTTCTTTGATACGATGCGGAAGAAGGGCACCAAGATCGAGACATTGTCGTTGTTCCACGAGGACACGATCTTCGGCACCGATTCCGGCAATGCGCAGCTCAAGCTCGCCAATGCGCGCAGCTACAAGGTCGTCACCGACGTCAAGTATCGCGCCAATTCGCCGTCGCTGTCGGCCGAAGTGCAGCAGCTAAAGGCGGCCAATGCCGACGTGCTGATGCCCTCGAGCTACACCACCGACGGCATTCTCCTGGTGAAGACCATGGCCGAACTCGGCTACAAGCCCAACGCCATCGTCGCGCAGGACGCGGGTTTCTCCGAAAAGGCGCTGTATGACGCGGTCGGCGACAAGCTCGAAGGCGTGATCTCGCGCGGCACCTTCTCGCTCGACCTCGCCGCCAAGCGGCCGATGGTGGGCAAGATCAACGCCATGTACAAGGAAAAGTCGGGCAAGGACTTCAACGACTATTCGTCGCGGCAGTTCATCGCCCTGATCGTGATGGCGGACGCCATCAACCGCGCCAAATCCACCGACGGCGACAAGATTCGTGAAGCGCTGGTCGCCACCGACATTCCGGGCGAGCAGACCATCATGCCCTGGAAGCGCGTGAAGTTCGACGCGATGGGCCAGAACAACGATGCCGATCCGGTATTGCTGCAATATACCGGCGGCAAGTTCGTCACCATCTTCCCGCCGCAAGCCGCCGTCGCCGAGGCCGTCTGGCCGATGAAGTAACGGCCTGGCGGGGCGGGGGCTATGATAGTCGAGACCATCCAAAGTCTCAGAGGTTTCGTCATTGCGAGCGAAGCGAAGCAATCCATCTGGCCGCGAAAAGAAAGAATGGATTGCTTCGTCGCGGAGCTCCTCGCAATGACGAGTCTTCGAGGCAACTCTTCGAGCCCGGAACAGCGCCTTTGACAGCCGAGACCATCATTCAAAGTCTCGCCAGCGGCCTCTTGATGGGGCTGCTCTACGGATTGATCGCCGTGGGGTTGGCGTTGATCTTTGGCCTGATGGACGTGGTGAACTTCGCCCACGGCGAATTCCTCATGATCGCGATGTATGCGGCGTTCTTCCTGTTCGCGTTCTTCGCCATCGACCCCTTGCTGTCGGCACCGCTGGTCGCCGCGGCGCTGTTCGTGTTCGGCGCAGTAGTTTACCTCCTGATCGTGCGCTTTGCGGTGCGGGCGAAGGCCAATGCCGGCATGGTGCAGATCTTTTCGACTTTTGGCCTTGCCATCGTCATGCGCGGGCTGGCGCAATATTTCTTCACGCCCGACTATCGCAGCGTCACGCATTCATGGCTCGGCGGCAAGACGGTGTCGATCGCGGGAATCTTCCTCCCCGTGC
>DATGGY010000181.1:0-15367 GCA_035308285.1 Bradyrhizobium sp. | reverse complement strand
CATTGAGCCTGGCGGGGTCGGCGCCGGTGGTTTTCAACCACGCGGTCGGCACCGAGGCGAAGGCTTCATTGACCTCGAACAAATCGATGTCGCCGATGGCCATGCCGACCTTCTTCAGCGCGCGCTCGGTGGCATGCAGCGGCGCGTCCAGCATGATGACGGGATCGCCGCCCATCATGGTCATGTGATGAATCCGCGCCATCGGCGCCACGCCGAGCGATTTCAGGCCCTTTTCATTGACGACCACCACGCCGGAGGCGCCGTCGCAAATCTGGCTGGCGCTGGCGGCGGTGAGCTTGCCGTTCTCGGCGATCAGCTTGACGCCCTTGATGCCGTCGAGGCTGACATCGAAGCGGATGCCCTCATCGACGGAATGCACATCGGCCGTGCCGTCGGCGCGGGTGATCGGCAAGGGGATGATCTCGTCCTTGAAGCGGCCGCCTTGGGTCGCGGCAATCGCGCGCTGGTGGCTGCCATAGGCGTATTCGTCGAGCTCGTCTTTGGAGAGGCCGTATTTCTCCGCCATCATCTCCGCGCCGGTGAACTGGCTGAATACGATGTTCGGGTGGCGCTTCTCGATGTTGGGGCTCTTGTAGTGGCCAAAGCCGTTCTTTGCCGGCAGCGAGGAAGCAAGCCCCATCGGCACCCGCGTCATCGACTCGACGCCGGCGGCGATCACCACGTCCATGGAGCCGGACATCACCGCTTGGGCTGCGAAATGCAGCGCCTGCTGCGAGGAGCCGCACTGCCGGTCGATCGACGTGCCCGGCACGCTCTCCGGCAGTTTTGAGGCCATGATGGCGTTGCGCGCGATGTTGTTGGACTGCTCCCCGGCCTGCATGACGCAGCCCATGATGACGTCCTCGATCTGGTCGGGCGCGGCGCCCGAGCGCTCCACCAGCGAATCGAGCACGGAAGCGGCGAGATCGGCCGGATGCCAGCCGGCGAGGCGGCCTCCCTTGCGGCCGCCGGCGGTGCGCGCGGCGGCGACGATATAGGCCTCGGCCATGGGCTCTCTCCTGATGGTTGTCGGTGGGACTTGCTTGATGGGCAGGATTTAAGTGTCGCAGCCGGATTTAGTCAATCATTCAATTAACCCTTGAGTGAGGACGGGCCATGGGGTTAGCTGAACCGGTCATTCCGGGCAGGCAGGTCATGGATTCACAAGTCGAAAGCGTCATACCGACCGGGTTACCGCCGGCGAGGAGCGCCACCGCCGACAAGCTCCTGGTGGCCGCCAGCGAATTGATGATCAAGCGCGCCTCGATCGAGATTTCCTTGAGCGACATCGCGCAGAAATCCGGCGTCAATGCCGCGCTGGTGAAATACCATTTCGGCAACAAGGACGGCCTGCTGCTGGCGCTATTGGCGCGCGATGCCGCCAACGAAATGGCGCAGCTCGAATACCTGCTGGCGCAGCCGATCGCGCCGACCGCGAAACTGAAGCTGCATATCGCCGGCATCATCCGCGCCTATCATCAATTCCCCTATATGAACCGGCTGATCCACTATTTGCTGCACGAAAGCAGCGCGGAGGCCGCCTGCGAGGTTTCAAAATTCTTCGTGGCGCCCTTGCTCGAATTTCACCGCCGCCTGCTCACCGAAGGCATCAGAAGCGGCGAGTTCCGCAAGGTCGATCCGGTGATGTTCTACACCAGCCTGATCGGCGCCTGCGACCATCTGTTTTTCGCGCGGCACGCAATGTCGCGTGCCGCCGGCGTCGGACCGGTGACCGAGGAGGTCTGCCGTCAATATATCCGGCACATGGAAGCGCTGATTTGCGGAGGTGTGCTGACGACGGGAAGAAGCGAATAGCGAATGGCGAGTAGCGAGTAGCGAATAAGGGAGGAAAGTCAGATCGTGGACAGCGTTTTCCTTTATTCCATTCGCTATTCGCCACTCGCCATTCGCCATCAAAAGAGACACCCAGGGAGGGGTTGATCATGCAGTTGAAAGACGTTGCCGTTCTCATCACAGGCGGGGGTTCCGGCCTTGGCGCCGCGACCGCGCGGGCCATGGCGGCCAAAGGCGCCAAGGTCGCCGTGCTCGATCAGAGCAAGGAGAATGCCGAGAAGGTCGCTGCCGCGGTGAAGGGCATTGCGGTTGTCGCCGACGTCACCGACGAGGAACAGGTCAAGGCCGCGATCGCCAGGGCCGAAGCCGCCCATGGCATTGCGCGGGTGCTGGTGAATTGTGCCGGCATCGGCGGCTCGCAGCGCATCGTCGGCAAGGACGGCGTCTATCCACTCGCCAAATTCGCCCGCATCATCAGCGTCAATTTGATCGGCACCTTCAACGTGCTGCGGCTGTTCGCCGAGCGCCTGTTGACCGAAGCCCCCATGGGCGAAGAGCGCGGCGTCATCATCAACACCGCCAGCGTTGCCGCCTATGAAGGCCAGATCGGCCAGATCGCCTATTCCGCTTCCAAGGGCGGCGTGGTCGGCCTGACCTTGCCGGCGGCGCGCGACCTCGCCCAGCACAAGGTTCGGGTCAACACCATTGCGCCCGGCCTGTTCCTGACGCCGTTATTGATGGGATTGAACGAGGAAGCGCGCAAGAGCCTGGGTGCGCAGGTGCCGCATCCCGCGCGCCTCGGTGACGCATCCGAATATGGCAACCTCGCCGTCCACATCGTCGAGAACGCGATGCTCAACGGCGAAACCATCCGGCTCGATGGCGCGATCCGCATGGCGCCAAGGTAAGGATTTTGGACCCCGGATCAGCAGCGCACCGCTACGCGCTGCGCAGCATCCGGGGAACAAGGAAACGTTAGAGCAAGGCCGTGTCCCGGACGCGGTGCAGCGTTCTTCACGATGCGCCGCAGAGCCGGGACCCAACTCAACAAGGGTTACCCGCCATGAATTTCGATTTCTCCGACGAGCAAAAGCAGATGCGCGATGAGGCGCGGAAGTTTCTTGCCGAAAAGTGTCCGCCCAAAGCGGTGCGCGCCGTCCTCGACGGCAACGCGCTGTATGATCGCGAGTTGTGGAAAGGCCTGGCCGAGATGGGTTTTCTTGGCGTCGCGATCCCGGAAGCCTATGGCGGCGCGGGCGCCGGCCATCTCGAGCTGTGCGTGATCGCGGAAGAAATGGGACGCGCGCTGGCGCCGGTGCCGTTTTCTTCCACCGTCTATCTCGCCGCGGAAGCCATTCTGCTCGCCGGCAGCGAGGCGCAGAAACAGAAATGGCTGCCCTTGATTGCGTCGGGCGAGGCCATCGGCACGCTCGCGCTGTTCGAAGGCAAGAGCAATCCGTCGCCGCAGGCGATCAAGCTTACTGCGTCCGGCAACATTCTCAACGGCGCGAAGAAGCCGGTGCCCGATGGCGCGACCGCCGACTTCGCGATTGTCGCCGCCCGCGCCGGCTCGAGCGGGCGCGACACCGACATCT
Source organism: Bradyrhizobium sp. (assembly GCA_035308285.1). Lineage (GTDB taxonomy): Bacteria > Pseudomonadota > Alphaproteobacteria > Rhizobiales > Xanthobacteraceae > Bradyrhizobium. Next base: position 11,978 of record DATGGY010000181.1, on the reverse strand, counting down.
CGCTGTTTGTGGTCGACATGAAGGGCGAAGGCGTCGAGGCCAAGGCGCTGACCAATGTCGATCCATCGCGGCAACAAGCGGAGGTCACCTTCAAGAACTGCAAGGCCGAGCCGCTGGGTCGTCCCAATGAAGGCTGGAGCATCGTTTCGCAGGTGCTGGACCGCGCCGCGGTGCTGTTGGCTTTCGAGCAGGTCGGCGGCGCCGACCGCGCGCTGGAAATGGGCCGCGATTATGCGCTCGACCGCATCGCCTTCGGCCGGCCGATCGGCTCGTTCCAGGCGATAAAGCACATGCTCGCCGATATGTACGTCTCGGCGACGCTGGCGCGTTCGAATTGCTACTACGGTGCCTGGGCGCTCTCGACCAACGCCTCGGAACTGCCGGAAGCCGCCGCCGCCGCGCGGATTAGCGCGACGCAGGCGTTTCAGCATTGCGCCAAGAACAACATCCAGGTCCATGGCGGCATGGGTTTCACCTGGGAGTTCGACTGCCACCTCTACTACCGGCGCGCCAACGCCACCGCGCTGTCGCTCGGCTCGCTCTCTTATTGGGAAGATGCGCTGATCGACCGCATGCGGAAAAGGAACGCGGCTTAGCTACCCGTGTCCCGGACGCGGTGCAGCGTCCTTCACGCTGCCCCGCAGAGCCCGGACCCACGGGACAAATTGGATGGACCCCGGATCAGCGGCGCGCCGTTTTCGCGGCGCGCGCAGCATCCGGGGAGCGTATCGAGAGAGAAAGAGCCACCCATGAATTTCGACGACACCCCGCAGGAAGCCGCGTTCCGCGCCGAGGCAAAGGCCTGGATCGCTGCCAACGCACCGAAGCAGTATGAGGAGGAGCTCGAGAAATCCTCGCTCGGCCGCACCCAGCTCAAGGACGCCAACATTCTGGAGGTGGCCAGAGCCTGGCAGAAGAAAAAGGCCGATGCCGGCTGGGCTTGCCTGCACTGGCCCAAGGAATATGGCGGGCGCGGCGCCTCGCCGATCGAACGCGTGATCTGGCAGCAGGAAGAAGGCGCGTTCGGCAAGCTCAGCTACATGTTCATCATCGGCCACGGCATGTGCGGCCCCACCATGATGGCGTTTGCGGGTGAAGAGCATAAGCGCCGTCTGCTCCCGAAGCTCGCATCCGGCGAAAACATCTGGTGCCAGTTGTTTTCCGAACCCGCCGGCGGGTCCGACGTCGCAGGTCTCCGCACACGTGCCGAAAAACGCGGCGACGGCTGGATCGTCAACGGCCAGAAAATCTGGACCTCGGGCGCGCATTATTCCGACTACGGCATCCTCTTGACGCGCACCGATCCCGCCGTGCCCAAGCACAAGGGGCTGACCATGTTCTTCCTCGACATGAAGAGTCCGGGCGTGGAGATCAAGCCGATCAAGCAGGCCAATGGCGCGTCCGACTTCAACGAGGTCTATTTCACGGATGTTAGAATTCCCGATGCCCAGCGCCTCGGCGCCATCAATGACGGCTGGAACGTGTCGCTGACCACGCTGATGAATGAGCGCATGTCGATCGGCGCCGGGGTTGCGACCGGTTTCCCGGAACTGTTCGAGCTCTGCAGCAACCTGATGCTGGAGGATGGACTTGCGATCGACGACCACAACGTTCGCTCGAAATTGGCTAATTGGGCGGTGCGCGCCAGCGGGCTCAAATACACCAGCATGCGCGCGATCTCGGCGCTGTCGAAGGGCGAGCGCCCGGGGCCGGAGAACTCGATCGGCAAACTGGTCGCGGGGTCGATGATCCAGGATATCGCGGCGTTCGCGATGGACCTGCAGGGCGCGGCGGGCGCGCTCAGTGGGTCCGAGGACGCGGAAGCCGCCGGCAAGTTCCAGGCGATGTTGTTGCGCGCGCCCGGCACCCGCGTCGAAGGCGGCACCGACGAGATCATGCGCAACATCATCGCCGAGCGCGTGCTGGGGCTGCCCGGCGATATCCGGGTCGACAAGGACGTGCCATTCAATCAGATACCGACGAAGGGAAGATAGTTTTGGGTGTCCCGGACGCGGTGCAGCGCCCTCCTGGCGATGCGTGGCATCGTCCAGTACGCTGCCCCGCAGAGCCGGGACCCACCGAAACCGGTTGATGGACCCCGGATCAGCAGCGCATCACTTCGTGCTGCGCGGCATCCGGGGAACGTTTCAGAGACAGGGAGAAGGCGCCATGAATTTCGACGACACCCCGCAAGAGGCCGCGTTTCGCGCCGAGGCGAAAGCGTGGATCGACGCCAACGCGCCGAAGGAGTTCGAGGCGGAGCTTTCCAAAGCCTCCCTTGGCCGGATCAAATTGAAGAAGCACGATATCGTCGAGGTCGCCAAAGCCTGGCAAAGGAAGAAGTCCGAAAGCGGCTGGGTCTGCCTGCATTGGCCGAAGGAATATGGCGGCCGCGGCGCCTCGCCGGTGGAGCGCGTGATCTGGCAGCAGGAGGAGGGCATCTACTTCAAGCTGACGAGCCCGTTCCAGATCGGCGAGGGCATGTGCGGACCGACGCTGATGGCCTATGGCAGCGAGCCCGCCAGGCGGCGTTATCTGCCGAAGATCGCCTCGGGCGAGGAAATCTGGTGCCAGCTCTTCTCGGAGCCATCGGGCGGTTCCGACGTGGCGGGCCTGCGCACCCGCGCGGAAGCCGACGGCGATCACTGGATCATCAACGGCCAGAAGATCTGGACATCGGGAGCGCACTACTCGGACTACGGCATCCTCATCACCCGCACCGATCCCGCCGTGCCCAAGCACAAGGGCCTGACCATGTTCTTTATCGACATGAAGAGCGAGGGGGTCGAGGTCCGGCCGATCAAGCAGGCCAACGGCATGCAGGAGTTCAACGAGGTGTTTTTTACGAATCTGCGCGTTCCGGATTCTCAGCGGCTCGGCGCGGTCGGCGACGGCTGGAACGTGTCGTTGACCACGCTGATGAACGAGCGGATGACGATCGGCGCCAGGCTCGCCACCGGGTTCGCCGAGATGTTCGAATTCTGCAGCAATCTGATGACCGAGGACGGACTTGCGATCGACGACCGCGCCACGCGTGCGAAGCTTGCCCACTGGGCGGTGAGGAACAGCGGCCTGAAATACACCAGCATGCGCTCGATCACCGCGCTTTCCAAAGGCGAGCGTCCGGGGCCGGAGAATTCGATCGGCAAGCTGGTCGCGGGCTCGATGCTGCAGGATATCGCGACCTACGCAATGGACCTGCAAGGCGCGAGCGGCATGCTGAACGATCCGGAGACCGCCGAGGCCGCCGGTCAGTTCCAGGCCATGCTGTTGTCGTCGCCATCGACGCGGATTGCCGGCGGCACCGATGAAATCCTGCGCAACATCATTGCCGAGCGCGTGCTCGGCCTGCCCGGCGATATCCGCGTCGACAAGGACGTGCCGTTCAACAAGATCCCGACCAAAGGGCGGTAACGTGCCCGGGACACTGCGTTGCTGATCCGGGGTCCATGTAAGACGCTAAAGGCGTGGGTCCGGGCTCTGCGGAGCAGCGTGAAGGACGCTGCACCGCGTCCGGGACACGAGCTCCAACAGAGGCGATAATGTAATGGACGACACGACCAATCACGCACCGATCGAAGTGCTCGAGGAATTACTCACTGAGCGTTATTCCTGCCGCGCCTTCAAGCCCGAGGCGGTGCCGCGCGCGACGATTGAGCGGATATTGAAGGCGACGCAGCGCACCGCGTCCTGGTGCAACAGCCAGCCATGGCAGGTCGTGATCGCCAGCGGCCAAGCCAAGGAACGCTTTCGCAAGGAGATTTATGCAACCGTCAGTTCCGGCGCGCCGGAGGATGGCGACTTTTCGTTTCCGCGCGAGTATCGCGGCGTTTATCTCGAGCGCCGCCGCGAGAGCGGCTTCCAGCTCTACGATACGCTCGGCATCAAGCGCGGCGACAAGATGGCCTATGCGAAACAGACGCTGGAGAATTACAATTTCTTCGGCGCGCCGCACGTCGCCATTATCCACACCGACGAGGCGCTCGGCATTTATGGTGCGATCGATTGCGGGGCCTATGTCGGCAACTTCCTGCTCGCGGCCCAGGCACTGGGTATTGCCACCATCCCGCAGGCGGCGCTGGCGCGCCAGTCCGGCCTGATCCGCCGTCATTTTGGGCTTGGCGACGACCGGCGTGTGGTCTGCGGGATATCGTTCGGCTTTGCGGACCGCGATCACAGGGTCAACAGCTACCGCACCTCGCGCGCCAGCGTCTCGGATGCGGCGACATTTGTGGAGGATTAGATTGTCGCGTGTCCCGGACGCGGTGCAGCGCTCTTCGCGCTGCTCCGCTGAGCCGGGACCCACCGCCTGCCGTTACATGGTCCCCGGATCAGCAGCGCAGCGTTAGGGCGCCGCGCTGCATCCGGGGAACGCAACCAGAGACCAACTAAAACTTCGGCGGGCGCTTTTCCGAAAATGCCTTGATGCCTTCCTTGATTTCCTCGCCGCGCATGCTTTCGCGATGGCGACGGTCGGCGGCCGCCTTGTCGAGTGTGCCGCGTGCAATTTCGTTGATGGTCCGCTTCATGCCGCGCATCGCCACCGGTGCGTTTCCGGCCAGCAAAGCGGCGAGCCTGTCGACTTCCTGGTCCAGCGCCTCGGCCGGCACCACGGCGGTGAGATAGCCGATCCGAAGCATCTCGGCCGCGCCGATTTTTTCGGCGGTTAAAAACAGCCGCTTGGCATTATCGACGCCGAGGCGCGTTACGTAACGTGCGATCCCGCCAGGGTAATAGTGCAGGCCGCGCAGCGCCGCCGGCATGAACATCTCGCAAGCGTCGAGCCCGATGCGGAAATCACAGGCCAGCGCCAGATCGGTCGAGCCGCCATAGACCCCGCCGTTCAGGCGGCAAATGGTGGGAACGCCGATATCCTCGAGCCGATTGACGACCGCTTCGAACGCCGATCCGACGCTTTTCTCTTCAACGGCGCTGTGGGCGCGCTCGGCAACCGAGTTGAGATCGTAGCCGGCGCTGAAGGCGCGGCCGGTGCCGGTGAGGATCAAAACCCTGATCGCGGGATCAGCCTCGATCCGGTCGAACAGGCTCAGCAGCACATCGAGATCGTCGGCCTGCAGCCGGTTCAGATGTTTCGGCCGGTTGAGGCGGATGGTCGCGCGCGCGCCATTGAGTTCGAGCACCGGCGGGCTTGCGGTGGCGTTCGGCATTCTTCTCTCCGCTAGTTATTTTCCTGCACGCGCCGCTTGGCCTCGACATCGATCGTCTCGGCAAGATCGGGATGCCGCGCCATCAACATGCGGAAATCCACCAGATCGAGCACCAGAAGCTGCGATACCCTCGTCGTGGTGACATTGGCCGAGCGCAGATTGTTGCCGAGCAGCGCCATTTCGCCGAAGAATGCACCTTCGGCGAGGGTCACTTTCTTGCCCGGCAAATCGACCTCGACCTCGCCGCCGGCGATGAAATACATGCAGTCGCCGGCCTGCCCCTTGCGGATGATGCTGGTGCGCGCCGGCAGATCGATGGTGCGCAGCATGTGGGTGACATCGGCGATCGCGGCGGGCCCAAGCGTTGCGAAGAACGGCACCTTGCTTACCGATTCCCAGGTCCTGAGGAAATTGTCGCGTCGGGTCTCCGCGGCGAAGCCGGTGGCAAGGATACCGGTCCAGAGCCCGAACACGCCGAGGCCGCAGATCATGACGAGTGCCGCAACCATCCGGCCGAGCGGGGTGATCGGCACGACGTCGCCGTATCCGGTCGTGGTCAGGGTTGCCACCGCCCACCATAGTGCCGACGCCACGCTGCTGAAGCCGGCCGGCTGGACGTCGCGCTCCAGGTAGTATTCCGCCACCGAGGCCAGGAACAGCACCATCAGGAAGATCACGAGCACGCTCAACAGCGGTCCCGATTCAAGCACCAGGACCCGGCGCAATTGCCGCAAGCTGGGTGTCCCGGGAATGACCTTGAACATCCAGAATACGCCAAGCAGCCACGCGGATTTTGGGTTCAGGCCGAGCATCATCGCGAGCGGCACGGCGGCCGCAGCACCGGCGTCCACCAGCCCGCGAGGCGATAGCGCGTAAGCCCATCCGTGGCCGGTGCGAAAAGCATGGCGAAGCCGGACCACCCATTCGAATACGAAGAAAGCCAGGCACCCCCACAGCACGGCGTCGACATAGTGATGGGCCATCTCGTAAGCCGGATCGACCGTCAGCAGAACGATCATGGCGACGCCACAGACGACCGCGGCGTACGCCGCTCTGGTCATGTTGCGGCCGATTGTCGCGGCCACAAATTGCGCAAGACGAGGGGAAACAAGCAGCTTGGACATCGTGACGCGGGCGCCTGTCGCTGAAAGAAATTTCAAAACGGGTCTGACAAAGTGCCCGCGCGGGAGGAGGCCGTCAACGAGCTGTGGAAAATAACGTCAATGCGGGGCCCGAAGCCTTCGGTCCCGGATGGGGACGGCCTTGGCCTTCGCGGAATGTTGACGATCGAAAATGTCCTCACGCGCTGTGTGCAGTTTTGACGATGACCACATTGTCGTCGTGACCGGCCTGCCGCTTCAGGCTCTCGCGCCGCATGCCGATCTCGTCGCGCACGAATTCATATCCAAGCTTGAACGTGTCCAGCCCGTCGCTTGAAATGGTGCCGTCGCGCAACCCGATTACGGCGCCGCGAAGGATAGCTTCGAGTTCATCCTGCAGCCGATCGATCGTATCCAACGAGTTGGCATGGGCGATCCGCTCGCCGATGTCGAGGATCGCGGTTGCGAGTTCGCTGGCTTTCTCCGGCGCAACCCGCGTCACCTTGGTGTAGAGCCCGACAAAGATCGAGCCGATGACGCTGAGCGCCGCCGCGCCGAGATAAAACAGGTCGCTATAGCGCTCCAGAAACGATTTGGCGGTGTCGTTGATGTATTCGGAGACGCCCTGATGGGCGACGATGAAGGCGGTCTTGTCGACGTCGGCCGGCTCGATTTTGGAGGCGAAACCGTCGTCGAGCGCGAGCTCCGCCTTGTTCTCATAGATCGTGCGCGCGAGTTCGCCTGCCGTTGCCGGCGCCATCGCGGACTGGCCCACCAAGAGCCATTGCAGTCCGACCGTATCGACATCGTCGTCGGGAATCTCGGGTGCCGACGACAGCGTGCCTGTCGCCACTTTTTCCTCCGAAATGCCGGGATTTCGACGGGTCAGCGCCGTCGAATCCTCGATGGCATTCAGGGTGAATGAGGCGCGCTTGGCGGATTGTTCGAAGCTCTTGTCCTTGACGAAGGCGGAGGCGTGGCCGACGGCGATCACGGCGCCATAGCCGCCGGAAGAAAACAGCTTGTCGAGCGTCGAATTCGGCGGCGCGAATTGCAGCCGCGAGCCGGCCTCCGAACCCTCGGGAATTTCGAGCAGGCTGCGGACGAATGCGACATTGGCGTTGCCGCTCGTCATGACCGCGATCTTCTTTTTCTTCAGCTCCGCGAGCGATTTGATTTTCTTTTCTCCCGGACTGATCAGCAGCAGCAGCTCGTGCTCCAGGATCGCGAGCGAGCGGGCGCGGGGTGGGATTTTGGTGTCGGTGCGCAGCACGGCAAGGTCGGCCAATTTCCGGTCGAACAGCGCCAAGGCCTTGCCATTGTCGGCGTTGGAGATGATCTTCAGATGCAGGCGCGACGAAGTGGCCTTGAGCATAGCGGCGAGCTTGGCGGCAAATCGCGCCTCCGGCCCGCCCGCCTCGCCGACGGCAAAGGTCAGCGTCTCGGAATTCCGCAGCCATATGCGACTGCCCCATACGGTTGCGACCGTCAGAATGACCGTCAGCACCGCGAACAGCAGCATTTGTCCGCGGTTGCTGGCGATAAACCGCCTGCGCGGCGCCGGCTCCGGCGGAGGCGTTGGGACTTCAGCGCTCATGGCACATACCCGCAACCCCAAGCGTTCTCGCCGCTATGAATGCACCGAGATCCGCCTGGACACCATCGTAAATATCTAAAAAAGAACGATAATTTTCCTATCTCCCGATGATATCCGCTGCGATGGGGATTGCAAATAAGCCGCCCGCGCTAACCTTACCGGCGATGCCCGGCTCCCCGCCGCAGCGTATCGTCGTCGGGCCACTTGATGATTTTCTTGGTGTTTTTCGAGTTCCCGGCAGGTGCATTCTGCGCCGGGAGATGTCATAAAAGGACAAATTTGGACAAATTGTCCGGGCTTAAGAAGTCGCGCTGAACGCCTCCGGTCGTTTACCCGCCATACCAGGTTAGTCTTTCGAGGGCGTCAGTTTGTCGTTTCCCCCCATGCCCGTGTCGGTTCCGGTAGCTGCGCTGATCGGATGGATGGTGCTGCTTGCCGTCAAGCACATCATTGCCGATTTCGTCCTGCAGAATTCCTGGATGGCCATCGGCAAGGACCAAAGGAAGGGATGGGCGCTGCCGCTCCTGGCCCATTGTCTGGTGCATCTGGCCGTTGCAATGGCGCTGATCCTCATCGTGGCGCCGCAATTCTGGTTTGTCGCCCTGATCGATTTTGCCATTCACATCACGGTCGATCGCGCCAAGGGGTTTGTTGCATCGCATTTTGGTGTGACCCAGGAACGTCACCATCCGTGGTTCTGGACCCTGATCGGCGTTGACCAGACGCTGCATCATTTGACCGGCTTCGGCCTGTCGATTTTCATGGCCGCGAACGGCTGATCGCGTCGGTGCCCCTGACAAACACGCTCAGGCGGTGCGGTCCGACATCTCGCTCGATCGGCGACCAACCCAATCTCTCGTAAAACGCTGAACGCGCCGGCCGCGCGCACAGGTAGGCGCGGTTTACACCCAGCGCGAAGCAATCTCGCGTGGCGCGGTGGACCAGCGCAGCACCCACGCCATGTTGGCGCGCATGCGGCTCGACCCACACGGCTGCGACCCACGGCGTGAGGTGTGGACGCTCGGCGAGGTCGGATACGATCACGGACGCGGTGCCGAGAAACGACGCACCGTCATGGGCGATCAGCGCAAACGGTATCGGGTCGGCGTTCAGATTCTCATCCCGCAAGCGACTAGAGATAAAGTCGAGGGGATGGCCGGAATCCATCCACCATGCTTGCCAGATGCGGTCGGCAACAGTATCGAGAAATTCCGGTCGCTGCCGCAGGTCGGAGATTGTGAACTTAAGGGACACCGGCTGATCGAAGGATAAGTATTGGAGAGCAGGCAGGTTGTACTTCACTCTCTCGCGGAGGGGGAGGGTAAAAGGAAAGCCGTTATTTGCGTCCGATGCCATTGCGCGGCATGCTGAACAAGCAATATTCACCGAGGGCTCGCAAATGTCAGAACAGCCGCTGACCAAGAAGACCGTCGACGTGCTCGGCGCCCGCATGGCCTATCACGAGCGCGGCGAGGGCAGGCCCGTGCTCTTCCTGCACGGCAATCCGACTTCGTCCTATCTCTGGCGCGACGTCATTCCCGAGGTCGAAGGTCTTGGCCGGCTGATCGCGCCGGATCTGATCGGCATGGGGGATTCGGCCAAGCTGGCCTCGCCGGGCCCCGACACCTACCGTTATATGACCCATCGGAAATATCTTTGGGCCTTCATCGATGCCGTCGTGGGTCCGGCCGAGTCGCTCGTGCTCGTGGTCCATGACTGGGGTTCGGCGCTCGGCTTCGACTGGGCCAACCATCACCGCGGTCGTGTCCGCGGTATCGCCTATATGGAGGCGCTCGTTCGGCCGATCGTCGCCTGGGACGAATGGAGTGCGTCGGCAACGCCGATCTTCAAGGGCTTTCGCTCCGACAAGGGCGAGGAGATGATCCTGGACCGCAATGTCTTCGTCGAGCGGGTGCTGCCGGGATCGGTATTGCGGAAACTGACAGAGGCCGAGATGACGGAATACCGAAGGCCTTTTCTCACTCGCGAGGACCGCTGGCCGACGCTGACCTGGCCGCGGCAGATTCCGATTGCCGGCGAGCCCGCCGACGTGGTGCAGATAGCCGCCGACTATGCGCAGTGGATGGCCGAAAGCGACATTCCCAAACTATTCGTCAACGCCGAGCCCGGGGCCATTCTGATCGGGAGCTTGCGGGAGTTCTGCCGCAGTTGGAAGAACCAGACCGCAGTCACCGTCCCGGGCTCGCATTTCATCCAGGAAGATTCAGGGCCGGCGATCGGGCGTGCGCTCTCCGATTGGATAAGAAAGAACGCGCTTTAGCAATGGGTCGAATCGCTCTCGCGCTGCCTGATCGGGCCATCGAATCAAGCGGCCCGTAGCACTACCGGGTGGAGTGGTTAACCTTTCGTTAGAGAGTTGCACTGCATCCTGCGTGTCAGGGGATACGCGATGTTTTCAAGCCACGACGCCTTCGAGAACGATTCCTGTCCGGTCCGAGACGAGTTGCTCGGCGAAATGTATCGCGCCAACGAAAACGGTCTGCCGCAACTGGTGGCGAGCGTGTCTCCCGACGCCCGGGCGATGCTGGCGCTGTTCTGCTATCGCCGAAGCCATCTTTATTCACTGGCGCTTGCGATCGCCGGAAGCTGCACCGAGCAGCAATTGGTCCAGTTCGGCGGGCGTGTCGGCTCGACCCTCTACGCATTGTCCCGCGAGCCTGCGGCGCGCACGCCGTCACCTTCCTTCGGCGGTCGCAAGCCGATCACCCTGTCGACCAAGCCGCTCTCCACCTTCGCTCCGATCGCGGACGAGCTTGATGAAGACTTCGCCGAAGCTGTGAGGGCTTAGCCTCTCTTACGTCGTCCCTGCGAACGCAGGGACCCATAACCACAAAATTCAAATGGTTTTCACAGGCGTCCACCACAGCGCCTTACGGATAGGTCACGCGGTATGGGTTCCTGCGTTCGCAGGGACGACCTCGTGATTATCCCAGAGGCGGCAGCCCACGCCGCCGCCGCGCCATGTTGCATTCAATATCGCCGGGCATACAGGTGCGGCACACTTCGGGACGGACGGCATAGATCGAGCAAAAGGTCTTAATGCCAATCCGCCCCGACAGCGCCGAGCAGCGGTCGCCGTCGCAGCGCATGCCCGATTGTCGATCGTTGACGAAGTTTTCCGGGATCAGATCGAGTGCGGCGTCATCCTCGGTCGTGAACCGCGGCCAGTTTTGCGAATACGCGCAGCAGGCCCCGCAGGCCAGGCAGGGGCTTTCGGCGATGGTTGGTTTACCCGTTTCCATGGTTTCAAGGGTTTAGCGCGGAAAGCTCCGATCGGCCAGCCAGAGCATGATCCGGAAAAGTGGAAGCCGGTTTTTCCTCGCGACAGACGCGAAAGCGTTGGCGCGGAGATCATGCTCATACAAAGAGATGAGTTGACGCGGCGCGCACCTTAGATGTCGCTCGGATGTTCCCAAACCAGGCTTCGCCGCCACTTCGCGCGCAGCAAATCGCGCCGCTCCGGATATTTCTCGTCGAGATAGACCGCATCGACGACTCGGTCGGTTCGAAAGCTGCGGAAGTCGCGGCGCAGTTCGCACCAGGCCGCGAGCAGCCGCACGGCTTCGAGATAGCCGATCGCGATCGGCCAGACCGTGCGCTCGCTGTCGCGGCCTTGCTCGTCGCGATAACGCAGCGCCATCTTCTTGCCTTCGTGGATATGCGTTCGCGTCCGCGCCATGTCGATGCGGTCGGGCTCCTTGCGCCAGGCCGGACGGGCGCGGCTTGCCGGTTCGAGCACGAACGGCCGCAACCGCTCGGGCACAGTTTCGGAGATCTTGGCGATCAGATCGGCGGCCGCGCGCGACAGCGCCTCGTCGGCGTGACCGGCGACCCATTGCGCGCCCAACACCGCGGCCTCGATCTCGTCGGGTGTCAGCATCAACGGCGGCAGGTCGAATCCCTTTTCCAGGATATAGCCCATGCCGGCCTCGCCGCGGATCGGCACGCGCTGCTCCATCAGGGTCGCGATATCGCGATAGATCGTGCGTTTTGAGGTTTCGAGCTCGGCCGCAATTGCGTCCGCCGTCAGCGGCTTTCGGGTGCGCCGGAGCACCTGAATGATCTGGAACAGACGATCGGCACGTCGCATGG
>DATGGY010000180.1:0-15987 GCA_035308285.1 Bradyrhizobium sp. | reverse complement strand
CGCATGATCGGCATCCATATCAATCTGATGATGGCGGCCGGCCGCGACCCCGCCGCGTTTCAAAATCCTACCGAAGAGGAGAAGCGGTATCTCGCTGAACTGGCGCATTGGATGCGCGAGGAGAGCGGCTATCAATGGATTCAGGGCACGCGCCCGCAAACACTCGCCTTCGCGTTGACGGACTCACCCGCTGGCCTTGCGGCCTGGATCGTGGAGAAATTCCGTGCATGGTCGGATTGCGGCGGCGACGTCGAACGGGCGATCGGCCGCGACCGCATGCTCGCCGATATCTCGCTCTACTGGTTCACCGGCGCGATCGGGTCGTCGTTCTGGCCGTATTACGCGAGGCTTCACGGCTCGGTCATTTTGCCTCCCGGCGAAGCCATCGCAGTGCCCACCGGATATGCGCAGTTTCCGCGCGAAATCCTCAAACCCCCGCGCCATGTTGCGGCGCGCGTGTTCAAGGATATCCGCCGCTGGAGCGTGATGGAGAAGGGTGGACATTTCGCAGCTCTTGAGCAGCCGGAATTGCTCGCCCGGGAGGTGCGCGCCTTCTTCCGCGAGTTGCGATGATGCAGGCAATTGACAGTAGGGTGGGCCAAGCGAAGCGAGCCCACCACATCTTGTCGGCAATCCGGCTGACGATGGTGGGCACGGCGCAGATGCGCATTTGCCCACCCTACGATGAATGATTACTGATGCTACAGCCCGCTCAGGTCATCCGGCACCTGGCCGAATTTCCTGAGCAAGCGCGCATCGCCGAATTCGCCGATCATGGGATCGCCGGTGCGGCTGAAGGCGACCGCACCGATGCTGCCGGCGGCGCGCGACATGGCCTCCGCACGGCGCAACGCGCCTGACGAAGTTTGGCACTCTTCGGCGGCTCCCGCGACCGGCGAGCCGGTATCATCCTGCAAAAATGGCATTGCGACGTAATAGGTGACAGCGGCCATTGTCATTGCTCCGTCTGATCGATCAGGCGGCCTCCTCGCCCCCTCGCGGTCGCCGCGACACGCGGTTGGTTGAGGCCGTCGTCTGCAATTCCCTCAATTCCATCTCGAGATATTCGTTCGCCATGATCAGCGCCTTGATCGTGCTGCGCAGATTTCCATCGCACATCGCGACCGCTTGGTCGCAGGCCCGTTCGTAACGATCGTGGCCAGACATCGAAGCAGGTTCGGACATGACGAAATCCTTGAGAGGTTGGCGGTAAGGGGACATGTTCCTATTTTGTTCTCTTTGAGTCAAGGTATCAGATTCAGATTGGGTCCAAGGTTCTCACAACCCCTCGTGGGCCAGGCGAGCCAAGCACCTGGGCCGATGGCTGGCGGCCCGCTTAAGGGTGCAGCGCGGGAACGAAAACAATATTCAGCGCTTATGCCTATCGACAGGGAGAGGAACGCATGGGTCTTTCAGTATCCAGGAGACCCGTGGTGCTGGTCGTTGAGGATGAGTTTTTGTTGAGAATGGACGCGGTCGAGATGATCGCAGGCGCCGGCTTCGAGGCGGTCGCAGCCGCCAATGCCGATCAGGCCATCGAAATTCTCGAATCCCGTCGCGACATCAGCGTGGTTTTCACCGATATCCAGATACCAGGTTCGATGGATGGGCTGAAGCTCGCCCGCGCGATCAGGGGCCGTTGGCCGCCGATCAAGATCGTCGCCACTTCCGGTCGCGCTATTGCAGCCGATGTCGATCTGCCAGAGGGCGGGCGGTTCCTGCCCAAGCCCTATCACCCGCTTCAAGTGGCGGGCATTCTGCGCGAGTTGACGGACCGGGAACCGTGAATTGGGCGCTGCCACCCCGGTTCGGGTCGGATGCGCCGCTCTGAAATGATGCTTCTAGGCGATAATGTCCGGCGTGATCTGGTCTTCGATGAAGGCGATGCGATCGCGTAGTTGCAGCTTGCGTTTCTTCAGCCGTTGCAGCCGCAGCAAATCCGGTGCGGGCGATTGGTGCAGGGCATCGATCGCCGCGTCGAGGTCGCGGTGCTCCTGTTGCAAACGTGCGAGCTCGGCTTGGAGTTCGCGCTCATCTTCGTCGGTCATGGTGTACTTAATCGAAAAACGCGGATGAGATGGCGAAGGGTTCCGTAAGGCCGGGTCATGAATATCCTCCCTGGCAGCCCCGTCCGCAAGCAGGTTCGCGAGGCGCCGGTGGGGCGATTTGGCTGGACCGGCGCCGGGGCAGGCCGACCAAAGTCTGAGCCGGCCGAACATCAGAACCAAGGCTCTAAACTTTTGTTTTGACGCGCTTTCCTCGGGCCGGCCTGCATCGGCTTCGGCTGCCGGCGCCTTTTCGGTTCCCTACTCACGTTTCGTTGCAGATGAGGGTGAAATATGAGGATGTCGTTTTCGATACCCATCGACAGATTCGGGGCTTCGTGTAGACTTGGCTGTCCGGATCGAATCTGAGGTCTTAATTCAACCGAGGAGGTTTCGAATGGCAATTCAGGCGCATCTCGTTGAACTGGAACGGAAACACAAGACTCTCGAAAACGAATTGCACGAAGCTCTAGTGCACCTTTCAACGGACGATCTGCAAATTGTCGAGTTAAAGCGCCGGAAGTTGATGGTTAAGGACGAGATTCAGCGGCTGAAAAATTCCGCAAGCGAAACACTGCACTAGCCGAAGCACTGACACTTTCTGCTCCCGCCAACGGGTCGGCGTCGCCGACCCGTTGTTAGTTTGGGCGTCGCCTATTTCCACAACATTGTTGCGACCCCGCCAGCCGGGCCGCGGTCCGTATTGCATTTCGACGTGCTTATGCCGCAGCCAACTCGGCGACATGGTCCGCGATTGCCAATGAGGATGTTAGTCCTGGCGATTCTATTCCGAACAGATTGATCAGCCCTTCGATGCCGTGATCCCGTGGCCCCTGGATCAGGAAGTCCTGCACAGCCACCGCCGGTGGCACGATCTTGGGGCGCATTCCCGAGTAGCTCGGCATCAACGCGCCGTCCGGCAGCGCCGGCCAATAGCGTCGGATCGCCGGATAAAATTTCTCCGCACGCACCGGATCGACCGCATAGTCGATGCTGTCGACCCACTCCACGTCGGGTCCGAACCGCGCCTGTCCCGCCATGTCGAGGGTGAGGTGCACGCCGAGCCCGCCGGGCTCCGGCACCGGATAAATCAGGTGCGAAAACGGCGCCCGGGCGCTGCAACTGAAATAGTTTCCTTTCGCCAGATAGGCTGGCGGGATCACGTCGATCGGCATGCCGTCGATGCTGCGCGCGACCGCAAAGGCGCCAAGTCCTGCGGCGTTGACGAGAAGCCGGCACTGCAGCGACATCGGTGCGTCGCCACCGGCGTCGAGCTGGATACTTCCGGCATTTGCCCTGCCACCCAGGAGCGGTGTGTGAAAGGCAAAGGCTGCGCCCGCGTCCTCAGCCTCGCCGCGCAGCGCCAGCATATAGGCATGGCTGTCGATAATGCCGGTGGAAGGCGAGAGCAGGGCGGCCGCGCAATTCAGCGCGGGCTCCAACGCGCGCGCGGCTTCTCCGGTAAGGGTTTGCAAGTCGTCGACGCCGTTGGCCTCGGCGTGCGCCTTGATCGATTGCAGTTTTTCGCTTTCTGCCGGCGTGGTTGCGACGATCAGCTTGCCGCAATTGCGATGCGGGATGCCATGGTCGCGGCAGTATGCGTAGAGGGCGCGTTTGCCGCTGACGCACATCCGCGCCATCAGGCTCCCGGCCTTGTAATAGATCCCGGCGTGGATCACCTCGCTGTTGCGCGATGAAGTAACTGTCCCGATCCCCTCGGCCGTCTCGAGGACGATCACCTCGCGGCCCGCCTGCGCCAACCGCCGCGCGATCGCAAGACCGATCACCCCTGCACCGATGACAACGCACTCGACCTTATCCATTCGAAAATTCTGATCCGGATTGGTGGATTAATTGGTCCGGCGAGGATCGGGTGGTCATGCTCGGTTTTGGAGCCATCTCAGG
This sequence comes from Bradyrhizobium sp., assembly GCA_035308285.1. Lineage (GTDB taxonomy): Bacteria > Pseudomonadota > Alphaproteobacteria > Rhizobiales > Xanthobacteraceae > Bradyrhizobium. The sequence goes on along the minus strand of DATGGY010000180.1, from coordinate 12,037 downwards.
TCCGAACTATCGCCCCGGTTGCGTTTGTCGCCAACGCACAACTTGTTGGATTCATTCTGGAACTCTGCCGAGCCCGGCCGTTAGTGCCTCATTAATCATGTCAGGGCAATTGCCGTATTTCAGACCGCAATTTGGGATGGCTTAGGTAGGCATTTACCTGATCCAAACCCGTGAAGCCAGACACTCGGCCGCAGAAATCCGCGGGTGTTTGATGGCTGACAAGAATCGGCAGGCAGGCGGCAGAATCATGATTTCCGCAGGGGTCGTGACGTGCCTTTTTGCCGTGGTCGCGCCGTTCGGCGAAGCCTTGGCGGCCGGCCGGGAATCCGTTCTGGCGGAGTTTGTCCGCTCCCTCGATCCCAGCCTCGTCTGGGAAACGCTGATTGGCGTCATCGTCGTCTGTTGCTTCGTTCTCTCGATTGCGTTGTGGATCCTGTCGGCGCTGCGCAACGTCAAGCGTTCGCAGTCGCGCAGAAGCGCGTTTGTCAGTTCCGCCCTGAATCACCTCAGCCAGGGCGTGGTGATCACCGATTCGCGAAAACGGGTCGTCTTCTGCAACGACCGTTATCTCGAAATTTACGGCCTCCTCCGATCGGATATTCCCCCGCTGATGGACGGTTCGGAACTCCTGGAACTGCGGCGCAGGCGCGGTGTCCTCGACATCAGCGTCGAGAATTTCTTTGCCCTTGCCAGCGCGCCCGAAGGTCACATCACCGAGTTGCCCGACGGACGTTCCATTCTTGTCAAACATTTTTACTTGCCGAACGGCGGTTCGGTGTCGACGCATGACGATTGCAGCGAGCAACGCAAGCTTTCGAGGCAGCTCGCTTCGACCAAGCAGTTCCTGGAGTCGGTGATCGAGAATGTTCCGGTATGCGTGGCTGCCAAGAATATCGAGGACGGCCGCTACATCTTCGCCAACCGCGCGTTCGAGCGTTTCTCGCGCTTCTCCCGTGATCACATGATCGGCAAGCGCGCCGAGGAGATTTTCCGGCCTGAAACCGCGGCGGCCATCGAGGCGGCGGATCGCGCTGCCATCGGCTCGCCCGAAGGCCAGTTCCGCAACGAATTCGTCGTCGAGCGCGGTTCGGAGAAACGCGTTCTTGAGAGCAATCGCGTGATCGCGCGAAATCACAAGAACGAGCCGGAATTCCTGATCGCGTTGTTCGATGATGTCACCGAGCGCCGGTCGCTCTCCATCGAGCTTGAAAACACCAAGAAGTTCCTCGAACTCGTGGTCGACAACATTCCGGTGTCGCTGACGGTCGAGCGCGTCCGCGACGGGAAGTACCTTCTTGCCAACCGCAGTGCCGAGATCATCCTCAACCGCAGCCGCGAGGAAGCTACCGGATTGACAGCCGCCGATATTTTCAATCCGCGGGAAGCCAAGCTGATCGTTTCGCGCGACGAGACGGCGATCAGAAAGCGCGGCCTTCTCACCGAGGAGCATCCGATCAGCACCAGGGACGGATTGCGGCTGTTCCTGACGCGGCGAATGACTGTGCTCGACGATTCGGGCGAGCCGCAATATCTGATCAAGACCCATGAAGACGTCACCGACCGCCGCCAGACAGAATCGCGCATGGCCCATATGGCCTATCACGATGGCCTGACCGATCTGCCGAACCGCGCCGCCTTCCTGCAGGCCCTCGCGCAGATGATCGAGGCTTGCAGCGGCACCGACGAGGAATTTGCGGTGCTGTCGATCGACCTCGACGGCCTGAAGGAAATCAACGACGTATTCGGACATGCGATTGGCGACAAGCTGCTGATCGAGGTTGCGAAGCGGTTGCAGGCTTCATCGCGCGGCGGCGTGGTGGCGCGGCTTTCCGGCGACGAGTTCGGATTGATCATCGATGGCAAGCAGCCCGTCGCCGGGATGCTCTTGGCCGAACAGCTTGCCGAAACGCTGGCCAAGGAATTCATGATCGACGGCAAATCGGTTCGCACCGGAATCACGACCGGCATTTCGATCTTCCCGCATAATGGCGCGGACGCGGCTTCCCTGCTTGCGAACTCGGGAGCGGCGCTTTTCCGCGCCAAGGCGAAATCACGCGGTTCGATTAGCATCTATGAACCCGAGATGGACCAGCAGATTCGCGACCGCCGCGTCTTGCACCAGGACATGTCGACAGCCGTCAAGAACGGCGAACTTTCGCTGCATTATCAGCCACAGGCACTGTCGCGACAGGTCGTCGGCAATGGCGAGGTCATCGGCTTCGAGGCCTTGGCGCGATGGCGGCATCCGGTGCGCGGCTTTGTGCCGCCTACCGAGTTCATCCCGCTGGCGGAGGAGAGCGGCCTGATCGTCGAGATGGGCGAATGGATTCTGCGGGAAGCCTGCCGCGAGGCCGCCTCTTGGCCGTTGCCGCTGCAGGTCGCGGTGAACCTGTCTCCGGTACAATTCATGCATGACGACGTTGTCAGCCTCGTGCATTCGATCCTGCTCGAAACCGGCTTGCCGCCCGGCCGGCTTGAACTTGAGATCACCGAGGGCGTGCTGATCGAGGATTTCGACCGTGGCCTTGCGCTGTTGCGGCGGCTGAAGGGGCTCGGAGTGCGCATCTCGATGGACGATTTCGGCAGCGGTTACTCCTCGCTGAGCTATCTGCAGGCGTTTCCATTCGACAAGATCAAGATCGATCGCGCTTTTGTCATGAATCTCGGACGCAATCCGCAATCGGCGGCGATCGTTCGCGCGGTCATTGGGCTCGGGCACGGTCTGGAAATGTCGATCGTCGCCGAGGGGGTGGAAACCCAGGAACAGCTCAGCTTCCTCGCCGAGCAGGGCTGCGACGCGGTGCAGGGCTATTTCATCGGCAAGCCGCTGCCGATCGCCAACTACGATGCCATTATCGGCCGCACGGTTGGCGATGCGGCGAAAGGCGCGCGGAAAGCCGGATAAGGCAACTCGCGCTCTGTTCCATCGCGTAAAATCATCTCCTCCCGCATCAAGTGCACGACAATCTTCGGCTGAAAACGCTATAGCTAACGCATGGCGGATTACGACCTTGCGATCATCGGCGGTGGTTTGAACGGCGTCAGCGTTGCGCGCGACGCCGCGGGGCGCGGCTTGAGGGTTATCCTGCTCGAGCAGGGCGACCTCGGCGGTGCTGCCTCCAGCGCCACCGGAAGATTGATCCAGGGCGATCTTGCGGTGCTGGAGCGCCGCGCGTTTTCGAGCCTGCGCGCGGCATTGGCCGAACGCGACATCTGGATGCGGATCGCACCACATCTGGTGCGCCCGGCCCGGTTCGCGATCCCCGCGCATTCCGACGAGCGTCCACCCTGGCTGCTGCGGCTCGGGCTTTTGTTCTACGACCGGCTGGCTCCGCATGGCGCCCTGCCGCGGTCGGCAACGATCGACGTCACCCATCATCCGATCGGGAACGCGCTGAAGCGGCCGTTTGGCATCGCCTTCGAATACTCCGATTGCCTTGGGGACGATTCGCGGCTGGTGATGGCGGCGGCTATCGACGCCGCGGAGCGCGGCGCGGTGATCCGCACCGGCGCGCGCTGCGTTCGCGCCGACCGGTCCGATGTCTGGCGGCTTGCGGTGGTCGATCGCGGCCATCGGCAGGTGATCACGGCGAGGTCGCTCGCCAACGCCGCGGGCGCCTGGACGGCCATAGTCGCGGAGACCGTGCTGCGCATGCCGCCGCCGCGCGCTGCGGCGATCAAACTCGGCCAGATCATCGTCAGGCGGCTGTTTGAGACCGACAACGTCTATGTGTTCCAGAACCGAGACCGGCGGCTGATCTTCGCTACTCCCTATCTGCGCGATTTCACGATGATCGGCACCGTCGCAAGACCATTCAAGGGCGACCCCGCCGCCGTGTCGATGGCCGCCGACGAAGTGAGCTATCTCTGCGACGCGGCCAACCGGTATTTCCGTGAACCTGTCCATCCATCCGACGTGATCAGATCCGTCTCCGGCGTCAATCTGGTCGCCGGCCGTCCCGGCAAGCGGATCGCGCGTGAGGGGACGACGACGTTCGATGCCGGGCGGGGCAAGGCGCCGCTTTTGACTATTTTCGGCGGCGACGTCACCACCTCGCGGCTGCGCGCCGAGCGGGCCGTCTCCCGGCTCTCGCCGTTCTACCCGATGTCGCCGCGCTGGACCGCACACGCAGCCCTCCCGGGCGGCGATTTTCCGCACCAACAATTCGAGACGGAGGTCGAGCGCGCGATCGAGCGTTGGAAATTCCTGACCGGAGATCAGGCATTGCGTCTGGTGTCGGCCTACGGCTCGCGGCTTGAGGCGGTGCTTGGGAACGCCAAGGATGCCGCCGATTTGGCTCCGACTTTTGGGCCAGACCTGACGGGTGCGGAGGTACGCTATCTCATGGCGAGGGAATGGGCGCGTTTTCCGGACGACATTCTCTGGCGCCGCTCGAAGCTCGGGCTGACCATGGGGCAAGCGGATCGCGAGCGGCTTGCGGCGTTCATGGCGACGGTAGCGTGATGGTCGCATATAAGTGCGGCCATCCACAGCGCAGCGGTTGAGCCGGGGCCGATCCGCCGCTAGCTTGCGGCGATGGGGCAGGTTGGCATCATGACCGAGGACATTGCGAAGCCCGTTCGCGATGCGGTTTCGCCGAACGGCGAACCGCAGGCCGCGGCCGATGTGCCGCTGTTGCGGTTCGAGGCGGTGGTGAAGAAATTCGGTGTCTTCCGCGCCGTCGACGGGCTTTCGCTCGACATCCGCGCCGGGGAGTTCTTTGCCCTTCTCGGCCCAAGCGGCTGCGGCAAGACCACGCTGCTGCGGATGCTCGCCGGATTCGAGACGCCGGACCAAGGCCGCATTCTGATCGACGGCAAGGATATCGCGCAGGTGCCGCCGCACGAGCGCCCGGTCAACATGATGTTCCAGAATTACGCGCTGTTTCCCCATCTCAGCGTATGGGACAACATCGCCTTCGGATTGAAGCGCGCGCGGATGCTGGCCGCCGAGGTCGAAACCCGCGTCGACGAGATGGTCGCTCTGGTCAAGCTCGAGGGCCTGGAGAAACGCAAGCCCGATCAGCTCTCCGGCGGCCAGAGGCAACGCGTGGCGCTGGCGCGTTCGCTGGCGCGCCGGCCGCGGGTGCTCTTGCTCGACGAGCCGCTTGCGGCGCTGGACAAGAAACTGCGCGAAAGCACCCAGCTCGAATTGATGCAATTGCAGCGTCGCCTCGGCCTTACCTTCATCATCGTCACCCACGATCAGGAAGAGGCAATGACGATGGCGGGAAGAATCGGCGTGATGGATGCCGGCCGTCTCGAGCAGGTCGCGGCGCCACGGGAGCTCTATGAGGCGCCGCTTTCGCGTTGGGTTGCCGAGTTCGTCGGCGACATCAATCTGTTCGAGGGCCGGCTCCAGCGGCGCGAAGGCGGCCATCTGACGATGGCGCCGAGGCTTGCGGTCGCGACGCGCGCGGCCGGCATTCTCCATGTCGCCGAGCCGCGTCACCCGGTCACCAAAGAGAACCTCAGCGTTGCGATCCGCCCCGAGAAGGTCAAGCTGTCGCGCCGCGGCCCGGCGCCGGACAACACCAACGCGCTCAACCGGCTGGAGGGCGTCGTCACCGATGTCGGCTACCTCGGCGGCGTGACCGCCTACAAGGTGAAGCTCGACAGCGGCGCCATGCTGCGCTCGTCGATGGCCAACACCGCGCGGCTCGATCTTGACGCCTACAGTGTAAACCAGCGCGTGGTGGCGTGGTTCTCGCCGGAGGATTGCGTGGTGCTGGAGCAATGAGTTCACCCTCGATTTTCACGCGCCCGGCGCGCGTTGCAGCCATTGCACCCTATCTCTGGATGGCGCTGTTTTTCCTGGTGCCGTTTGTCTTTGTCCTGAAGATCAGCCTGTCGCAAACCGCGATCGCGCAGCCGCCCTATGTGCCGGTGTTCGATCCGGCCGAGGGCTGGGAAGCCATCAAAACGGCATTCGCCGCGCTCTCGCTCGATAATTTCAAGCTGCTTGTCACTGATGATCTTTATGTCCTGTCCTATTTGCGCAGTCTCGTCGTGGCCGCGGTCTCGACCGCGATCCTGCTCCTGATCGGTTACCCCATCGCCTACGGCATGGCGCGGCTGCCGCAACGCTGGCAGAGCGTGGCGATGATGCTGGTGATCGTTCCGTTCTGGACCTCGTTCCTGATCCGCATCTATGCCTGGATCAACATCCTGCAGCATGACGGTCTGCTCAATCAGATCCTGCTTGCGCTGCATCTGGTCGCAACGCCCGTGGTGTGGCTCTCGACCGACAGCGCGATGTATCTCGGCATCGTCTACTCTTATCTACCGTTCATGATCTTGCCGCTGTATGCGACGCTCGCCAAAATGGATCCGGCGCTTTTGGAAGCCGCACACGATCTCGGCGCCTCGCCGCTTGGCTCGTTCTGGCACGTGACGTTTCCGCTCTCGCTGCCCGGTGTCGGCGCCGGCGCGCTGCTCTGTTTCATTCCCATCGTCGGCGAATTCGTGATCCCCGATCTGCTCGCGGGCTCCAACTCGCTGATGATCGGCCAGACGCTGTGGCTGGAATTCTTCACCAACAAGGATTGGCCGGTGGCATCAAGTGCTGCCGTCATCCTGCTGCTCCTGCTGCTCGCGCCATTGTTGGCGTACGACCGCCTCCAGCGCCGGCAATTGGAGGCGCGGTGATGCCGCGCTTATCGAACAAGCTTTCCGCCTTCAACATTACCGCGCTGGCGCTGGGGCTCGCGTTTCTTTATCTGCCGATCGTGATCCTCGTGATCTATTCGTTCAACGCCTCGCGGCTGGTGACGGTGTGGGGCGGCTGGTCGCTGCGCTGGTATTTCGAATTCTTCAACGACGAGGCCATGCTCGATGCCGCCTGGATGAGCCTGCGCGTGGCGATGACGTCCGCGACGCTGGCGACGCTGCTCGGCACGCTGGCGGCGGTCGCGCTGTCGCGCGGCGCGGACTTCAGGGGACGGACGCTTTTCTCCGGCATGCTCTATGCGCCGCTGGTGATGCCCGAAGTCATCACCGGGCTTTCGCTGCTGTTGTTGTTCGTGGCGGTCAGCGCCGAGCGCGGCTTCTGGACCGTGACGATTGCCCACACGACGCTCACGATGTGTTTTGTCGCCGTGGTGGTGCAGGCCCGCCTCGGCGCGCTCGACCCGACCCTGGAGGAAGCGGCGATGGATCTCGGCTGCGCCCCCTTGCGCGCGTTCGCCGCAGTCACGCTGCCTTTGATCCTGCCCTCGATCGCGGCGGGCTGGATGTTGGCGTTCACGCTGTCGCTCGACGATCTCGTGATCGCGAGCTTCACTACCGGCCCGGGTTCGGCGACGTTGCCGATCCGAATCTATTCGGAGGTGCGGCTCGGGGTAAAACCGGAAATCAACGCGATCTGCACGCTGGTGGTGGCGCTGATCGCGGCCGTGATCGTGGTTGCGTCGGCGGCCGCGAAGCTTTCGGATGCGCGGGGCAAGGCTGCCGCGCGGCTGTGATACTCCCGTCTGACGGCAGGTTCGGTTCACCTCTCCCGCTTGCGGGGGAGGTCGGCGCGCTCGCACGAGCGCGACGGGTGGGGGAATTCTATCGCCTCGACCAGCGCGTCTTGCGGAAGCACCCCCACCCCACCCTCCCCCGCAAGGGCGGGAGAGGGAGTTCACTTCTGTCGCCGCAGCAGTTCGATCTAAGCTCCTCATGCGCTCACGACTTCACCGCGCCCGCGGTCAGCCCGCCGACCATGTAGCGGCGGAAGGCGTAGTAGATCGCGGCCGGCGGCAGCGCGTAGATAAAGCCGGTGGTCATCAGCAGTTCCCATGGCGAATCGTCGGCGGAGAGGAAATTGCCGAGCGCGACGGGCAAGGTGATGTCGTGGTCGTTCGACAGCAAAAGGAACGCGTAGAGATATTCGTTCCAGGCAAGCAGCACGGCATAGGTGCCGATCGCGACCAGCGAGGGCATCATCAGGGGAATGTAGACCAGGCGGAAAATCTGCAAGCTGGTGGCGCCGTCCATCACGGCGGCTTCGTCAAGCTCCACCGGCAGCTTGTCGGAAGCCTGCTTCAACACCCAGATCGCGTAGGGCGAGGCGATGGTCACCATCGCCAAAATCAAGGCCCAGCTGGTGTTGAGCAGGCCGTAATTGCCCATGGTGCGGTACATCGGCACGGCCAGAAACGCCGCCGGGATGAAGTAAGTGAACAGCGCGAGATTGAGCACGATGCGCCCGCCGGGCACGCGCAGCCGCGAGATCGCAAACGCCGCCGAGGTCGCAACCACCAGCGTCAGCGCGCCGACGGACGCCGCGATCACGGTCGAATTGGCGAACTGCACCCAGAAATCCCGCAGGAAATAATGCTGCTGGCGAAACACGATCTCGAAATTATGCAGCGTCGGGTGATCGGGCCATAATTTGCCGGAGAACGCGTCCTCCTTCGGCGAGATCGCGAACACGAACATGTGGTAGATCGGAATCATGGTCCAGATGAACACGGGAATGCCGATCAGCAAGAGCCGCGCCTCGGTCGTGGTCTGGCGCAAGGTCGGCAGCTTCATCGCGACAACCGTTTCATCATGAAATAGACCAGCGGCAGCACCAGCGGCATCGCGCAGACGATCGAGGCCATCGCGAGGTTGAGCTGGTCGAGCCGCAAATAGCGGATGCCGAGCGTGGACAGCACATGGGTGAGGTCGGCTGGCCCGCCGCCGGTCAGCAAGTACACGCTGTTGAAATCGCCGAGCGTCCAGATCATCGAGAGCAGCGTGCAGGTGAGATACAAGGCTTGCATCGACGGCCAGGTGATGAAGCGGAATTTCTGCCACCAGCTCGCGCCGTCGACGTCGGCGGCCTCGAACAGATCGTGCGAGATCGCAAGCCGTCCCGTCATCAGGATCAGCGTCCAGAACGGCAGCGATTTCCAGATGTGCACGCCGATCGCCATCGCGAGCGCCACCGCGGGATCGTTCAGCCAGTTCGGCCCGTCCTCGCCGGTGAATTTGAAGATGAGCTGGTTGATCATGCCCCATTCGGGATTGAGCATGAAGCGCACCGACAGGATGGTCGGGATCGACGGCACCGCCCAAGGCAGGATGAAGATCACGGAAAGCCATTTGATCCAGCTTCGCGTTTGCACGAAGAAGCCGGACAGAAACAGCGCGATCAGCATCTTCAGATTGATGCCGATGACGAGAAAGATCAGCGTGTTGACGGCGGCGCGCGCGAAGATCGGATCGTGCGCCAGCGCGACGTAACTCGAAGGCTGCCGCGCCAGCCAGAAGCCGTAGCACACCGGATAGACCACGAAGGCTGCGAACACGAGCAGATACGGCACCACCATCACGATGCCCCAGACCTGCGGCGTCGACAGCCGCGGCGACGGCGGTGCTGCGGTCGCGGCGTGGTCGGATGCAAAGATCGTGATCGCCATGGTCGGGGTTACTCTAGTAATTCTACGGCTTCACACTCGAGACGCCCGCTTGCGCGGGCTCCTCAGGATGAGGTCTACTTTCCTCTTGGTGAGGAGCGCGGCAGCGCGTCTCGAACCATGAGGCAATTACCTCGCAACTTCCTTCACCTCTCCCGCGTGCGGGGCGAGGGTGTCTCGTCGGGAGCCGCGTATTCGGTCTACCTCTCCCCGGCGGGGAGAGGTCGGATTGCATGCAATGCAATCCGGGTGAGGGAGCGCTGCTCCAACGAGAGACCTTAACCCCTCACCCCAACCCTCTCCCAATGGGAGAGGGAGCGCACTTCCGATGCCGTTCCAGTTCAACCTGCTCTCATCCGCCCCAAAAGCTTACCCCGCGACTTCCTTGATCCGCGCGATCAGCTCGTCCACCGCCTTCTCCACCGGCACCTTCTCGCTGACCACGCGGTTCATCGCCTTGGCCCAGACGTTCTCGTTATTCAGGATGGTGAACTTCCAGTTCTTGGTGAAATCAAACGGCTGCGTGCCGCCCATGAACTGGTTGTAGACGGCCTTGCGATGACGGTCCGCCTGCCAGAACGGGCTTTGCTGGCTTGCGGTCGTCACCGGGAACCAGCGGCCGAGCGCGCCCTCGACATAGGGCCGTAAATTATCCTCCTCCATCATGAACTTGATGAAATCCTTCGCTACCGCCTTGTGCTTGGCGGCGGTGAAGATCGAGCCGGTCTTGACGTCGGAGCGGTATTTGATCGGCGTGCCGTCCGGCTTGAGCGGGAAGGAGGCGGTGATGATGGTTTCCTCATAGGCCTTCTTGCCGGCGGCGCGCTGTTCGGGCGTCAGCGCCGGGTTGGTGGAATCCTCGAACCACTTCGCCGCGATCGAGATCGTGAAATTATGCGTCATCACGATCGTCTTGTTGTGGAAGGCGACGTTGTTGTCCGGGTCCTTCCAGGTGGTGGAGGAGGGCGGCGTGCAGCCCTTGATGTAGGTGTCGGTGTAATCCTTCAGCGCGTGGATCAACCCGTCGCGGACCTTGGGATCGTCGACCAGAAGCTTGCCGTCGTCGTCGACCAGCTTGACGTTATAGGCATCCATGAAGGTGTAGAACGACTGGAAACTATCGGTGGATTCCACACCCATCGGTTGGCCGATGCCGTAGATGCGCTGGCCCGTGGCTTTGCGGATCGCCGGCTGAACCTTGTCGCACCAGAACGACCAGTAGTCCGCCCATTTGGTCGGGATGTCGCTCACTTTGAAGCCGGCCTGTTCCAGCATGTCGCTCCAGATCTGGACATGCATGCTCTGCTGCTTCATCGGGAAGCCGTAATAGGCGCGCTTCTTGGTCTGGTCGTTGTAGAGATAGGTGGTTTCCAGCACGTTCGGCGCGAACCTCGATTTCATCGGCAACAGGATGTCGGAGAGGTCCTCGAGCTTGCCTTCGAACGCCCATTTGCCGGACGCCTGCACGTCGTAAGAGTCGGAGAAGGCGACGTCGGGCACGTTGCCGGAATCGAGCGCCGCCACGGTTTTGGGGATCATGTCCTGGATCGCGTATTGCGACAGCTCGACCTTGACATTGGTTTTCGCCTCGAACTTCCTGATCGCCGCGATCAGCGCGTCGTCCTCGGACTTGTAGAAGCCCTTGCTCCACCACACCGTGATGGTGTCCTGCGCCATCGCTTGTGTCGCGACCAACAACATTGCTGCCGCTGTCGCAAGCCTGACCACTCTCGCTGAACTCACATCGCTCTCCCTGCCTGGTTCTTTGCTTTAGTTTAGCGTCGATTTTTTAATCGGTTGGCGAAAGACTAGCGCAGGGTCGCGGGGCGATCTAGCGGCATCTTGTCCGCGGCAGGTAGCGGCGCAGTTTGGGAGTCAATCTCAGTTGAAGCGTCGCTATTTCCGCAGCGGTGGTGTGCTCCCTCCCCCTTTGTGGGGGAGGGCGGGGGAGAGGGGTTCACACGGGTGGTCTTGCCATCGCCATGAACGTTCCACACGCGCAGTCCCGATGCGGCCACCCCCCCTCCCTAACCCTCCCCCACAAGGGGGGAGGGAACAGGAAAGCGGCATTCGTCGCGCCCAATCCAAATCTGTCAAACAGCGAAGACGTTCCAAGCCCGTCATTGCGAGCGAAGCGAAGCAATCCATCTCGCCACAAAGAAGGAAGAGTGGATTGCTTCGTCGCTGTCGCTCCCTTGCGCAAACGCTTTGCGTTTGTCGCAGGCAATGACGTGGAGGCACACATCCGCACCCCCCGCGACGCGATCGCGCCCGAGTTGTCCATCTATCCTTCGCCCAAAGAGGGCGTGGGGAATGCCGGGCGCCCATTGCACCCGCAGCCTCGCGTGGGAAAAATAGAAACCACACGAGCGTAGTCACCACGGTCGCACCGGGCCAACCCGGCATTCCCGCACGCGAATGGTTTTAACGGCTTATATCGCGCTCTCCCTGGTGACCGGGCTTTCTTGCCACCATCGCAGGCCACGATGCGAAAGCATCGCGGCCAACTTGACGCCAGCGTCGGGGCGTCAGGACCACACGACTTCGCCGTCCGCTTCGCGCCGCCCGTCTTGCGCCGCCAAAGCGTCCACCGCATCCCGCACCCAACGTTGATGACGTTGCGCAACGCCCCTCTTTCGGGACAGGAC
>DATGGY010000179.1:0-9604 GCA_035308285.1 Bradyrhizobium sp. | reverse complement strand
CTTCGTCGGCGTCAATATGGCGTTCTTCCCGCAGCACTTCCTCGGCCTTTCAGGCATGCCGCGCCGTTACGTCGATTATCCCGATGCGTTTGCCGGCTGGAACCTGGTCTCCTCGATTGGCTCGTATATTTCCGGTGTCGGAATGCTGATCTTCATCTACGGCCTGATCGATGCGTTCGCTCGCAAGCGGCAGGCCGCCGACAATCCTTGGGGGGCCGGCGCGACCACGCTGGAGTGGACGCTGCCATCGCCGCCGCCGTTCCATCAGTTCGAGGTGCTGCCCCGCGTGCAGTGATGAGGAGTGCGGCGCGTTGACCACGCTGCGACCTTGAGAGAGCGAGTCCTGCCTTGTCGGTTGTCGATCACAACGCCATCGAACTGTCGCCCCGGATTTCCGAGGCCGACGTCGCCGACTACATTACGCTGCTAAAGCCGCGGGTGATGTCGCTGGTGATCTTTACCGCGCTGGTCGGGCTCATGATCACGCCAGGCCATTTTCACCCGGTACTGGCCTTCACCTCGATCCTCTGCATCGCGGTCGGCGCCGGCGCCTCCGGCGCGCTGAACATGGCGCTCGAAGGCGACATCGATGCCCTGATGTCGCGCACTGCCAACCGGCCAATCCCGCGCGGCCGCATCACGCCCCCAGAAGCGATGGCGTTCGGGCTGACGCTGGCCTTCTTCTCGGTGATGACGCTCGGCATCCTGGTCAACTGGTACGCCGGCAGCCTGCTCGCCTTCACGATCTTCTTCTATGTCGTGATCTACACCATGGCGCTGAAGCGCCGTACCGCGCAGAACATCGTGATCGGCGGCGCCGCGGGCTCGCTGCCGCCGGTCGTCGCTTGGGTGGCCGCGACAGGTTCGATCTCAGTCGAGCCGCTGTTGCTGTTCCTGATCATCTTCTTCTGGACGCCGCCGCATTTCTGGGCGCTGGCGCTGTTTCGCAGCGATGACTATGCCCGCGCCGGCGTGCCGATGCTGCCGGTGGTCGCCGGTCCGGACGCGACGCGGCTGCAGATCCTGCTTTATACGATCGTGCTGGTCGCGGTCGCCGTTGCACCGTGGCCGCTCGGCTATTTCGATTGGGTCTACGGCGTGACCTCGCTCGTGCTCGGCGGCGGGATGCTGGCTTTTGCGATCAACGTCTACCGCCGCCGCGAGCGCTCCGAATCGCTGCGCGCCACGCGAAAGCTGTTCGCGTTCTCCATCCTTTATCTATTCGCGTTGTTTGCGACGCTCCTGATCGAAGTCGTTGTACGCACCATTGCACCTTTGATCTGGTAGGGGCGCTTGGGATACGAAATACGTGCCGTATTGACCGGCACCGCTAACGGAGAGACCGAAAATGGCTACGGCGCAAGTCAGGCATCACGACTACCACCTCGTCGATCCGAGCCCGTGGCCGATCGTCGGCGCTGTTTCGGCCTTCATCATGGCCGTCGGCGCGATCACCTGGATGCACCATATGTTCGGTGCGATGGCGCCCATCGTCTTCTTCATCGGCGTCGTCGGCGTGCTCTACACCATGGCGAGTTGGTGGACGGACGTGATCCGCGAAGCGCAGTACGAGGGCGATCATACCCGCGTGGTGCAGATCAGCCACCGCTACGGCATGATCCTGTTTATTGCCTCCGAGGTGATGTTCTTCGTCGCCTGGTTCTGGGCGTTCTTCAATTCGGCGCTGTTCCCGGCGGATGCAGTGCACGCCACCCGCGAGGCGCTGTTCGGCGGAGTCTGGCCGCCGAAGGGCATCGAGGCGTTCGATCCCTGGCACCTGCCGCTGTTGAATACGCTGCTGCTGTTGACCTCCGGCACCACGGTGACCTGGGCCCACCACGCGCTCCTGGAAAACGACCGCCAGGGCCTGAAATACGGCCTGATCCTTACCGTCCTGCTCGGTGCCAGCTTCACCGGCGTGCAGGCCTACGAATACGCCCACGCGGCCTTCCACTTCTCGGGCAACATCTATGGCGCAACGTTCTTCATGGCGACCGGCTTCCACGGCTTTCATGTGCTGATCGGCACCATCTTCCTGATCGTCTGTCTGGCCCGTGCCTATGCTGGGCAGTTCTCGCCGAAACAGCATCTCGGCTTTGAATTCGCCGCCTGGTACTGGCACTTCGTAGACGTGGTGTGGCTGTTCCTGTTCGCCTGCATCTACGTCTGGGGCACCGGTGGCGGCCGCGTCGGCGTGATGGGCGAATAGTTCGCGCCTCAGCTGTGCTAGAAGGGGCGGCCGACTGCCGCCCTTTTTGTTTGGAGCCGTGCCCCGTCGCGTTTGTCGCCGCGTGGGTCCCGGCTCTGCGGAGCAGCGTGAAGGACGCTGCACCGCGTCAGGGACACGAAGCTTCAACGCAGAGGAAGAGAACATGCCGAACCCGACCTCATCCACGCTGACCGAAAGCGCGCTGCGCGGACTTGGCTCCAAATGCCCGCGCTGCGGCAAGGGCAAGCTTTACGCGGGCTTTCTCACGCTTCGGCCGCAGTGCGAATCTTGCGGGCTCGATTATGCCTTTATCGATAGCGGAGATGGGCCGGCGGTGTTCATCATCATGCTGGCGGGAGCGATCGTCGTTGCCTGTGCGCTGATCGTGGAGGTCAAGTATCAGCCGCCGTTCTGGCTGCACGCGGTGCTTTGGCTGCCGCTGATTCTTGCGACCACGCTGCTGCCGCTGCGCGCGATGAAGGCGCTTCTGATCGCGCTGCAATTCCATCACAAGGCAGCTCCGGGCCGCTTGATCGACCGCGAGCCGAAATGAGCGCGACTGCGGGATCGCGAGGCCGCTGAGGCGCTGGCTTTGCCGCTTTCACGCTTTTGACGGTGGCGGTGCTCACAAGTCTCGGCCTTCGGCAGTTGCAACGCCGCGTCGAAAAGCATGCGCTGATAGCAGCTCTGACCGAGCGGCTGGCGGCTGTGCCCGCGCCGCTGCTGTCATCGGCGCAATGGAGCGCGCGAAACAGGCTCCCCGGCGAAAGAACCGCGAAGCCGATGCAGCAGCAATCTCGCATACTCCCTCTTCCTCTTCTGAGTAACTCGCAAGCTAAGCATTTGCTAAGAGTAATGTCCCGATATACCGTATTTAGTGACGCTTGGAGGGACAATGCGACTGACAGTCTACACGGACCACGCGCTGCGACTTTTGATGTATCTCGCCTTGAAGAAGGACGGTCTGGCGACCATTGCCGAAATCGCCGCGACCTACGACATCTCGAGGAATCATCTGATGAAGGTGGCTTATGAACTCGTTGTCGCGGGCTATGTCGTAAGTGTTCGAGGTCGCGGTGGAGGCTTGCGGCTCGCAGAGCCGGTCGAAGCAATCACAATCGGCGAGGTCGTTCGCAAAACCGAGCATGACATGGCGCTCGTATCGTGCATGAAGCCGGGCGACACATCCTGCGTTATATTTCCGGCCTGCGCCCTGCGGGGGGCTATGAAGCGGGCCAGCGCTGCATTTTTTGAAGCTCTTGACAATTATACGCTTGGCGACCTGATTCAGCCAGGCGTGAAGCTGCGCGCGTTACTTACCATTTCTCAGAGCGGCCGCGATGTGGCGCCTCGGTCAAAATCGGCTCGCACGAGGCGGTTGGGAATAGCTGGTCGTCCGTGAAGAATGTGGAACGGCCTGAGAAATAAGCGGAAGTGGTCTTGATATAGTGCCAGGTATTGCAGGAAAGTGGGGTGTTGGGCCTCGCTTTCTTGCGTTTTGGATTCTGTTTTTGAGCGATTCGTGATTCCCTGACAGCAGGTCTCGGTAGGGGAAGACGATGAGCATCCTGCCCCTCCGAAGGAGAGGTCAGGGGTTCGAATTCCTTCGGGCGCGCCAGCTATTTCAATTGACCTCGCGGCCCTGCTCGGTAGTCTCGAAATGCTGGTGAATGCATCACCCAATTCCAACACAAATCGCGACAGCACCCCCTCCCTGTCCGAAGATTACTGACATGCTCGGTAAGCTGACGATTGACGTCCTGCCGTTTTACAGCGACATCGCCATGGGCGGCGCACTGATCACCGTGTTCGGCGTACTTGGCGTGGTTGCGCTCATCACTTGGCTCGGCCAATGGCGCCATCTATGGACCGGATGGCTGACGAGCCTCGATCATAAGAAGATCGGCATCATGTACGTGACGCTGGCGATGATCATGTTGGTGCGCGGCTTCATCGATGCCATGATGATGCGGACCCAGCAGGCGGTCGCACTCGACTCGCATGGCTATCTGCCGCCGGACCATTTCGATCAGATTTTCACCTCCCACGCCACCATCATGGTCTTCTTCGTGGCGATGCCGTTCCTGATCGGCCTGTTCAATGTCGTCGTTCCGCAGCAGATCGGTGCGCGCCAAGTGGCGTTCCCGTTCATGAACTCGGTCAGCCTGTGGCTGACCGTGTCCGGCGCCGCTTTGGTTATGATCTCGCTCGTCATCGGCAAGTTTTCCGCCGCTGGCTGGAGCGCTTACCCGCCCTACTCGGAAGCGCAGTTCAGTCCGGGCGTCGGCGTCGATTACTGGATCTGGGCGATCCTGGTCAGCGGCGTCGGCTCGATGCTGACCGGGATCAATTTCCTCGTCACTATCGTCAAGCGGCGCGCGCCCGGCATGCGGCTGATGATGATGCCGCTGTTCACTTGGACTGCCTTGTGTACCAATATCTTGATAGTGTTCGCCTTCCCCGCTTTGACCGTCGCCGCTGCGCTGCTTGGTCTCGACCGCTATCTCGGCATGCACTTTTTCACCAATGGCGACGGCGGCAACATCATGAACTATGTTAGCCTGTTCTGGATGTGGGGCCATCCAGAAGTCTACATCCTGATTTTGCCGGCGTTCGGCGTCTATTCCGAAGTCGTGGCGACATTCTCGGGCAGGCGATTGTTCGGCTACGAGTCGCTGGTCTACGCGACTGTGGTCATCACCGTGCTCTCGCTCAGCGTCTGGCTGCACCATTTCTTCACCATGGGCGCCAGCCCGGACGTGAACGCCTTCTTTGGTAGGGCGGCTCCGCTCATCGCCGTGCCGACAGCCGTGACGATTTTCGACTGGTTATTCACGATGTATCGGGGCCGGGTGCAGTTCTCTGTGCCGATGCTGTTTACGCTCGGCTTTATCATAACGTTTGTCATTGGCGGAATGACCGGCGTTTTGCTCGCGGTAGCGCCGGTCGACATGCACAATACAACCTTCCTGGTGGCGCATTTCCACAACTTGCTGATCCCCGGCGCGCTATTCGGCTATTTCGCCGGCTACCAGTATTGGTTCCCCAAGGCGTTTGGCTTTCGGCTCGAGGAAAAATGGGGCCGGCGCGCCTTCTGGGCCTGGATCGTCGGCTTCTGTCTGGCCTTCGTGCCGCTGTATATCCTCGGCTTCATGGGCATGCCGCAGCGCCTCGATCGCTACTATGTCGCGGGCTGGCAGCCGTATCTCATCGTCGCCGAATTCGGCGCCCTCTTCATCCTGTGTGGCATCATCTTCCTCGCGATCCAGCTCGCCGCCAGCATCCGCGACCGCGCCGCGCTTGCAGTCTCGACCGGCGACCCGTGGAACGGCAGGACGCTTGAATGGGCGACCGCCTCGCCGCCGCCGGCCTACAATTTCGCCGTCGTGCCACACGTGCACGGCATCGATCCATGGTGGGCCATGAAGCAGGCGGGAACGGCGGGCCACAGACCCGCCCGCTTCCACGACATCATCATGCCCGACGACAGCAGCGCCGGGGTCGTGCTTGGAGCGATGTCGTTCGTGTTCGCCTTTGCGATGGTCTGGCAAATCTGGTGGCTGGCCGCCGTCGGCGGGCTCGGCATGTTTGCTGCGGTGCTGTCGCAGACTTTCCGTGATCATGCCGAGCACCGCATCCCGGCGAGCGAAGTCGAAGCGATCGAGAACCGCCGCACCATGGCCCCCGCACTCGCACCCGTGGCGCCGACGTGACCGACGCCGTCATCACCGCCGGTCACGGCGATGAAACCGAAGCCGAAGCAGCCGAACGCGCCATCGACGAAAAGGCATGCGGCTTCTGGATCTACCTGATGAGCGACGCGATCATCTTCGCGTTGCTGCTCGCGACCTTTGTGGTGATGTCGCATGACACTGCTGACGGGCCTCGCGGGCACACGTTGTTCCGGCTTCCGCACACCTTTGCGGAAACCATGCTGCTGCTGGCAAGCAGCACGACCATCGGTTTCGCCGGCGTTGCGATCGCAGCCGGGCAACGCTGGCGCACACTGACCTGGCTGGGCGTGACGTTCCTGCTCGGGCTCGGCTTCGTCGCCATGGAGATTGCGGAATTCTACGGCATGGCCGTCGCCGGCGCCGGCCCCTCACGCAGCGGTTTTCTCTCGGCCTTCTTCACGCTGGTCGGTACGCACGGCACGCACGTCAGCGTCGGCCTGGTCTGGATCGTCCTCTTGGGATGCGAGGTCGCGTTGCGCGGGCTGAACCCATTCGTCGCCTCCCGCCTCTACCGGCTGGGCCTGTTCTGGCATTTCCTCGTTATCGTCTGGATCAGCATCTTCTCGGTCGTTTACCTGCCGGGGATTCTCTAGCATGGCGGCCCCGCCGCAATTGTCTAAAATGCCGACCTCGCCGCACGGCGGGGAAGTCACGATCAAGCCCTACTTGGTCGGCGTCGTTCTAGCGTTGGTGCTGACCGCGATGCCGTTCGGCCTCGTCGCCGCTCGCACTCTGCGGCCGACACAGACCTTTGTCGTCATCGGCGTTGCCGCGATCGCTCAGGTCGTCGTCCACTTGCGGTACTTTCTGCACCTCGACTTGAAACCGTCGTCGCAGAATAAACTGATCGCGCTGTGCTTCGCCGCCGTCGTGCTCTTCATTATGGTCGGCGGCACGCTATCGATCATGTTCGACCTCAATTACCGCATGATGTAGGCGGCGGATTACCCGCGGCCGTGCGCATGCCGGTCCGAGCAAGGTTCTTATCTTCGCTGCAAATCGTTGGCCGCGCGGGCGAGGACATCCAACAGACCTTCTGTGGCGTCCGCGTCCGCTTCCTTCAGCCTATCGGCCATTCCAAGGGCCCGCCGCCAGCGGGTGACGCGTGCGCCGAGCGCAGTCAGGCGGTTGAGGACGACATCGGCGAGATCGCGGTTCTGCTTAAGATAGCCGCGGCCGTCGTCGGTGATCGTGTAAAGCCTCGGAGGGTCGGCAGACGCGTTCAGATAACCCGCTTCCGCAAGATTGGCCAGCATCGGATGGACGACGTTGGGGCTGGGCAAGTACCAGTCGGCCGTCATCGCCTCGATCAGCTGGATGATCTCGTAGCCGTGACGGGGCCCCTCGGCGATGAGCGCGAGCGCAACCAGACGCAAATCGCCTTCGGCTACACCCGATGATGATGGAGCCGCCATTTTTGTTCTCCGTGAAGATATAACCTAATAAAAGAAACCCATATTACGATGTAACGCAAGAAATACTTCCCCGGACGGTTAGGCCCTGTTGTGCGGGTGCAGGTGCACTCCGTCATTTGCTTCAACTCTGCACGCGACCGGACCGGATGAGCGATGTTTGCGACTTTCTTTCACGAGCTGAAGCAGGCGGGCGTCGACCGCGAGCTGCACGGCACTTATTACGTCGTGGCGCACCTTCACGATGCGCTCTCGCTCGGAGCCGTCTTCGCCATCTTCGACAGTTGGTACTTCTGGTTTCCGAAGATCACGGGCTAGCGCTTAAACAACGAAAAGACAAATCATGACCAAGCAGACAGCCAATCTTCCCAGCCACCGCATTTATGCGTGACGAACAAGGGCAAACAAGAATTCTGGAGCACCATCGAGGCCCCTGGGCGCACAAGGACGGCGACGGCTTCTCCCTGAAACTCGACTATCTGCCGCTGATCCCGGGCGCGCAGAGCCGCGTGATTTCGCTGTTTTGGCGCACGGGGCTGCGGCAGTAGCCATCATTGTGAGATTGCCCGCGCTACGACGCTTCGCTCGCCGGCTCGATCTGCACGGATTCTCCGCAGCCGCAGGTCGCGGTCTGGTTCGGATTGCTAAAGGTAAATTGCGCGGACAGTTTCTCGATCTTGTAGTCCATCTCGGTGCCGAGCAGGAATAAAACCGCCTTGGGATCGACAAGAATCCGCACTCCCTTGTCCTCGATCACCTCGTCGAGCGGGTCGATCTCTTCAGTGTATTCCATGTAGTAGCTCATGCCGGCGCAGCCGCCGTTCTTGACGCCGACGCGCACCGCCGCGGTCCGACGGTCGGCTTTCGCCATAACCGCCTTGATGCGATCAGCCGCGGCTTCGGTGAGCCGCATTACTTGAGGTCTAGGCCGGGCAGCGGCCATCGTCCCATCCTCCGCGCGCCACTCACTATGGGCCGACGCGTTAGCTGCAATTTAAAACAGATCAAAAACCTGAGCTAACTTGACATTACATGATACGCTAGGGTTGGCAGCGCAACGCAACAAGATATTCGTCACCACATATTGAGTTCAGTGCGCGCCTCGTCCGACATGCGGCTGGGATCCCACGGCGGATGCCAGACGATGGTAACCTTGGCCTCGCGCACGCCCGACACGCCTGCGACCGCATTCTTCACCTGGCCCGGCAGCTCGGCCGCCGACGGACAGTTGGGCGACGTCAGCGTCATGTCGACGTTGACCATGCGGTCGTCATCGATGACGACTTTGTAGATCAGACCAAGCTCGTAGAGATCGGCGGGAATTTCCGGATCGTAGACCGTCTTGAGCGCACTGACGATTTCGTCGCCCATGCGCGCCATTTCGTCCGCCGGGATGGCCGGTGGCCGTTCCACCGCATCGGCGGCGGCTGCGGCGCCAGTCGGGGGAGCGCTTTCCGTTTCAGCTGTTTTCGCTTCGTCCATCATGTGAAAAACTCCTGCGCTTTGACGAGCGGCTTGCGCGAGAATATCCACCTCGGCGCCGTGGTGTACATGGGTTCTGGCTCGGATTTGTCCTTTGCCGGTCACCCCATTTTGGCCATTTGAACCATTCGAACGGTCGTGAAGACCTTCGCCAATGCAGCCATTTAGGCGGCGTCCTCTTCGTAGCGCACTTGCAAGCCTTCTCCAAGTGGCAAGAAAGCGTTCGACATCGGCCTCTCCGGTGCTCCAACCAAGGCTCATGCGCACCGCGCCGCGACGACCGCCGACGCATCGGACAGCGCCGCCTGCACCAGCGGCCGCAGCGGCGTGGTCGCGTTCCAGTCCAAATAGCTGCGTTTTGAGCGCCGCTGCGGCGCCGGCAATTCGCCAATGGCGCGATCGGCATTGCAATCGAAGAACTCTTCTTGGTCGAAGGCACCAAAGTCGTCGTGCCAGATCGGAACGCGGTACCGGCCAACGCCGGGCTAACGGCGCTCGACCAATGCGCTAGGTTTTATCTGCTCGACTTCATCCGCGACGACGGGATCACGGTGACACCGCAGCTGGCGGGCGCTGTTGGGATTGCACCACCACCACAAGCGACGCCGATTTCTGGAGGGACAGCCTGGGTGGCCCCGTTGGAAACCTTTGTTACTAGCGAAGCGCCGCCTGCTGATCGAGCACCAGCAACGACGACAACTGCCTCCGCGGTTTGATCAGATCGGCGAGCGTGTACGCATCCAACTCCGCAAGGAACGCCTCGGTCG
>DATGGY010000178.1:0-9077 GCA_035308285.1 Bradyrhizobium sp. | reverse complement strand
GCGTCAGCGCAAACCTCAGGCGCGCTCCACAAAACTGTCGACGACTTTCTTCTCGCCGGCCTTCTCGAACGCAATGGTGAGCTTGTTGCCGTCGATCTTCACCACATGGCCATAGCCGAATTTCAGGTGAAAGACGCGGTCATCCAGATTGAAGTCCGAGGCGGTGCCGGTCGATTTGGCGATCAGTTCGCCTTCGATCACGAGTGGTGCGCGCTTGTTGCGGGAAGAGCCGCCGGTGTCGCGGGAGTTGAAGGACGACTGTCGTTCCTCGAAGCCAAAACCACCCTTGCTGCTGCTTGATCCGCGTGCGCGATTGGCCTGGGCGCGCTGCCAGCCCGGCGTTGTATAGCTCGATCCGAAGGATACCACATTGTCGAAGCGTGACGGGCCGTAGCCGCCGGCGCCGCCCCAGCCCGAGCCGCCCTTGGATTCCGTGATCTCGACGTTGTGCGCCGGCAATTCGTCGAGGAAGCGCGAGGGAATCGTTGTCGACCAGGTGCCGTGGATGCGGCGGTTGGTGGCGAAATAAAGCTTGGCGCGGCGGCGCGCGCGCGTCAGGCCCACATGGGCGAGACGACGCTCTTCTTCGAGGCCCGCGCGGCCCTGTTCGTCGAGCGTGCGCTGGCTCGGAAACAGGCCTTCCTCCCAGCCCGGCAGAAAGACGTTGTCGAACTCAAGGCCCTTGGCCGAATGCAGCGTCATGAGCGACACCGCGTCGTCCTCGCTGCCGCCTTCGCGGTCCATCACCAGCGAAATGTGTTCGAGGAATCCTTGCAGGTTTTCGAACTCCTCCATCGAGCGGACCAGCTCCTTGAGGTTGTCGAGCCTGCCTGCGGCGTCTGCCGAGCGGTCCTTCTGCCACATGTCGGTGTAGCCGCTCTCGTCGAGCACGATTTCGGCAAGATCGGTGTGCGAGGTCACCGCGGCTTGTGCGCGCCAGCGGTCGAAGCTCGCCAATAGATCGCGCAAGGCGCCACGCGCTTTCGGCTTCAACTCGTCGGTCTCGATCACGGCGCGCGCCGCCTCGAACAAGGGAATGCGGCGCTTGCGGGCATGGTCGTGCAGCATCTGCACGGTAGCGTCGCCAAGGCCGCGCTTGGGCACGTTGACGATGCGCTCGAAGGCGAGGTCGTCGGCAGCCGAACTGATCACCCGCAGATAAGCCAACGCGTCGCGGATTTCGGCGCGCTCATAGAATCTTGGGCCGCCGATTACGCGGTAGGGCAGGCCAAGGGTGACGAAGCGATCCTCGAATTCGCGCATCTGGAACGAGGCGCGCACCAAAATCGCAATCTCGTTGAGCTTGTCGCCCTTGCGCTGCAGCTCCTCGATTTCTTCGCCGATGGCGCGGGCCTCCTCTTCGGAGTCCCAGGCGCCGGTCACGGTGACCTTCTCGCCGTCGACCTCTTCGGTGCGCAAAGTCTTGCCGAGCCGGCCTTCATTATACGCGATCAGATGCGAGGCGGCGGCAAGGATGTGACCGGTCGAGCGGTAATTGCGCTCGAGCCGAATGACCTTCGCGCCGGGGAAGTCGTGCTCAAAGCGCAGGATGTTGTCGACCTCCGCCCCGCGCCAGCCATAGATCGACTGATCGTCATCGCCGACGCAGCAGATGTTCTTGGGGGGCGATTGCACCGTCATTCCGGGATGGTCCGAAGGACCAGACCCGGAATCTCGAGATTCCGGGTTCGCATCTTCGACGCGCCCCGGAATGACAGAAACTGCCTTCGCTGCAGACGACGGCGCCTGTGCGAGCAGCCGCAGCCAAAGATACTGCGCGACGTTGGTGTCCTGATATTCGTCGACCAGGATGAACTTGAAGCGGTTCTGGTAATTTCGCAGCACGTCGGGGCGCTCGCGGAACAGGCGGATATTTTCCAGCAAGAGATCGCCGAAATCAGCGGCGTTGAGAATCTTCAGCCGCTCCTGATAGCTCGCATAGAGCTTGCCGCCCTTGCCGTTGGCGAATACCGCGGCTTCGCCCGATGGCACCTGCGATGGGCTCAGGCCCCGGTTCTTCCAGCCGTCGATCAGGCCGGCGAGCATCCGCGCCGGCCAGCGCTTGTCGTCGATGCCCTCGGCCTGCAAGAGCTGCTTGAGCAGGCGGACCTGATCGTCGACGTCGAGCACGGTAAAGTTGGACTTCAACTGCACCATCTCGGCATGGGTGCGCAGGATGCGCCCGCCGATGGAGTGAAAGGTGCCGAGCCACGGCATGCCTTCGACAGCCTGGCCGAGCATCTGGCCGAGGCGCAATTTCATCTCGCGCGCCGCCTTGTTGGTGAAGGTGACCGAGAGGATTTCGCCCGGCCGCGCCCGCCCGGTGGAGAGGATATGGGCGATGCGGCAGGTGAGTACGCGCGTCTTGCCGGTGCCGGCGCCGGCCAGCACCAATACCGGTCCGTCCAGCGTTTCCACCGCCTCGCGCTGCTCGGGATTGAGGCCTGCGAGATAGGCCGGCGTCGCTGCCGCCCGCGCGGCGATGCCGCCCGCCAGAGGCTGGTGGTCGGGCACGTCGCGATGGGTCAGCTTGTTCGGCTCGGTCATTTTGCGATTCGTCTTGCCCCCACGATGGCACCGCGGGGCCGTGAAGGGGAGCCTTCATAGCAGGAATGGGAGCCATATAGGGTTTTGCGCATCGATTTGACAGGAGTTATCCCACTCCCGCCGCACCCGGATTTGAGCCCAGCCGAGGGCCGCCGAAGGCGCGTTTTTGTTCCCTAAAGGAGGAGATTTTTCGAGCAGGCAGCGCCCGGCAGATGCCGGAACTTTCATTCCAAGGCAGGATTGGTCCAGCAAATGCGCCATCGCCTGTCGCGCTGAGATTTAAAACGGAGAGCATTGTCATGTTGAGCTGGGTCGTAACATTCCTGATCATTGCCCTGATCGCCGGTATTCTGGGATTCGGCGGCATCGCCGGCGCCTCCATCGAAATCGCCAAGGCGATCTTCTTCATCGCGGTCGTGCTGTTCCTGGTTTCGGCCGTGATTGGGCTTGCGCGCGGCCGAACGCGCGTCTGAATAATTACCTCGAAGGCATCGCGATCTTGCGGCCGATGCCTTCGGGACGAGGGGCAGCCGCATGGGCCTTGGCCACCGAATCGATGCGCGCTTTGATGTCGGGTGGAAATGGCGCGGCCTTGCGCGCGTTCATGTCGATGTGGATCGCCATGTTTTCCGATGTCGCCGACAGCCAGCCTTCCCTGGCGTGACGCAATTCCTCGAACGTGTGCAACCGTTTCTCATCCGCTCCCAGGAGCAGGACCGAAACCTGCACGGGATCGCCGAGATGAATCTCGCGCAAGTAGCGAACATGGCATTCGGCGGTGAACGTCGAGCAATGACGCGTCTTCATGTAGGTGGGGCCGATTCCCAGTTGCAGCCACATCTCGTCGATCGCGCGATCGAACATCACGTTGTAATAGGCCATGTTGAGATGGCCGTTGTAGTCGATCCATTGCGGCTCGATCTGCATCGCCGGCGCGAGGTACGGCGCCGGTTCCGGCACATCCGCTTCGGCAGAACGTATCGTCATGGTCTCTATTCCATCGTCGAAAGACATCATCCCTTGACCCCCTATATATCCTTTGCCACGGTACTTTTGCCGGGAGGATTTTCGCTTTGGGAACAACGATCACCAACATTTTGCAGCGCGCCGAGCCGAAGGCGCTGGCTTCCGCCGTCGAGGCGCTCGCCGCGCGGTTCGGCAACCGCCTGGTCACCTCGCAAGCGGTGCGCGAGCAGCACGCCCATACCACGACCTGGCTGCCGTCGCAGCCGCCGGATGCGGTGGTGTTCGCGCAAGACGCCGCCGATGTCCAGGACGTGGTGCGGATTTGCGCCAGGCATCGCATCCCGGTGATCGCGTTCGGCACCGGCACCTCGCTGGAGGGGCAGGTCAACGCGCCGGCGGGCGGCGTCTGCATCGATTTTCGCGACATGAACAAGGTGCTGGAGGTCCACGCCGAGGACCTCGATTGCGTGATCGAGCCCGGCGTCACCCGCAAGGCGCTGAACGAGCATCTGCGCGACCAGGGCCTGTTCTTCCCGATCGATCCCGGCGCCGACGCTTCGCTGGGCGGCATGGCCTCGACGCGCGCTTCCGGCACCAACGCGGTGCGCTACGGCACCATGCGCGATAATGTGCTGGCGCTGAAGGTCGTTCGCGGCGACGGCGAGATCATCACCACCGGCACGCGGGCGAAGAAATCAAGCGCCGGCTACGATTTGACCCATCTGTTCGTCGGCGCCGAAGGCACACTCGGCATCATCACCGAACTCACCGTCAAGCTGCGCGGCATTCCCGAAACCATCGCCGCGGCGGCGTGTTCGTTCGACAGCGTGCGCGGCGCCTGTCAGGCGACGATATTGGCGATCCAGACCGGCATTCCCGTGGCGCGCATCGAATTGCTCAACGCAGAGCAGGTGCGCGCCTGCAATTCCTATTCGAAATTGTCGCTGCCGGAGGCCCCGCTGTTGCTTCTGGAATTCCACGGCAGCGAGGCCCACGTCGCCGAGCAGTCGAGGAATTTCGGCGAGATCGCCAAAGAATGCGGCGGCGGCGACTTTACCTGGACCACGCGGCCGGAGGATCGCACCAGATTGTGGCAGGCGCGGCACGACGCCTATTGGGCGGTCAAGGCGCTGCGGCCGGGTGCGGGCGTTGTGGCGACGGATGTATGCGTGCCGATCTCGCGCCTTGCCGATTGCGTCACCGAGACGGAAGCGGATTTGAAACGCTTGAAGCTGCAGTCGCCGATTGTGGGCCATGTCGGGGACGGCAATTTCCACTGCTCGCTACTCTGCGACGTCGATGATGCCGACGAAATGGCGCGCGGCGAGGAATTCATGCACCGCCTGGTCGAGCGGGCGCAATCGATGGACGGCACCTGCACCGGCGAGCACGGCATCGGGCAGGGCAAGCAGAAATACCTTGTCGGCGAACTCGGCCCAGAGGCCATCGACGCCATGCGCGCGATCAAGCAGGCGCTCGACCCCCAAAACATCTTCAATCCGGGAAAAATAATTCCGGCGGGCTAGTTCGGTTGGCTGGGGAGCGAAATGTCAAATCCACTCCACGATAGGTCTCAATTCAGTCCCAAGAGGGCAGCACCCGGGACTGGCAAGAGGCCTCCGATTTCAGCTAACGTGCACCACGATGGTTCGCGGCGCTTTATTTCACTTCATACCGACCGGGCATAACAATGCGCTTTAGCTGGCAAATTTTCGCCGCCATGATTTTCACCGTCGCGCCTTCCCTTGCCGGGCAAGCGGACGGCAATCGGCCGCTGGAAGCGACCCGGAATTTCGAACAGGCCCAAGCGAACGCCAAATCGCATTTCGTCGAGGATGTGACGACCGAGCCCAAGCCGCAGGAGACCGACACTACCGATCTGTTCGCGCTGATGTCGGGGAGCTGCAGCACGCTCAAGGTCGCAGACCGCGATTTCGCCTGCAGGACTGTGGCCTACGCCCACAGCATCCGCGGTCGGGCCTATTTCACGATCACGCTCGACGATCCGGCCGATCACCACCACATCATCTCGTTTTCGGGTGAGAATGGCCGGCGCACGGATAAAAATTTGTACGAGTTGCCGGTGGACCGGATGCTGTTGAATTCGAAGAATAGGCCGAAAGTCGACGGCCTGCCGGTGCCGGTCGTCGAGTTGTCGGCGGGCATTTGCACGCAGCTCGGAAACTTCGCCGCGGGCCAGGTTTCGAGCATCGCCTGCTCCGCGACCGACAACAACGGCCGCAGGTACGAAATGCACTTCGAGTCCGACGGCTCGCCTATTACGGTGCGGAGGGTCCGACCCGGTCCGCCGACCATCCGACAGCATGGCTAGATCGCCGGAAAAACGGCACATTCCGGAGGAGACTGCCGAAACGACCATCCATCCTGGCTTTTGGAGATTCAGGGTATGGCAATGCGGTGGTTTCGGCGGGAAAATCCCCCGGAAATCTGGGACGAGCGCAATGAGCGGCCGGCCGGGGATATAGAGGCCGCGCACCGGATCCGCGACATTTGCCGTTCTGCTGCCGGCAGCGCCGAGAAAATGTCAGGCGCTGCGGGCAATCGCGACAGCAAGAAGCAAAAATACGACGCCGAGCGGTACGAGGCCGCCGCCAGGGCGGCGATGCAGATCGCCATGAAGATCGCCGACGACCTGTTGCGCGATTCTTCCGTGCGCCAGATCGTCGGCCTGTGCCTGAAGGCCAACGATCTGAGGACGGCGCGGATTCTGTTTCGCGCGATCCAGGCCGCCTCGATCCGGGAGGAGATGCTGCGGCAGCATCCGATTCTGGAGTAATGAGACCGTTGCCGTGCTGGTCGCGATCGACGCTTCAATGCTCACATGCCGGGTTCGATCGGCTTTTCGATCGCGCCGCCGTTTTCGGCCCAATCCTTGAAGCCGCCGAGATTATAGACGTCGCCGTAACCCATGTCCTTGAGCAACTTGCCGGCGAGCGCCGCGCGGCCGCCGGATGCGCAATAGAGGATGACGGTCTTGTCCTTGGAAAAATTCTTGTCGTGATAGGGCGACTCAGGGTCGGCGCGGAACTCCAGCATGCCGCGCGAGACGTGCACGGCCCCCGCAACCTTGCCGCTCTTCTCCACTTCCGGCGCGTCGCGCACGTCGACCACGAGCGCGTTGCCCTTGGCAATCATCTCGTTCGCCCGAGCCGGCGTGATCTTCGGCACCACCGCGTTGGCGGTCTCCATCATCTGCTTGACACTCAGCGCCATCTTTACCTCCCTGGTAGTTGAACAAGCCTTTGCGTTGTTTCAAGCATTGCCATTGCTTGACGATACCGACGATATCGGGTTCCTGCGGAGGACGCCATGACGACCACGGCGCCCTCGATAGCGGAACAAAGACCTCGATGCGGCTTCCCTTCTTCTACGGCTGGATCATCATCGCGGTGACTTTCGTCACCATGGCGATCGGCGTCAACGCCCGCACCGCCTTTTCGCTGTTCTTTCCGCCAATCATCGACGAGTTCGGATGGGAACGCGGCATCACCGCGGGCGCCTTCTCGTTTGGCTTCGTGGCGTCCGCTATCGTAAGCCCGTTGATCGGCCGGCTGACGGACGCCCTGGGACCCCGCAGCGTGATGGAACTCGGGGTTGCGCTGATGGCGGGCGGATTGCTGCTGGCGCCGCTGACGACGCAGCCCTGGCATCTTTATCTGACCATCGGCGTCATGGTCGGCGCGGGGAGCGTCTGCCTGGGCTATTCCGGACAGTCCCTGTTTCTTCCGAACTGGTTCAACCGGCGGCGGGGCCTTGCGATTGGATTGGCATTTGCCGGCGTCGGCATCGGCTCGGTCACGCTGTTGCCCTGGGTGCAGCTCATGATCGACCGCTCCGGCTGGCGGACTGCCTGCACGGCGATGGGCCTTCTGGTTCTCGTGGTGCTCGCGCCGATCAACCTGCTATTGCGCAAACGCCCGGAAGATATCGGGTTGCGACCGGACGGCGACGCCGCGCCCTCGGCTTCATCCGTCAAGCCGGTATCGAATATCGTCGATCCGGACTGGGCCGGCATCGACTGGACGCTGAGGCGCGCGCTCGCGACCTCGCGCTTCTGGTGGCTTGCGGTCGGCTACTCCGGCGGCTTGTATGTCTGGTATGCGGTGCAGGTGCATCAGACCAAATACCTGCTCGACATCGGCTTCAGCCCGGGTGTCGCGGTCTGGTCGCTGGGCGCGGTCAGTCTGCTCGGCATTCCCGGCCAGATCCTGCTTGGGCATGTCTCCGACCGGGTCGGGCGGGAATGGATCTGGTCCACGAGCTGCGCCGGTTTTGCGATCTGCTTTGCGGCGCTGATTGCGCTGCCGCACTATCCGACCCTGGTGTTGGTCTATGTCATGGTGTTTTCGCAAGGCGCGCTCGGTTACGGCCTGACCTCGATCATGGGGGCGGTGGTGGCGGAGATATTTCAGGGCAGACATTACGGCAGCATTTTCGGCACCATCATGATGGTGGCGCTTGGCGGCGGTGCCGCGGGTCCTTTTGTCACCGGCGTTCTGCACGACCTTTCAGGCAGTTACGTGCTGGCCTTCACGATCGGTATCGGCGTCAGCTTGCTCTCTGCGCTCGCGATCTGGCAGGCTGCGCCGGGAAAAATTCGCGCGGTTGCGGGCCGGCTGCACCGGGTGCAGGCGTAGGGCCCGCTTGGCCTATCTACCGGCTTGCCGGGACCGGCCCCATATGGGCTTAATCCGGCGCCACCGCAGGAGGACGCAATGAACGAGCATGTTCAGGCTACGACGACCGAGCCGCTGTTCAATCCGCTGTCGCCGGAGTTCATTCGCGACCCCTATCCGCATTACGAGCGGCTGCGCCGCACCGACCCGGTGCATCTCGCCCCGCATGGCCAGTATGTCCTGAGCCGGCACGCCGAGGCGAGCTTCGTGATGCGCGACAAGCGGTTCGGCAAGGATTTTGTTGAGCGCACGATCAGGCGATACGGGCCGAAGATCATGGAGGAGCCGATCTTTCGCAGCATGAGCCACTGGATGCTGCAGCAGGACCCGCCGGACCACACCCGTCTGCGGGGCCTCGTGGTGAAGGCTTTCACGGCGCGCCGGGTCGAGGACATGCGGCCGCGCATCCAGCAGGTCGTCGATCAGACGATTGATCGCATCGCAGCGCAGGGGCATATGGACCTGATCGAGGATTTCGCGTTCCGGCTTCCCGTCACCATCATCTGCGACATGCTTGGAATTCCGGAAGAATTCCGCGAGGCCTTTTACACCGGCTCGCGCGACGGCGGCCGCATCCTCGACCCGGTGCCGCTGACACCAGCCGAAATCGCGCAAGGAAACGCCGCCAACCTCATGGCGCAGATGTATTTTCAGCAGCTCTTCGAGTTGCGTCGGAAGAATCCGGGCGATGACCTGACGACGCAATTGGTGCAGGCGGAAGAGAATGGCAGCAAGCTCTCCAACGAGGAACTGACCGCCAACATCATCCTCTTGTTCGGCGCCGGCCACGCGACCACCGCCAACCTGATCGGCAACGGGCTGCTCGCGCTGCACCGCAATCCCGATCAGCTCGCGCTGCTCAAGGCC
>DATGGY010000177.1:0-34569 GCA_035308285.1 Bradyrhizobium sp. | reverse complement strand
CAAGCCGACCGACAAGGACATCGATGAAGCGATGACCAATATCTGTCGTTGCGGTACCTATCAGCGCATCCGCGAGGCCGTGCATGTCGCGGCCGGCGTCGGCACCACCGGTCGCGGAGGCTAGCCATGAACAATACGATCCTCGAAAACAACACCTCACTCTCGCGCCGTACCTTCATTGTCGGTTCGGCGGCGATCGCCGGCGGCGGCCTGGCGCTCGGGATGAATGTGCCGTACGGCGTCGAAGAAGCACAGGCAGACAGCGCGACGGCGACGGAAGTCAACGTCTGGGTCGCGATCAAGCCCGACGACACCTGCGTGATCCGCATCGCGCGCTCGGAAATGGGGCAGGGCACGCTAACGGGGCTTGCCCAGCTCGTCGCCGAAGAGCTTGAATGTGACTGGAGCAAGGTGACGACCGAAGGCGTCACGCCGGGTCGCAACCTCGCTTCCAAACGCGCCTGGGGCGAAATGGGCACCGGCGGCAGCCGCGGCATCCGCACCTCGCAGGATTACGTTCGCCGCGGCGGCGCGGTGGCCCGCATGATGCTGCTGCAGGCCGCAGCCGACCAGTGGAACGTCCCGGTCGCAGAACTCACTGTATCCAACGGCGTCATCACCCACGCCGCGAGCAAGCGCACGATCCGTTACGGCGAAGTCGCCTCCGCTGCCGCCAAGCTGACGCCGCCCGATGCAAAGTCGATCAAGCTCAAGGATCCCAAGGACTGGAAGATCGCAGGTAAGCCGCTGAAGCGGCTCGACACCGCCGACAAGCTCGACGGCAGCAAGATTTTTGCCATCGATCTGAAACTGCCCGGCATGCTCTGCGCCGCCGTCAAGGATTGCCCGGTGTTCGGCGGCAAGCTCGCAAGTTACGACGAGAGCAAAGTCGCCGGCATGCCAGGCGTCAAGAAGGTAGTGAAGGTGAAGGACAGCGCGGTCGCGGTCGTCGCCGATACCTGGTGGCGCGCCAAGAAGGCGCTCGATGTGCTGCCGATCGTCTGGGACGAAGGTCCAAACGCGTCGCAATCGAGTGCGACGATCGCCGAGATGCTGAAAGAGGGCCTCAACGCGGCAGCCACCAACGGCGATCGCAAGAACGGCGATGCGCTGAAGGCGATCAGCGAAGCCCCCAAGAAGGTCGAGGCGGTCTATTCGACGCCGTTCCTGTCGCATGCGACGATGGAGGTGATGAACTGCACGGTGAAGCTCTCGGCCGACCGGGCGGACGCCTGGGTGCCGACGCAAAACCTCGAGGCATCGCTGGCGGCATTGTCGGAGGCATCGGGGATTCCGCTCGGCAAATGCGAAATCCATCGCCATGACCTCGGCGGCGGCTTCGGCCGGCGCGGCGGCACGCAGGACTACGTCCATCAGGCGGTCGAGATCGCGAAAGCATTCCCCGACACGCCGGTGAAGATGATCTGGACCCGCGAGGAAGACCAGGCGCACGATTTCTATCGGCCGATCTCGCAGTGCAAGCTGTCGGCCGGGCTAGATGCCGAAGGCAACCTCGTCGGCCTGCATGTTCGGGTTTCCGGCCAGTCGATCAACGCTCTTCTCAATCAGAAGGGCATTGTCGAGGGCAGGGACATGCGTCAGTTGCAGGGCTTATACGAGACGCCCGGCGACGCGCAGTTGGGCTACGACGTGCCGAACCTCCTGATCGAATATGCGATGCGCAACTCGCATGTTCCGGTCGGGCCCTGGCGCGGCGTCAACACCAACCAGAACGCCGTCTACATCGAATGCTTCATCGAGGAAGTGGCAAAAGCGGCGGGCAAGGACTCGCTCGAGTTTCGCCGCGCGCTCATGAAGAACCATCCCAAGCACCTCGCCGTGCTCAATGCCGTGGCGGAGAAGGCCGAATGGGGCAAGCCGTTGCCTCCCGGCATTCATCGCGGACTTGCGCAGTTCATGGGCTATGGCAGCTACTCGGCGGCGGTCGCCGAAGTCTCGGTGAGCCCGCAAGGCAAGCTGAAGGTCCATCGGATCGTGGTGGCGGTGAATTCCGGCCACACCGTCAACCCCGGCCAGATCGAGGCCCAGATTCAGGGATCGGTGGCCTACGGCCTCACCGCCACGCTCTACGGCGAAATGCCGGTCGACAAGGGGCGCATGACGTCTCTCAACTTCGACACCTACGAGATCATGCGTCTTGCCGAGATGCCGAAGATCGAGGTGGCGTTGGTGCCGACCTACGACTTCTGGGGCGGCATCGGCGAGCCGACCATCTCTGTCATGGCGCCGTCGGTGCTCAACGCGATCCATGCCGCGACGGGAAAACCGGTTCGCAGCCTGCCGCTCAAGAACGTGAAGCTCGTGTAGCGGCGTGCTCGGCAATCCGGGGCACAGCGAAAGCTAGTGCCCCCGAAGCCCGCTTTTCTTCATCGCGCCCGCTGGCCCCGGGCAACCGGGTCGATGTGAGGGGCACGCCATCTCGGCTGCGCCGGGACGGTCGCGCTCGATCCCATCGTAAAGTGCGCAGAGCGCGCGGTTTGCGCAGGTCTCGCATTGCCGCGCGACGAACCCCGGATTCGTCGCCGCAAGGTCGCGGCATGCTGCACGCAGGGTACGCGGCGGTTTGGATAAATACGCGCTGCCCATGATGTTGCTCCGTGATTTGCCGAATCACTCGGCCGGCAGCCATCAGCGGGGCCGTTGTTCGCCTGACCTTCTTTGATTCAGATCAATTTATTCGGGAGGCATCCCCTCGCGGCAAATCGCCCGCGCCCGTACGCAGCCGGGGGAACGGGTTTGAGCTCACGAGAGTTGTGTGGAACGTTCGCGCGATGCGAGCAAGGCGACGCCTAGCGCGCAACGAGCGCGTCGCGGGAGGTCCGTGCCGTCACACCCACGCTCCGATCTCGCCATACTTGAACCACGCCCCTGTGGAACAGGAGGCCACGGCCGGTTTTTTGGCATCTTCTTTGCGCTGAATCTCCCTTGCGAAAATCGGAAGCGTCGAATGTCGGGCCATGTTGAGCGCGTATTGAAACAGATTGGCCAATCCCTGCGCCCGCTAAGCGAAGCCCCGAAGGACGGGCGGTGGATTCTGGCAATGTCGGCGGAAGGCTTTGTCATTTGCCATTGGGATGCAGACCCCTCCAATCTCGCCGGACCGAGCTGGACCGAAGCCAATGACGCCACGCGCGGCTATCTCGACGAATATTTCAGCGGCTGGCTCGACCCCGCCGACCTCAAATTATGGGACTACGCGACGCTCGCGGAACTGCTGATCGCCTACATCGACGATGCCCACGCCAAGGGCGATGCGAGAGCGCTTGAGATACTGGAGCGCGCCAGGGCGGACTGAAATGCCGAGCATGATCCTTTCGGAAATCCGGTGTCCACTTTTCCGGATCATGCTCTAGAAATCGTCGCGCGGCAGCCAGAAATCGCCTTCCTTCTCATATTTGCGTTTGACGGCGGCCCAGGCGACGCGGTGAGCGAGCTGTTCGCGTTGCGCCGGCCCGCGGCTCGCATATTCGACCCAGGCGTTATTGAAAGCGCTCCGATAAATCTCCTGCGCATGTGCAGGGAGGTGGTTGTGAACGGAAGCGGGCAGGTCTTCTACCGATGCATAGGGCAAGCGAGCCTCCCTTCGTTTCTCGGGCTCCGGCCGTCTGTTCCCGCTCGGCCGACAGCTCAAAACAATGAACCGGGCTGCACCTTGCGGATTGATCCAGAGCAAGCGGTTAAGTTCCGCCGCCGCTATAAAGCCACCACGGGTTACCGTCGGCTGCCGATGAAACCAGGGTTGCGTGACCGGAGGACAGGATGGAGCATGATCCCTCATCGCGGAAACAGTCGGTTGTGATCGGCTATATGATCGCGGCCGCGATCGGCATGCTGGTGATGCAATGGGCGCTTGCGACCTACAACACGGTCGACACCATTCCCTACAGCCAATTCGAGCAGCTCCTTTCGCAAGGCAATATCGCCGAGGTCGCCGTTGGCCAGGACACCATCCAGGGCAAGCTGAAGGAAAAGTTGCCGGACGGAAAGTCGGCCTTTATCACTGCGCGCGTCGATCCGCAGCTTGCGCAAAAGCTGGAAGCCAAGGGCGTCACCGTGACCGGCGTGCCGTCCGGCGGGGTGTTCCAGACGATCCTGTCCTGGGTCATTCCGGCCTTCATGTTTTACCTGATCTGGGTCTTTCTCGGCCGAAAGCTCGCCGATCGTCAGGGTTTTGGCGGGCTGATGTCGATCGGAAAATCGCGCGCCAAGGTCTACGTCGAAAAGGACACCAAGGTGACCTTCGCCGACGTCGCCGGCGTCGAGGAAGCGAAATTCGAGCTGCAGGAAGTGGTGTCCTTCCTGAAGGATCCCAAGAGCTATGGCCGCCTCGGCGCCCATGTGCCGAAGGGAATTCTGCTGGTCGGCCCGCCCGGCACGGGCAAGACGCTGCTGGCGCGGGCGGTTGCCGGCGAAGCCGGCGTCGCCTTTTTCTCGATCTCCGGCTCCGAATTCGTCGAGATGTTCGTCGGCGTTGGGGCTGCACGCGTGCGCGATCTGTTCGAGCAGGCGCGAAAAGCCGCACCTTGCATCATCTTCATCGACGAGCTCGATGCGCTCGGGCGCAGCCGTTCGCCCGGCGCCTTCGGCGGCTATGACGAAAAGGAACAGACGCTCAACCAGCTTCTCGCCGAGCTCGACGGTTTCGATCCGAGTCTGGGTGTCATCCTGCTTGCGGCCACCAACCGGCCCGAAATCCTCGATCCCGCGCTGTTGCGCGCAGGCCGGTTCGACCGGCAGGTGCTGGTCGATCGCCCCGACAAGAGCGGCCGCATCGCGATCCTCAAGGTACACATCCGCAAGATCACCGTCGGCAACGACGTCGATCTCGACAAGGTCGCCGCGCTTACCGCCGGCTTCACCGGTGCCGACATCGCCAATCTTATCAACGAGGCCGCTATCGCCGCGACCCGGCGCAACGCCAACGAGGTTTCATTCGACGACTTTACGCTCGCGATCGAACGGATCGTCGCCGGCATCGAAAAGAAGAGCCGGGTGCTCGGCAAGGAAGAGCGCCGGCGCGTCGCCTATCACGAGATGGGCCACGCGCTGGTCGCGGCAAGCCTTCCCGGGGTCGATCCGGTGCAGAAAGTATCGATCATTCCGCGCGGCGTCGGCGCGCTCGGTTACACCATGCAGCGCCCGACCGAGGACCGCTTTCTGCTTTCCGCGAGCGAACTGAAGAACCGGATCGCCGTGCTGATGGGAGGCCGCGCCTGCGAGCAACTCATCTTCGATGGCGACATTTCGACCGGCGCCGCCGACGATCTGCAGCGGGCCACGGAAATCGCCGTCGAGATGGTCACAAAATACGGAATGGACGCCACTGTCGGCCAGCGGACCTATGCGCCGCGGCCGCAGACGTTCCTGCCGACGATGCAGGATACGGTGGTCAGCGCGGCCGAGGCGACGAGCCGCGAGATCGACGTCGCGGTGCGCGATCTGATCGAAGCGGGCGGTGCTTGCGCGCGCGCCATCCTTGAAAAGCGACGCGCCGACCTTGATGCCGGCGTTGCGCTGCTGATCGCGCGGGAGACACTCACAGCAGAAGAATTCGCACCATTGCGCCCGGCTGGTCCGCGCGAGGTCGAAAAGTCTCCGGCACCGAAGGCGGTTGCCTGAAGGGCACCGTGCGCCGATGCACTTGATGTCGATCAATGATGAGCGAATCCGCACGGCTAGCATGACTTAAATCATAGGGCTGGAGGACCGTCATGGGATTGCCGGCATCGAAGGATGGCCGTTCCGGCGTAGCTAACTCGTTTGCTTCGCTGCGGGCCAAGATGGTCGAGCGCAACATTGCCGCACGCGGCGTGCAGGACGAGCTTGTGCTTGAGGCGATGCGCAAGGTGCCGCGTGAATTGTTCCTGCCGAAAAATCTTCGCGAATTTGCCTATGAGGATTCGCCGCTTCCGATCGCCGGCGAGCAGACGATCTCCCAACCCTATATTGTCGCCTTCATGACGGAGGCCCTGATGCTCAAGGGCGGCGAAAAAGTCCTCGAGATCGGCGCCGGTTCCGGCTATGCCGCCGCGGTGTTGTCGGAGATCGCCGCGCAAGTCTACACGGTCGAGCGCCTCGGCCCGCTCGCCGAGCAGGCAGCAGTGACCCTGGCCGAGCTTGGCTACGACAATGTCCATGTCCTGCATGGCGACGGCACCAGGGGCTGGGCTGAACATGCGCCCTTTGATGCCATCGTCGTCGCCGCCGGTGGGCCGCAGGTTCCGGAATCGCTCAAGGATCAGTTGAAAATCGGCGGAAAGCTCGTGATTCCAGTCGGTGCGGATCAGCGAACGCAAGAACTGGTTCGCGTCACCAGGATTTCGGCGAAGGAATTTCTCAGCGAGGATATCGCAGACGTGCGCTTTGTTCCGTTGATCGGCGAAGAGGGGTGGTTTGCGAAGGACGATGGCCGCGCGGCCCAGCGCCGCATGTTGCGGCCGGCCGCGCGCGATGAGGAGGTGTTGGTCCGGAAACTCGCCGATGCCGCCGAATCGTTTCCGTCGATTGAAAAGGCCGATCTCAATCCGCTGCTGGAGCGGATCGGCTCCGCGCGCATCGTGCTGCTCGGCGAGGCGACCCATGGCACCAGCGAATTCTACAGGATGCGCGAGCGCATCACGCGCGAGCTGATCGTCGAGAAGGGCTTTCGCTTTGTGGCGATCGAAGCGGATTGGCCGGATGCCGCCCGGGTCGACCATTATGTGCGGCACTTTCAGTACCCGCCGTCGGAATGGACCGCCTTTGCGCGATTCCCGACTTGGATGTGGCGAAACACCGAGGTGCGGGATTTCGTGAGCTGGTTGCGCAAACACAACGGCACCGTGGAAAAGACCAAGCGCGTCGCCTTTCACGGGCTCGATCTCTACAGCCTTTACGACTCGATCCGCTCAGTCCTGAACTATCTCGACGAGGTCGATCCCAAGTCGGCGAGAGTTGCCCGCGAACGCTATGGCTGTCTCACGCCATGGCAGCGCGATCCCGCGACCTATGGCCATGCGGCGCTGACCGGCTCCTATCCGACCTGTGAAGCCGACGTGGTGCGTGCGCTGACCGATCTGTTGGCCAAGCGGCGCGCCTATGCCGAGCATGATGGCGAGCGCTTTCTCGACGCCGAGCAGAATGCGCGGCTGATTGCCAATGCGGAGCGCTATTACCGTATCATGTATTACGGTTCGCGCGCATCCTGGAACCTGCGCGACAATCATATGTTTGAGACTCTGAAGAACCTGCTGGCCTTTCACGGCCCGGACAGCAAAGCCGTGGTCTGGGCGCATAATTCGCATGTCGGCAATGCAGGAGCGACCGAGATAGCCGCCCGCGGCGAGCATAATATCGGTCAGCTCTGCCGCAGGGAGTTCGGCGACAAGGCTTACCTGGTCGGGTTCGGCACCCACTCCGGCACAGTCGCAGCCGCCTCGGCCTGGGATGGTCCGATGGAAATCAAGGACATCCGGCCGTCGCTTGCCAACAGCTACGAACGGCTGTGTCATGCGACCGGCCATGCCCGCTTCATGCTCGGCCTGCGCGGCCGGAGCGACGATTTATGCGGCCCGGACGGTCTTGCCAAAGAACGCCTGGAGCGGGCGATCGGCGTGATCTACCGGCCCGAAACCGAGATGGCGAGCCACTACTTCCGCGCCAATCTGCCGCAGCAATTTGACGAATATGTGTGGTTCGATACCACAAAAGCCGTGACCCCGCTCGATACCGCGGAAGTGAAGGGGCTGCCGGACACATATCCTTTTGGGGTTTGAACCGATCGGTTATTGAAGTTCGATGCGTGACCAGGACGAGCAACGACCTGCTTCGGAGCGGCCGGCATCGCCGCTCGAAGCTTTCCTTGCGTGGCCATTGGCGGCGGCGACACAGATCGCGCACGCCAACTATCGGCTGTTTGAAAGCCTGCTGCCGCCGGCCAAGCCAGCTCCATCCCGCGATTGCTCATTTCCCTGGACGACCGCAAATACGATCGCGCTCGAACTCGGCTCGATGCGGCTGCGGAATTTTTCGAGCCGAGCCGACCACGGGCCTGCCGCGCTCATCTGTGCGCCTTACGCGCTGCATGGGGCGACTGTTGCCGATTTTGCGCCCGGCCACAGCGTGGTTGAAAGGCTGATCCAGAACGGATCGTCGCGCGTTTATGTCACGGATTGGCGGTCCGCGACGCCGGAGACGCGTTACTTCACGATCGACAATTATCTTGCCGATCTCAACGTCGCGGTGGACGAGCTTGCGCCGCCGGTCGACCTGATCGGACTTTGCCAGGGCGGCTGGCTGGCGCTGGTCTATGCCGCGCGATTTCCGCAAAAAGTGCGACGGCTGGTGCTGGTCGGCGCCCCCGTCGACATTTCAGCCGCCACCTCGCCATTGTCGCACTTCGCCGCCGATGTTCCGTTGCGGATGTTCCACGAGGTGGTGCGGCTTGGCGAAGGCATCGTGCACGGCCAGCAAATGCTCGGCCTGTGGGGTGTCTCGCACGGGCCCGATGAGGCCGACGTCACGCTGCAATTTTCCGGGACTGTTGATCCGGCGCGGCGGGTTGAGCTCCGCGAGCGGTTCCGGCGATGGCACGCCGAGACGGTGGACCTGCCCGGCAGTTTCTTCCTGCAGGTCGTCAACTGGCTGTTCAAGCAGAATTTGATTGCCGAAGGGCGCTTTGTTGCACTTGGGCAAAGCATCGATCTATCGAAGCTCTCCGCGCCGATCTGTCTTTTGGCGGGGAGCCGCGACGAAGTCGTCTCGGTCGATCAATTGTTCGCGGTGGCGCGATTGGTCGGAACGGCGCCTGAACATCTGGTGAAGATGACCGAAGCTTGCGGTCACTTAAGCCTGTTCCTCGGCACCGAGGTGCTAAGCCACGCATGGCCCAACATCGCACGCTGGCTGGTTCAGGATCCGGACGAACCGCAAGCCGGCTCGGGAAGGGTGGATGCTCCCGGCATGGGGACCAGGAGCATCCAAAGGTCGGTCGGGTGAGCTAGGGGGGTAGTCACCCGAGAGCGCGACGATCCCGGGGAGGGATCTTCACCGCACTAGAACATCAGATTTCAGCGGCGGAATCTTGCGGCAGATCAAACGGGCTCTTCGACTTTGACGGCCTGCCGCGGGTTACCTGCATCGCAGTCTTGACCTGGCCCGGGCCACGATCTGAGGCGCAGGTCGTCATTTTCTGTCACAACGGCGTGACAGCACGGCAAGACGTTGTAAATCAAGCACTTGATTTTTGCGCTGGCGAACCGCCCATGACTGCACATCGGCCGAACGGCAGGTTATGGTAGGCAGGTGTGGGCGCTGGCCCTTGTTCTTACATTTGGGGGAGTTATCGATGTCTCTTGATCGCGTCAGTAAATATTGGCCGGAAACGCTGAGCATCCTTCGCATCGTGATCGGTCTGCTGTTCCTCGAGCATGGCACCGCGAAACTGTTGGGATTTCCGCATACGACGATGGCTCAGCCTGAAATGGGCACGCTGTTGTGGTTTCAGGGCGTGATCGAGCTGGTCGGCGGCGCGCTGTTTGCGGTCGGCTTTCTCACCCGGCCCGTCGCCTTCATCCTGGCCGGCGACATGGCGGTCGCCTACTTCATGGCCCACTTGCCGAAGAACTTCTTCCCGATTCTCAACGGCGGCGATGCCGCGATCCTCTATTGCTTCATCTTCCTGCTCTATTTCGTGGCGGGACCGGGACGCTGGGCGGTGTACGAAGCGAAGTAGGCTGACACGACGCTTGAGGCCTCATCCTTCGAGACGCGCGCAAAGTGCGCGCTCCTCAGGATGAGGTTCTAATATCCGCATTAGAATGGTGTTGCGAACCCTCGTGGTGAGGAGCGCGGCGACGCCGCGCGTCTCGAACCATGAGGCCCGCGAGCGGCCGGCTGCCTAGCGCGGGCCGCTTTCCTTGTCCGCGTCCGACTTGGCCTCGTCGGCGCTTTCGAAAATATGCAGCGCCACGCCGCGGTTCTCGAGCGCGTCGCCAAGCTTGATGCGCAGGAAGCCTGACGTGGTGTAACGCGAGACGCCCGAATAGAAGCGGTCGGTGTAGACGCGCCGCCCGAGCGGAGCGAGCTTGGCCTCGGATCCCTCATCATAGCGCGTCCGCTGCGCTTGGGTCTTCGAGGCCAGCGGCAATGCGCAGGAATATGATATTTCGCTTACGATCTTCAGGTCTGGCGAGTATCGAGAAACCCTCGCCCTCCAACCTTGTTCTGAAGTATTCCGGTGCCAGGCCGTAGGCTGCATCGAATGCTGCCTTCGCCTTGTCGATCTCGCCTGCGCCGACGAGACAAAGCACGCGGTTGCCATTTGCCGCTAAATGCCGGGGCATCTCGTTGAGCGCCCGGGTAGCCCAATCGATTCCTTCAGCATATCGCTTTGCGCCAAAACTCGCGAACGCCAGTTGATTGTAGGTTTGATAGCTATAGGGATCGCGAGGGGTCAACCGCAAGACCTGAAGTAAGTGTTTGATCGCCTGCTCGTGTTCACCCACATGAGTCTCAACGACACCAAGAATTCGCAGCACGTGCGCATCGTTGGGGTTCATCTCGTGGGCATGGCGTGCATCCCTCAGCGCATCGGGATAGCGATCAAGCAGCGTGCCAAAGATAGGGATCATCGCTCGCTGCGCGTAAAGAGATGGATCGTTGGCGTCCAGTTCGATTGCATGCGCGATCGCTGACAGGGCTTCCCGAATGGCATGCTCCCGATCCGCCGCCATCTGAAGGAGCACGGAAATCCCATAGGCACGGCTAAGCGCACGCAGTGCCAGCACGCTGTTCGGATCGATCGACAGCGCCTTGCGAGCCTCCAGAATTGACTGTTCGATGAGTGGTTGATCCAGTTTGCCCAGTCCCTCCCATCCATGAACCCATGCCCGAAGCGCGATTTCGTAGGCAGTTAGGTTGTCCGGGCGTCGTCGGGTGGCCTTGGATTGCTCCGCCGAGTCGATCTGTGGTGCGATGACGGCCACGATGGCCTGAGTGACCTCCTCCTGCACTGCGAAGACGTCTTCCAACACACGATCGTAGCGTTCAGCCCAGATATGATTCCCGGTCTGGGTGTCGATGAGCTGCGCCGCCAAACGCACGCGATTCGCCGACTTTCGGATGCTGCCCTCCAGCACGTAGCGCACACCGAGTTCGCGCCCTACTTGCCGGATGTCGGGAGATTTCCCCTTGTACGAAAATGACGAGTTGCGCGCGATCACGAACAGCGATTTGAAACTCGATAATGCAGTGATGATTTCCTCGACCAAGCCATCGACAAAATACTCCTGTTCCGGATCGCCACTCATGTTTTGGAACGGCAGCACTGCGATCGATGGTTTGTCGGGCAGTTCCAGTGGAACATCTACGGTCAAGGATGGGGAGGCGGTCACTGGCGCAGCAATGTCTGAGAAAGCTTTGACTTTCCAGTCTGCGTCATCCCATTTCACGACGAACGCCTGAACAGGTCGTTCTATATTCTTGAGCGCGAGATTGCCGAGATCCTCGAAGCGGGCCTTAAGCCGGCCCGCCACCGCCTCGTGAATGGTGCGCGAGATGACGATCCCACCGGGCGGCGCTTCCGCTTCCAGGCGGGCAGCTACATTCACGCCGTCACCGTAGAGGTCATCGCCATCCACGATCAGGTCACCGAGGTGCAGGCCGATACGGAAGACGATTCGGGTGTCTTCGGGCTGATCCTTGTCGGCGTCCGTCATGGCCTGCTGAAATTCGATAGCGGCGCCAAGAGCATCCACTGCACTCGGGAACTCTACCAGCGCCCCGTCGCCCGTGAGTTTGACCAATCTGCCACGGCGACGGGCTACCACAGGCTCCAGGCGCTGCGTGCGGTGCTCCCGCAGACGCGCGACGGTGCCGCTCTCGTCCCGACCCATGAGGCGGGAATAGCCGACTACATCGGCTGCAACGATTGCCGCTAATCGACGCAGGTCGCCAGCCATTGGACCTCCCGACCCTTGGATCGTAAAACGGCTTAACTGGAAGGGCAATTGCGTAGCCACGGGCTCCGCGCTTTTTCGGCTGGCGGCGCGTTGCGGAAAGTGCCGCGGTGCCCAACTAGAGCGCAGAGCGCGCCAAAGCGGACGTGCCACGAGCCTCTGGATTGTTGCGTTCACGCCCTAGCGCGGCCCGCTTTCCTTGTCCGCGTCCGACTTGGCCTCGTCGGCGCTTTCGAAGATATGCGGTGCCACGCCGCGGTTCTCGAGCGCTTCGCCGAGCTTGATGCGCAGGAAGCCTGACGTGGTGTAGCGCGAGACGCCGGAATAGAAGCGGTCGGTGAGGGATCGCACCATCGCCGAATATTCGTCGAGCAGATCGGGCGGTATCGAGAAATTGTCGTAGTTGACGATGGCGTAGACGCGCCGGCCGAGCGGGGCGAGCTTTTCTTCCGCGGCCCTTTCGATCGCCTTGATGTCGGCGCTGGAGCGCACCACGAAGCGCTCGAAATTGACGAAGAACAGGTTCTGTTGTTCGTCATAGGTGAAGCGCTGGGGAAGCGGAATGGAGACCATGTCTTCGCGCAGATCCATCACCCCTTCGCGGAAAATGCGCGCGTCCATCAACGCCGGATCGTGCGGAATCGCCGGCTTGAAATCCATAAGCCGCAGGATGTCGCGCTCGATATCGATGCCGGGCGCGACCTCGAGAAGTTCGAGCCCATCCGGCCTCAAGGTGAACACGCAGCGCTCGGTGACATAGAGCACGGGCTGTCCGCGCGCGGTCGCATAGGCCCCGCTGAACGTCACATGCTCGACGGCCCCGACGAATTTTCGCGCCTCGGCTTCCTCCAGGATCGAGAGCTTGCCGCCCGCGAGCGCGATACGCAACCGTCCGGCGCCGAAGGTGCCGACAAAAATGACTTTCTTCGCGTTTTGGCTGATGTTGATAAAGCCGCCAGCGCCGGCAAGCTTGGGGCCGAATTTGCTGACGTTGAGATTGCCGGCGCGGTCGACCTGGGCAAGGCCGAGAAACGCCGCATCGAGGCCGCCGCCGTCGTAGAAATCGAACTGATAGGGCTGGTCGATCACGGCCTGGGTGTTGATCGCGGCGCCGAAATCGATTCCGCTTGCGGGGATGCCGCCGATCACGCCGGGTTCCGCCGTCAGCGTGATCAGGTCGATGATCTTCTCTTCATTGGCGATCGCGGCGATGCCTTCGGGCATGCCAATGCCGAGATTGACGACGCTGTTGGCCTTCAGCTCGAACGCCGCGCGACGCGCGATGATCTTTCGCTCGCTCATCGGCAGCGGCGGCAGCGAGCCGGCACGTACCCGGATCTCGCTGGAGTAGGCCGGGTTATATTGCGTGCCGAAGGTCTGCCAGTGGTTTTCAGGCTTCGCCACCACGACGCAGTCGACGAGGATACCGGGTATCTTGACCTGACGGGGGTTGAGCGATCCGCTCTCGGCGACGCGTTCGACCTGCGCGATCACAAGGCCGCCGGAATTGTGCGCGGCCATCGCAATCGCCAGCGCCTCCAGCGTCAGCGCTTCCTTCTCCATGGTCAGGTTGCCGTCGGGATCTCCCGTTGTGGCGCGGATGATGCCGATATTGATGGGGAAGGTCTTGTAGAGCAGGCATTCCTGCCCGGCGATCGTGATCAGCTCGACCATGTCCTCGGTGGTGCGGGCGTTGAGCTTGCCGCCGCCATGGCGCGGATCGACAAAGGTGCCGATGCCGACGCGGGTAATGTGCGCAGGGCGGCGCGCGGCGATGTCGCGAAACAAATGCGTGATCACTCCTTGCGGCAGGTTATAGGCCTCGATCTGGTTGGCGATGGCGAGCTGCTGCAGTTTCGGCGCCAGACCCCAATGGCCGCCGATCACGCGCTTGACGAGCCCGTCATGCGCGAAGTGATTGAGGCCGCGGTCCTTGCCGTCGCCCTGGCCCGCGGCATAGACGAGGGTGAGGTTTTTCGGCTTGCCTTGCGTGTAGGGCGCGTCGCCCTCGTTCTCGAGGTAAAGCGCCTCCAGCGCGAGCGCGATTTCCTCGGCAAAACCGATGCCGACAAAGCCGCCGGTGGCCACCGTGTCGCCGTCGCGGATCAGGCGGACGGCCTCAGCCGGGGTGACCACCTTGCCCTTCTCCGACAGGCGCAGATAGGGCAGTGCGGGGTGCTGACTCACTGCCTTGCTCCTCGATTTTTCGGTTCTA
Source organism: Bradyrhizobium sp. (assembly GCA_035308285.1). GTDB lineage: Bacteria > Pseudomonadota > Alphaproteobacteria > Rhizobiales > Xanthobacteraceae > Bradyrhizobium. Next base: position 20,397 of record DATGGY010000177.1, on the reverse strand, counting down.
CGCCGCGGCTTTTCGCGTCTCCGTGGCGAAGTAGACCGACACGATGGTGATGATCGCGAGGGCGATCATATAGACCGAGATCGGCCATGTCTGCGGCCTGTAGGCGGTCATCAGTCCGGTGGCGATCAGGGGCGACAGCGCGCCGGCGAAGATCGAAGCGAGGTTGTAGCCGAGCGAGACGCCGCTGTAGCGCACTTTGGTGCCGAACAGTTCGGAGAGGAAGCTTGCCTGCGGGCCGTACATCGCGGCGTGGCCGACGGCGAGACCGAGAACGATGGCAATCCAACTAAGCTGCGGGTTTTTCGTCGCCAGCAGCATGAACATCGGGAACGACATCACCGCCGAGAAGATCGCGCCGAAAATATAGACCGGCCGGCGTCCGGTAGAATCGGAGAGGGCGCCGAAGGCCGGAATCGTGAAGGTTTCGATGGCAGCGGCAATCAATACGCCGTTTAAGATGTCCTGCCGGTTCATGCCGAGCGCCTGCGTTGCGTAGGCGAGGACGAAGGTCGCATAGATGTAGAAGAAGCCATTCTCCGCGAAACGCGCGCCCATCGCCAGCAGGATGTTCTTCGGATAAAGCCGGATCGCGTCGAGGATCGGCATTTTCACTTCTTCCTTCTTGTCCTTGACCTTCTGGAACTCCGGCGATTCCGCGATCGTGAAGCGGATCCACAAGCCCACGATGACCAGGAAGATGCTGAACAGGAACGGAAGGCGCCAGCCCCACGCATAGAGCTGCGTATCAGTCAGGAACGAGGACACGACCGAGAACACCAGCGTGCCGAGCACGAGCCCGAGCGGCGCGCCGAGTTGCGGCCAACTGCCGTAAAAGCCCTTCCTGTTTTCGGGCGCGTGTTCGACCGCCATCAGCACGGCGCCGCCCCATTCGCCGCCAAGGCCAAAGCCCTGGACCAGGCGGCAGGTGATCAGGAGGATCGGCGCCCACGTGCCGAGCGTATCGTAGGTCGGTATCACGCCGATCAACGCCGTCGCGACGCCCATGATCAGCAATGTCAGATAGAGCATGGTCTTGCGGCCGATCTTGTCGCCGTAATGGCCGAAGACGAGCCCGCCCAGCGGGCGCGCAATGAAGCCGAGCGCATAGGTGCCGAACGCCAGCAGGGTGCCGACCATCGGATCGAAGGTCGGAAAGAACAGCTTGTTGAAGATCAGTGCGGCGGCCGTGCCGTACAGAAAAAAGTCGTACCACTCGATTGCGGTGCCGATCAGGCTCGCGGTGGCTACCTTGACATGCGATGTCTGCGCAGGTCCGCTCACGCCGGTCATTGTCTGGCTGGTCATTTTACGCTTCCCCCCGTTTTCCTATCGAAGGGCGACGAGGCGAGCTCAACTAAGAAAGCCCGTCTGGTCCCTCCCTGATCTTCCGCATTTTCCTTGCGTGGCCCAAGAACAGAGCAAAGTCCGCGCCAACGCTTTGCGCTATCGCAAAGCGCCTGAAAAATCGTCGGTTTAGGCGGCGGACGCCGGAGCAGGGCGTGGTGCGGCGTTGCCTGGATTCCAAGACTTGAGACGCCCTTTGTCGCAAAAGTTAGACAGGCGGCGACGCGCTCAAGCCGAATTTCGCGAGCTTCTTGTAGAAGGTCGCGCGCGAGATGCGGAGCATTCTGGCGGCTTCCGAAATTTGTCCATTGGCGGCCTCAAGCGCGTGTTCGAGGGTCTGCTTTTCGAACGCCAGTTCCGCCTCGGCGTAGGGCACGACCGCGCCCGAGGGCCTCGCCTGTGCCGGTGCCTTGCCGATGTGGCCAACGGGGAGGATATGGGCAAAATCGTCGCCGGTCAGCCGGCCTGAATCGGATAGGATCAGCGCGCGTTCCAGGATATTGCGCAATTCCCGGCCATTGCCGGGCCAAGCCATAATGTGAAAGCGCGGACAGCCCGGAGGGCGTGATGCGGGCGTTCGGGTAGGCGCCGGAGATGACGACGTCGTTGAGCAGCCGCGCGCTGATCTCCTCCAGGTCCGCGATGCACTGGCGCAATGGTGGGAGCGCGATCGAGAGCACGTTGAGGCGGTAGTAGAGATCGGCGCGGAACGAACCTTCTTTCACCCGTTTTTCGAGATCGACATTGGTCGCGGCGATGATACGGACATCGACCTTGACCGGCTTGTCCGATCCGAGCGGCTCGATCTCGCGCTCCTGCAACACGCGCAACAGCTTGACCTGCAATTGCAGCGGCATGTCGCCGATCTCGTCGAGAAACAGCGTGCCGCCGTCGGCGCTCTTGAACTTGCCGTCGCGGCCCTTGCGTTCGGCGCCGGTATAGGCCCCGGGCGCGGCGCCGAAGAATTCTGCCTCGACCAGCGTTTCCGGAATGGCGGCGACATTGACGCTGACGAAGGGTCTGTCGGCGCGCGAAGAGGCATTGTGGATCGCCTGGGCCAGCAATTCCTTGCCGGTCCCGGTTTCGCCGGTCAGGAGCACCGTCACATTTGCCGCGCCGCGCGGGCGGCGAGTTCCTTGGCGCGGTGGATGCCCTCGCTCCTGCCGACATAGTCGTCGAAGGTAAAGCGCGCGGTGCGGACTTGCGACAATTGCCTCCGCGCGATGCGCAGCTCGTTTTCGAGATGCTCCACCCGCGCGATCAGCGGTTTGAGGTTTTCGAGTCGGTCGTAGAGCACAAATCCGATCGCCCCGATCACGTTGCCGTTCTCATCCTCGATCGGCATGCGCGTGACCACGAGCTGCTCGCGGCCGAGTTCCATGATGTCGAGCAGGATCGGCTCGCCGGTTTCGGCGACGCGACGCATCAGGCTGTTGGGGATGATCTCCTCGATCGGGCGGCCGAGCGCTTGCGAAGCGTGCTTGAGGCCGAGGGAGGGAAGATATTTCTCGTTGACATAGACGATACGCCCGGAGCGATCGATCGCGATCGCGCCTTCGCACAGGCTTTCCAGCCGCTCGAACAGCGTCTCCATCGCGCGGGCGCGAATGGCTTCTGGATCGTCGGCGATGGACCGGGCATCGGACATGGCGTGACAACCGTCCTTCTTAACGCGGGCCGCGATTTCAGGGGCGCTGGCCTTCCCGGCCGCGCGCCAGTGGTCAGGCCCCAAGCCGCGGCAACAGTTTCAGCGCGTTGCCGCGCTCAATATCCATGATCTGCGCGTCGGTGAAGACGCCGGCGCTCCGCAATCCCTTCACGTGATCGATGCCGGTACGCAGGGGAAAGTCGGTGCCGAACAGGATCTGCGAGGCCGGAATGATCGCCGCCAATGCCGACATCGCCGCCTTGTTCGAGGTTTGCGCGGTGTCGTAGTAGAAGCGCGTCAGTTCGGCGAGCGTACCCTCCGGCACCATGGGCTTCGATTTCGGATCGAGCAGCGGCTGGCGGACAAAGCGCTCGATCAGGAACGGCATCGTGCCGCCGGCATGCGAGAAGATCCAGCGGATGTCGCGGAATTTTTGCGCGTTGCCGGAAAAGATGATGTCGCCAATGGTGCGGCTCGTATCGGTGCCCCATTCGATCATTCCCGGCGGCTCGGTGCGCACCAGGTTGACGCAGCAATCGGCGGTGGCAGGATGGGTGTAGACGACGCACTTGCGCCGGTTGAGTTCTTCCATGACCGGCAGGAACGAGGGATCGCCGAGCCATTTGTCGCGATAATTCGTCAAGAGGCCGATGCCGTCGAGCTTGAGGGTGTCGAGCGCGTAGGCGATCTCCTGCAGGCTGCCGTCGGTGTCGGTGAGCGGCAGCATCGCAAAACCGCCGAAGCGGCCGGGATGGTCGGCGATCAGCTTGGCCGAATATTCGTTGCATTCGCGCACGAGTTTGCGCGCCGCCTCGCCGGAGGTGAAGTTGACCCCTGGCTGCGTCACAGAAAGCATCGCGACCGCAATCCCAGCCTGGTCCATGTCGGCCAGCGATTTTTCGGGAGTCCAGTTCCGCGACAGGATATTGCCGAAATTGTTGGCGATCGCGGCCGCAATATAAGTCGGCGGCGACAGATGGTGGTGAACGTCGATCCGATAGGGTTTTGTTTCGGCGCTTTGCGCGGCGGCGCGTTCAGGACGACCGAGGCCCGCCGCCGCTACCGTCGCGGCACCCGCAACGCCCGCCATGAATTGCCGCCGGCTCAGCGCAGCACCGCTAAGCGAAAGGGTGTCTTCGCAACCGCACGCGCAGCCGCGATACGACCAGCGCGCTTTGCCTTCATGTCGGCTCATTCGCTTCCTCCTATCGGACTTCTTGTCGTGATCGGTCCGTCAAATGTCACAGCCCAGCTATGTACCGCAGATACCGTCACAGACAATAGACCTCGATCTCGCGCCCTTGAAAAATCGGGAATATACGGTCCCGCCGGAGGTTCTTGAGGGCAGTGGCGGCCCGGCGAGTAGTCGTTTTTGTGGGCTGAAACCTAACGGCCACTCGGGGGCGGGCTTTCCGGTGATTGGAGATCAAGGGATGACCATATTGATGAGAACTGTGGTGGCGCTGTTTGCGGCCTTCGCAGTCGTGAGTGTGGCGCCGGCAGCGGCAGAAACACCCTCGCCGGCGGGGGCCAAGGTTACATCATCAATTTGAAGGATGGCGCCGAGGTGACGAGCCCGTTCCTGGTGCAGTTCGGCCTGTCAGGCATGGGCGTTGCGCCGGCCGGCGTCGAAAAGCCCAACACCGGCCACCATCATCTCCTGATCGACACCAAGTTGACGGCTGAACAAATGAAGCAGCCGATTCCCGCCGACGACACCCACAAGCATTTCGGCGGCGGCCAGACCGAAGCCATGGTGACGCTGCCGAAAGGCCAGCACACGCTGCAACTCGTCCTCGGCGACTGGACGCACATCCCGCATGAGCCGCCGGTGATGTCGGAGCCGATCACGATCACGGTGCGCTGAAGCCTTTGCGTGTGACGCTTCCCCGGACTTGATCCGGGAGGAAGCCGTTTCGCGTTCTGATTCAATTGGAAAAGATCGAGCCTTGGTCGCGCACGGCTTGGGTCGAGCACGGCCTCGGGTCGCGCAGGCCGGACGTCGGCATCTTGTATGCCAGATAATCGCCGCGCCGCGGTCCCTTATGTTGCGCCGCGATGTCCACAAGGCAGGAAGATTGGCGCTTCTCGCGCGACAAAATGCAACGGACTCGCTGTTCGGATTCTGCTATGGTGCGCGGGTTAATTGGCTTCACAAAGGAGTGGAGTTCATGAACAAGCTCGTTGAAATTCGCCGCCAGGAATATTTTTGCCGTGAGCGTGCGTTACATGATTCCGAGCGAAAGGGCTTCTGGCTCGCGGAAGCCGAAGAGTGGGAGCAGCGTGCGCTTGCCGAAATTGCGTTTCACTTCAGGGAATGCAATCCCGATGCGTCCAAACATTCCCTGACCGTCAACTGAATTAGGTCCCAACGAGTCAAGTCTCTCGTCGTCATCCACCGCGCGCAACGGCACGACATCCCTGTGGTTGCGCGCGCGAGGGTGACGCGCGCCGATTTGCGCTAGTGCGGCCGCTCCGCCTTGGTCACGGTCTGCCGGACTTCGGCGCCGCAGTCGGCGCATTCATAGACGAAGTCGATGCTCGCCATGCTCCAATGCGGCTCGACGTCTCGCACATACATCGGAAGCGATCCAATGCAGCCGGGGCAAACGACCGGAGGCGTCTCGACGATTTCGCGATGCTGGACGTAGGCTGGCATGTCGCTCTCCTTCGTGAACCGAAGCGAACTTTAAGCGTACGCCTTCGAATCAAAGGCCTTTCATGAACTTTGACGAACGTTTGCGGAACGGCCGCACAATGTCGGTGCATGTGGCATTCCTGTAACATTTCGCAGAGACCGCCGGTATCGTGCTATAGGCGGAACTCGGTCTGGAACAAAAAGCGATCGCCGGGAGGGCTTGAGGATGACACTGGTGCGGCCGGGCGTCCCTGATGATTTCGATGCTTCAAGGCCGGCGGGGGCGGATACGCTGCTGCAAAGCGCGGTTCAAAAAGCCGCGCTCAGGTTCGTCCCGCTTCTGACCATCGCTTATCTCTTCAACTATCTCGACCGTACCAGCCTCGGCTTTGCCGCGCTGACCATGAACCAGCAGCTCGGGTTGACGGCTTCCCAGTTCGGGCTTGCCGCGGGCGTATTCTTTCTCGGCTATTCGCTGTTCGAGATACCCAGCAATTTGATGCTCTATCGCTTTGGCGCTCGGCGCTGGCTCGCCCGTATCATGATCAGTTGGGGTATCGTCTCGGCGGCGACCGCTTTCGTGGTCGGGCCGCAAAGTTTCTACGCGCTTCGTCTGCTGCTCGGCATCACGGAGGCCGGCTTTTTTCCGGGCGTGACGTTTTTCCTCGCCGCCTGGTTTCCCGCTCAATACCGCACGCGGATGCTGGCGTGGTTTCTGGTCGGCATTCCCTTGTCCTCGCTGATCGGCGGGCCGGTGTGCGGCATGCTGCTGCAGATGGACGGCATCTGGCATTTCGCCGGATGGCAATGGCTGTTTCTTTTGGTGAGCCTGCCCTGTGTCCCCTTAGGCTTTCTGACTCTCAAGCTGCTCGCCGATCGGCCGCAGGCGGCAGACTGGCTCACGCATGAGGAGCGCGATGCGCTGGACGGGGTGCTGGCCTCGGAAGTGAGGGAGCGGCCGCATTCCTCGTTTTGGGCGGCGCTTAAGGATTCGCGCGTGCTGATCTGCACCGCGATTCAGTTCGGCTTTACGCTTGGATCTTATGGCATCGGCATCTGGCTGCCGCTGATGCTGAAAGAGTATCATCTGTCGAATCTCGCGATCGGCTGGATCGCGGCGATTCCTTACCTGTTTGCTTCCGTCGGCATGATCCTGTGGGCGCGCTTTGTCGACGAGAAAGGCCGGCGCATCGTCAACCTCGCGCTCGCCTGCTTCCTCGGCGGCCTGGGATTGCTCCTGCCGATCATTTCCGGCTCGGTGAGCGTGGCCGTCATCGGGTTCACCCTTGCACTCGTCGGCGTGACCGCGGCGCGCGCGATCTTCTGGACCATTCCGACGCGTTTCCTCACCGGCGTCGCTGCTGCCGGCGGAATTGCCTTCATCAACTCGATCGCCACCGTCGGCGGCTTTGTCGGCCCCTCGATGATGGGCTGGCTGAAGGAATTTTCCGGCTCCTATGTCGTCGGTCTCTTGGCGGTCGCCGCTATCATGATGGTCGCAACCGCGGCTGCGATGTCGCTGAAGCTTTTCATCACGCGGGAGTGAGGGCCACGCGGGCGAGGCGCGGCGCCAAGCAGGACACCCGGATGAATCCTAGATTCCATCCAGGATGGCCAGATTTCCGATCGAGCTCTTGTGTCTTAGTCCGATGATTTTCTGGTAGTCGGCCGATTTGTACCAGCCTTCGGCGGCCTCACGCGTCGGAAATTCGATGATTACGGTGCGAGGGTGCTGCCACTGACCTTCGAGCTCGGTCAGCTTGCCGCCGCGAGCTATAAACTGGCCGCCGAACGCTGCGAGTGTGCCTGCAACTTGCTTTCCATACTCAGCAAACGTCGCTTCGTCGTGAATCCCTTCGACCGCTATCAGATAGGCCTTCATCCGATACTCCTCCGACCGATCCTGTCCCTCTTGCAACGCCCACCGATCCCTGCGGCGAAGGGTTGCTCCATCATGTCGCGTGCACCCTGCAAAACGGTCAGGTCGAACGTCATGGAGGCGTTTCCTGGGTGACCGTGTCTCAGTTTGATTGTGGCAACCCCAGCGTCGCGACACGCTTTTGAATTGTAGCCCGCATTGCGCGTCATCGATCAAGCGCGCCACGTCCGTCATATCCATCGTGCCATTTCGACCAGACCGGAGGCCATGGCCGGGGTTACCCCAAGCGTCAAGTGAATGCGGCAGAAGTCTTAGAACACGAAATACAGGAAGCCGCGTAGGCAGTTCCCGCATCAATTAACAATTTGGTAAGGTACTCGTCGAGACGTCACAGGCGGGTCTGATCGAGCGCAAGCTCGATTCCTCCGGAGCAAGGAAAGGATTTGGATGCGAGTTTGAGGGGCGAGCCTGTTCATGTGGGATATATAATTTGACTTCGTCTGAAAGTCAATTATATATCGTCGAGCCGACGAGCGATAGTAGGATAACCCACTATGATCTTTCAGTACCCAAAACTCGAACAAATCGACCGTGACGTACTAGAAATGATTAGAGAATTACGCCGCGATCTTCGGCACCAGGTGAACGTCAATCCCGTTAGGTGGACCGGGTTTTTGCGCAGAAACACGTTTGCCCGCGCTTTGCAGGGTTCCAATAGCATCGAGGGCATCAATGCTGATTTGGCTGAAGCGGTGGCGATTGTGGATGAGGAAAAACCAGAAACCCTTGAGGAAGAAGCCGAAAAGGCACTGACCTGTTATCGGACCGCCCTAACCTACATCCTGCGACTCCATGACGATCCACATGCGGAGATAAATGCGCAGCTTATCCGTAGCTTACATTTTATGATGCTGAACTATGACATGACGATGATGCCGGGCCAGTGGCGCCCGGGATCGATCCGCGTTGTTCACGAGCCCACCAATAAGACTGTTTATGAAGGCCCTCCTTCTCGGGAAGTTCCAAAACTTGTTGATGAACTAGTAGCTCAAATTTTAGACCACGAGAGCGTCGAATCTTCGACCGTCCTGGCAGCTATGGCGCACCTCAATTTGGCTATGATTCACCCGTTTCGCGATGGTAACGGACGGATGTCCCGAGCTCTCCAGACGCTTGTGCTTACCCGCAACAACGTCGTGAGCCCGGTTTTTTGTAGCATTGAGGAATGGCTAGGTCGAAATACCGATGCTTATTACGCAATCTTGGGAGAGGTTGGTAAGGGCAAATGGAATCCAAAGAACAATTCCTTGCCTTGGGCTCGTTTTTGTCTCGTTGCCCATTATCAACAGGCGGCAACATTGATGAAACGCAATGCTGTGATCGGCCGAATGTTTGGCGAGATGGAAGAGCTTAGAAACACTCACGGACTTCCAGACCGAATGGAAGTCGCACTGATGGATGCCGCCTTCAACTACAAGGTTAGAAACGGCCGCTACCGACAGGAGAACGAAATATCGGATGTCGTCGCGAGCCGCGATCTGAAACGGCTTTGCGATTTAGGGCTACTGATGCCTGTCGGCGAAAAACGTGGTCGCTATTACGTTGCAGACAAGCCTCTGAAGGCCATTAGAGAAAAATGCGCCGATAGAACGATGGCCCCGAATCCTTATGATGCGATTAGGGGCCGATCTAGTGGTCAGCAACTCTCTTTGCCCGTTTGACTGAAGCCTGTGTTGAAATTGTCATCTTTCGGCTCTTCAGGGACCGTTCGCGAAATTTCGCCCGTCGCGATCTTACCGACCATGATCGTAGCGCCAATCGCGTTGGCGTGGCAGCGTTCGCCTTTAATTGTCGTAGGCATCACCGTCCAACCCATCCACAACAGTCTGAAACTGCCGTCGATTGATCGGTCCAAGGAGCCTTCCAAAAATGCTATCGCGGTATCGCATGCTCGGCCCTCTGTGTCTCGACAACCAGAAAATGCCGATTTGCCTCGGTATCGCCGAGCATGCACTGTGACATAGCGAATCATTCCCCGGACAGCCCTGCGCCGGCGGGGAGAGGGAGTCGTGTCGACCTATCGCGCCCTCACGCCGTCTCATGCTTGCGTAGGTCCCGTACATAGTCGAAGCGGTTGGCCTGGAGATCGGCGCCCGTGGCGGCGATTTCGGGAACGGCGGCTTCCGCCAATATCTCTTCGGTAACGTCCTCGACCGAACAATCGGCGATCTCGTGAATGAAGCTGATGTTACTGTATTCGCCCGACGCCACGCGCGAGACCACTTCGCGCCTGGTGATTTCCGGATCGACGATGGCTTCACGCCCGCGCCGGCCATAATCGATCATCACGACGAAATATTGCATGGACGGTTCGCTTAAGCCTGCCGCGGGGTGGGTTGAGTCGCCTATTATTTCTGAAATTAAGAAGTCGGTCAACCGAAATTGCTGAAAATCAGAAATGAATTTCTCACCGTCATTCCGGGGCGAGGCTATGCATCGCCCCGGAACGACCCCCGTGTTAGCTCACTTCCCCGGCGCCTTGCCGTCCCTCGATCCGCCGTGGCCTCGCCCCGCCTTGCGGGCGCGGGCGGCGGCGCGGGCGCGCAGGCGGTCGATCTGGCCCCTCGGCAAGGTGACGCAGATCTCGCCGATCCATTCAAGCTTGACACCCAGAATCGGCTTGGCGTTGAAGCTCGTCAGGTTGACCTGGCTTGGGGTCTTGCCCCGCTCGATGGTTTTCAGATAACGCTCGCCTGTTTTCAGCCGCACCGCGGCCTCCTCGCCGTAAAAGCTCGACAACGGGTGCCGCTGATCGCGGTAGACCACGATAATGTCGCCATTCTCGTACTTCGGCAGCATGGAATCGCCGACCACCTCAAAGGCGATGGTTTCCTCCGAAATCGGGAAGGGAAGTTCGACCTCGCCCAGTCCCTCCGCCGGCACCTGCTCGTGCTCCGGCTCGATCACGGCGCCTGCGCCGACCCGGCCCATGATCGGCACCGCGTTGAGTTCGAGGTAATCGATGATCGGCTGAATTTCGGAGGCCTTGATCAGGCGGGTTTCGCCGAGGATTTCGGACACCGCGCCGGGGCGAACGCCCATCGCCACGGCAAGGCCGCCCTTGGTCTTGCCCGGCTTCTCAAGCCCGCGCTCAATCATCTTAAGGTCCAACATGGCTCGTCTCCTTGAGTCGTTCGATGTCCGGAGCATAGCAATTACGAATATCCGAAATCAAGCTTGACTTTCGCTTCTGAATATCAGAAATTGGCGGGAACACAACGTGAAATTTCGCGGAACGAACAATGCAATTAAACTGGGCGGAGGAACACTCGCGGGCGCTGCGCGAATATCTGGCAAAGGGCCTGACCTTTTCGCAAATAGCCGATGCGCTCAACGCGCGCTTCAACACCGACTATTCCCGCAATGCCGCGATCGGCCGCGCCAGGCGTATGGGACTTTCCGGCCCCGCGAAGCCCGACCGGCCGGCGCGGCCGCCGAAGCGTCAGCCGAAGGCTCGTGCACCGGGGGCGAAAAAGCCGCAGTCTCGGGTGCCTGCCGCGCCACGGTCGAGGCTTCAGGTTTTGAAGCGGGCGGCGGCGCTTAAACTGCGCTGTGTCGGGATCGTGCCGCGCCATCTGGCGCTGATCGATCTGGAAGTCGGCGATTGCCGCTACCCCTATGGCGGGGACGAGGAGGGCGAGCCCATTACCTTTTGCGGCCACCCGCGCCGCGAAGGTTCGAGCTACTGCACCTCGCATTTTCACCTGACCATCAAACCGGACGTCATGCCGGAGCGCACCGCCGGCCGCGCCCCCTTGCGGCTCGTGGAGGCGGCATGAGCACCGAGCCTTCGCTTCTGCTTGTCAAATTGAGGCCTCTTCCGCCGCGGCTTCGGCTGGCGCATCTGCGCGCGCTGCTCCGGTGCGAATCGGCAGGCTCGGCGCGCACGAGAGGCCTTACCGCCTTGTTGCGCGATCAATTGACGGCGGCGCAGGCAAACGAAAATCGCGCCATATGAAACGTCCCTGGATGCCCCTTTATGTCGGCGACTATCTCGGCGACACCGGCCACCTGACCACGGCGCAGCACGGGGCCTATCTGCTGTTGATGATGCATTACTGGCGCAAGGGCGAGTTGCCGGACGACGACCGCCAGCTTTCCAAGATCACGAAGCTGCCGTTGAAGACCTGGTGCGAATATCGTTCGACCCTGCAGGATTTCTTCCACAGCGGCTGGAGGCACAAGCGCATCGACGCCGAGCTTGAGCGGATGCTGCGGGTTTCGGAAAAGCGCGCGATTGCCGGGCAGAAGGGCGGTCTCGGCTCGGCGCTGGCGCGCATGAAGCTGGAAAACGCCGCGCGGTCGCGGCAACCTCCGCCGCGAGCAATTGCTGCGCCGTTGCGAAGCGAAGCTTCAGCCGCCGCCGACCACTCACACCCACACTCACATCAGAATCCCTCTCTCACTGAGTCGCATTCGGCTTCACCGCAGCCGCCTTCGCGAAAGGCGGCGGAAAAGGCTGCAATTCCCGTCAGCGCCGAGCTTGCGGCCTATGTCGCAAGACGAACGACATGACGACGGAAGTAACCGAACCGCACGCGACGTCACAACAAGAGCTTCGCAACCCGATCATCCACGCATTTCATAAGGAGTCTTTCAACCATGCCGAGGATCAAACGCAGCAGGGCGCAGGACGCAAAGGTTCATGACCGCAGGGCGCAGGATCTGCCTCGTAACGCCGAGGTGGCCGCGGTCGAAGTGGACGATCCGCTCGCGCTCGAGCCGGGCGAGAAGATCGTCACGCTGCGCTCGATCCGCAACGATCCGCTGGGCCGGATGCACAGCCACCGCCACCTCGATGAGGCGCAATTCCAGGCCGGGCGCGCGTTTCAGGACGATTGGGAGAAGGCCGAGCGCGGCCCGCAGGCGGTCGATCCGACGCGGGAATATGTCGATGCCGCGCGCTCGCGCGAGCCGATCACCGAACGTCAGCGCAAAGCGGTGCTGCGGCTCAACCGCGTGACGCGCGAGCTCGGCGCCGACGGCTCGGTGCTGGTGCACGAAGTCTTGATCCTCGGACTAAGCATGGAACAGGTCGGCCAGCGCCGCGGACTGCGCGGCCAGCGCTGGATCGATTATTTCTCCAAGCGCTTCCGCGAATGCCTCGATCGGCTCGCGCTGATCTATGGTTTTGCGACGGGGACCCCAAATAAGAATGTAAGGGAACCTGAATCCCAAAGCCGGCCAGAGAGATATTGACAAAGTAAGGAAAATTCCTTACCCCTAGCTATTCCGGAATCCCCGATAGCTGGGAGAGGGTTATGGCGCAAACAACGTACGTTTTTGAAGAAATCAGCACCATTTCGTCCAAGGGACAGACCACGGTTCCTAAGGCCGTTCGTCAGGCGCTGGGCGTCAACGAGGGCGACCAGATTGCCTTTCGGGTGGAAGAAACCGGGATAACTGTTCGGCGCGCCGAAGAGATTCGTGATGATCCGGCGATTGCCTCCTTCTTGTCATTCCTGTCGAAGGACATTCAGGCTCACCCCGAGAAGCTACACGCGTTTCCGGTGAGTCTCGTCGAGCGCATTGCAAGCCTCACCAAGGGCATCGAGTTTGATCCGGAGGCTGAAATCGAAGGCGACGTAGAGCTCTGAACAATCCCTTGACGATAAACGGATGGACGATATTCGCCCATCCGCTTTTCCTGGCTCAGCTTGAACGGCTCATCGCGGCTGTAGAGCGCGACAAAAAAAATGAGCCCAGGAATTACGCCAAAAAGTCCAACGCCAAACTTCTGAAGTCCATTTCCGCAATCGCTTTAGAGCGGATTCCGCAAGACCCAACCGACAGGCGATACCGTTTGGGCGGCACGCTTGGGGAATCCTACAAACATTGGTTTCGGGAAAAATTCGGCGCCGGGCGCTTCCGGCTGTTCTTTCGTTACGATTCCAAATCTAAAATTATCATTTACGCCTGGATCAACGATGAAAACACTTTGCGAACACATGGTGCAAAGTCGGACGCCTATGCTGTTTTTTCGGCAATGCTGAAAGATGGCAATCCGCCGGACCATTGGGCCGCACTTCTCGCTTCCTTCCTGCAAGGACCCTGAAATCATAAAGCGGACCGAAGAAATGTTGGCCAGACAGGCCTAAGATTTCTGCTCTGTAGAGGCAACAACGCGCGATGCGTTTACCTATTTCGCTCTATCACTCTGAGCCAGCGTCACGGTCGGCAAGGTCATCGCTCCCGTCTTCATGACGGCCCAGGCCGCGAGCATCGATACCAACAGGCATGACACGGCGATCACGCCGGCGTAGTTTGGACCTCGGTTACGCCTTTCGAACGGCTTTTCATAGGTGCGCATGGTCCTCACTCCTGAACTAAGAAGTGCAAGTTCGATTCCAGGCCCGCCGGTCGACTTCGAATCCGGCGGGCCCGAGCGCGCTTGGTGCGCGGTTCGCTCGAAACGCTTTATTGCCCGTGCTTGAGCATGTCCTGATCGCTAAGGTCCCAGTCCTGCCACAGCTGCAGCGCCGACAGCAGCAACACCAGACTGCCGAGCGTTGAATGGTAGAATCTGAGCATGCCGTCGCCGGAGTAGCCGAAGATGTAGGGCGAGGCGATCAGCCACAGCCCGAGCAGGATTCCGGCCACTTCTTCCCAGCGGTGCAGTGCCGTGTATTCGAGCTGGGCCAATCCAAATACGACGAGGCCGACCAAAACCGCATTCAGAATCACGTAACTGCGGCCGGCATCAATAACCTCATGGCTCGCCTGGCTGGGAAACCAGGGCGACAGCGCGATCGCCACGCCAAACAGCATGCCGAGCCAGTCTTCCCACGTTCGATGGGTGTTGAAATACTGAAAATCCGACATCGTAAACCTCCCTTGCAAGAGGCATACGTCAGCGGCTGGCGAGCATGACACTCCGACTGTCAGGCGACCGATCCGGCCGCATCGGGGGCGTATGTCTTCCTTCTAATACGTGGGGAACCGACGGGCGTCTGACAAGACAGACCCGTGCAAATTTGTCGTCGCCTTGGTCAGCCTGTTTCTCTGCCGGCGCTTTTGCGGCACTGCGAATAAAATGCGCCGCTCCCGCAGCTTTCGCGGCGCTGAATTTCCCCATTGAAGGCGTATGGTTAATCATGGAAATGCGAAGCTTCATTGGCGAGCGCAGACTGGCCGCGCGCAGATAGACAAAAACCTTACCCCCGAGGTAATCGCAACGCATCATCCCGCAGGCCAAGATCATGATCATCGCCACACGATCAGGAGATCAAAGCCATGGACCGACGCACCCTAATGCGAACCGCCGCGTCAAGCGCGCTCAGTGCCTGCCTTCTGGGAGGCATGACCGACAATGCGTTGCACGCCTATGCGGCCCCTCTGCCTGCGGAACCGCGCATCGGCGATTTCGTTGAGGTCGTCGGCGGCGTCGCGCGAGCTTTTGCCGACTTGGGAAAGGGCCGACCGGCGTCTGTTCGCTCCCGAGCGCTGCCTTCGCCGATGTGTTCCTGACCCACAAGGATCGCCTCAACGCGGACCTTGTCGGCTTCATCAAGGGGTAGGCCGGAACAACCGGGATTGTCGTCCGTTGCCTTTCCCGCGGGCGACATCCCAAGGCCGGCGCCCTTTTTGATCTTGCGCAATGTGGCTTCCGTAGCCCGCCCTAGCTTGCGGTTGGAAAGCCTTGTTTTTTCGAAGGCGCTTCGCGCGTTCGAGGGAGCTACTTGATGACCAAAGTTCCGAACCTTTCGATTTCGCCGGAGAAGGTGTTCTTCGTCATCGCGAAGTCGCGTCAGGCCGAAAGCAGCGCCGCCGGGCTCGACCGTGAGGCCGACAACGGCGACGATGCGCCGGAGGACCATAGCGCGCGCACCGATCGTGCCGAGCTGATCGGCTTCATCCGGGACCTCAATGAGGACGAGCAGATCGATCTCGTCACGCTGACGTGGCTCGGCCGCGGCGACGGCGCAATCGGCAATTGGGGCGAGCTGCGCGCAGAGGCCTCCCGCGCCCACAACAACCGCACCGCGTCCTATCTGGTCGGAACGCCGATGCTTGCGGATTATCTGGAAGAGGCGCTGTCGGAGTTCGGCTTGTCGTTTGAGGATTTCGAAGAGCCGCTTTGATCTTGCTGCGTCACACTCGCGTGTATCCCCTCATCCTGAGGAGCTTGCGTGAGCAAGCGTCTCGAAGGACGAGGCCCGACCTCATGGTTCGAGACGGCGCGGAGCCTGTCATCGGGCGCGCGTTCGCGCGACCCGTTGGAGCCTCCTCACCATGTGGATTTAGCGATGCAGTAGAACTTGCAAACGCATCGCGGGCGACCTTGCCAAAGGTCGCCCGTTTTTGCTGGCTGGGAGGCTGAAAAATAGCCTCCCGCATTAGCCTCAAGATTCAGCCCGTCGAGAGCGCCTTTTCGTCCACGTCCCAGATGCTCATTTGGCGCGTCTCGGGCATGAGGAACAGCGAGAGCACGAGGCACACGGCAGGAACTGCGATGGGGTAGATCAGGGCGTAGGCAAGACTGCCCGTCGCCGTGTAAGCCGCCGTGGTGATGAACGGCACCAACCCGCCACCCCAGCCGTTGCCGATCATGTAAGGCATGGATACCGACGTGTAACGGATCCTGGAGGGGAAAAACTCGGCGAGGAACGCGCCGATCGGCCCGTAGACCATCCCGACATAAGCGACCAGAATGGCGATAATCAGAATCGCAATCGGCATGTTGATGTGGCCCGGCTGGGTGACCGCCCCGAGCCACGTATACAGCGGATAGTAGGTCAACGCCGCAAGGAAGAATCCTCCCAGGATTACCGGTTTGCGGCCGATGACGTCAGACAGCCAACCGAACAGGATGAGTGTTGGGGTCCCGATGACCAGCCCTATTCCCACGATGAGGGAGCTGGTTAGCGTGTCCACCTTGGAAACCGTCTGCAGATAGAACAGCGCCCAGAACTGGCTTGAGTACCAGACCACGCCTTCGCCCAGGACCACGATGGTGGCGATCACCACATATTTGAGATTGATGGGGTTGAGGAAAGCCTCGCGCCACGGATTCTTGCTGGTGTGCCCCTTGGCCTTGATCTCCGCATAGACCGGCGACTCCTCGAAATTGCGGCGCATATACATGGTGACAAGGATGAGCAGGAAGGAGAACAGGAACGGAATCCGCCACGCCCAGTCGTTGAACACGGCTTCGCCGGCATAACTGCGGGTGAGGATGATCACGATGAGCGACAGCACGATGCCAAGGGTCGGCGAGGTCTGCAGCCAGCCGGTATAGTAGCCGCGGCGGTCTTCCGGCACGTGCTCGGCGACATAGGTAATGGCGCCGCCGTAGGAGCCGCCCAGGCAAAGACCCTGCAGCATCCGCAAACCGAACAGGATGAAGGCGGCGCTCAGGCCGATCTGGTCGAAGGTTGGAATCAACCCGATGGCGCCGGTGCCGAGCGCCATGCCGACCAGCGTCAAGATGAAGGTATACTTGCGGCCGACCACGTCCCCCAGCCAGCCGAACACAAAGGCCCCGAGCGGCCGGACCAGGAAGCCTGCGGTAAACAGCGCGATCGTAGAGAGCAAGGCCGCGACCGGGTGGCTCTTTTCGAAGAATTTGACGGACAGGATCGTGGCCAGACTTCCGAAAATATAGAAGTCGTACCATTCGATGACGTTGCCTCCCGCCGCCGCGGTAATGACGCGTCGGAAGTTTGCTGGAATACGCGCAGCCTGATCAGCCATAATTGCCTCCCTGCTATCGGAGGAGCCCACTCAAGACGCGGAACCCTTCAGGATTTCAAACGTCAGGTTGCTCCCCGGTTGGTGAAGTTGCGATCTCTCGACGTCTCCCGCTCAGCCTAACCAAAAAAATCAATATCGGATCGAAGGAGGGAACTTCGTTGATTTGGGTCAACGCCGTTCTCCTACTTAAGTGGGGCATTCCCGTCGGACCGTTCACGGACCTCGACCGACCAAGCGCGACGGTGCTTGTCGGCATTCTTGGCAGGTGCCGACTTTGACAATGTCTGCAAACCGGGAAATAGCAAGGGCGAGGGAGGCAACGGTCCCTCATTTTCGCACTGCGGTATTGTTCCAAATCAATTTGTTTCAGGTTCGGCAATCCTACAAATGCGCTAACCTGAGAAGTGAAGCAAATTAGGGAGGGGCCCATGACAGATGCTGGGCAGGCTTTTCTATTTGCAGGCGTACTTATTCTTCTTCCCTTTGCCGTGATTCCGTTGATCTATTATGCTGACCGATTGCGGTCCGACTTCCTGGACGCCCTGAACGCGCGCCCGAAACGGCACGCGCGGCGTTGGCCGATCAGGCTTCCTCATATCCGGCCGCCGCACTAATCCGGAAAGCCGCAGATGTAGACCGCTGCGCGCAGCCGCCCTTCGGATACGGGATTGAATCGAGCGCCGGCCAAAAGCCGTGCCGGAATTGAGCCGCAATATCATCCAAGTTTCTGACCACGTTCCGGCGTATTGCTGATTCGGGGTAGGCCTCGATTCTCTAGGGTATTGACGTGGGATGGTTCAAACAGGAGCTGATGCCGGTCGAGCGGTTCGAGAGCGCGCTCATGGGCAAGCAGGCGGCGCGAGGCAAGCTTGCCAGCCAGTCAAGCCGCGCTGAGGCAGTCGTTGCGGAAAAACGAGCCATGGCCGAACGGCTTGCGGTGGCCGGCGCCAGCGATGCCAAGCTTGGTCGCGCCGAGACGCGCTTGCGCGCCGTCGAGGAACGCGCCAGGACCTTGCGAGCTGAACTCACGGAATTCGACGAACAGATCACCTTGACCGAGCGCGCTTTGGCTGACGCCAAGGCGCAACGCGACCGCGACATGGTGGCGGACCAGATCGAGGCGATGGCTGCGGCAATCGAGCAGGCCGCGCCGGGGTTTGGCGCCGGCGCCGCGGCCCTCGTGAAGGCGGTGACCGAAGGCGCCGCGTCGGTACCCGAAGCGACCAGGTTCTCGGCAAGCGTTGATGCGGTGCGTCGGGAGGTTCTCTCGGCTACGGAGTTGGTATGCTGGGAGCTCCGATCCGCCGCGGCGCGCACGCGCGCGGGCAACGCCAACATCGCCCTCGGAGCGACAGCCGAGCCCGAGCAACCGTCAATTGCCGAGATCGATCGGCAATTGATTTACTCCCTCAATCCGCTGCACTGGAAGGAGGGCGGCGAGGTGCGCCGAGCGCCTGCGTTTGCGCTGGTCGAGCTGCCGAAAATGCTGCTGCCGGTCGCGTTGCGGCATCAGCATGTGGACTATCTGAATGCCCGG
This sequence comes from Bradyrhizobium sp., assembly GCA_035308285.1. Taxonomy (GTDB): domain Bacteria; phylum Pseudomonadota; class Alphaproteobacteria; order Rhizobiales; family Xanthobacteraceae; genus Bradyrhizobium. The sequence goes on along the minus strand of DATGGY010000177.1, from coordinate 1,598 downwards.
CGGGTGCAGACCCTTATTCACCTTCACGGCAGCGAAGGGTCGAGCGGCGAGCCCAGCGCCGACGATCCGCTTCTCGTCGATCTCGATGCGCTCGCCGCCAGTGAGAAGGCGAGCGTCCAGGCTGATGTTGCTTGAGGCGCCGCTTGACGCGGTAACCGCGGCGATCGCCTCGGACGTGATTGTCGCGCTAACGAATGTCTTCCTTTTGGTTAGGAACCGACATCAAAGATGTGAGATCTAACGGCGCTTTTTGACCCATACTGGTCGTCAAGGTGCGCGGTGTCAGTGAGGCTGCGTGGCTGGCCATGGCACGAGCCCTTCGGCCTCGAGAGCAGCAACCACGGCGGGGCGAGAACCTATCCGTTGGCGATGAGCAAGCACGGCGCCATAGGGGGACAGATCGAAGTCCACCCAGCTTGCCCAGTTCGACACGACGAAGAAATGTGCATCTGCTACTGAATAGTTGCGCCCCATCAAGTATTCATTCGACGAAAGATGTCCATCAAGATGGGTGAAGCGGGCCCTGAGACGGGTCCGAAATAAATCCCTCCCTTCCTCTGGCACCCCCTTATAAAACAGCGGTGAGAAACCGCCCTTGTGAATCTCGCTCGCGAAGAAATTGAGCCACGCCTGTAGTTTAACTCTTTCGATCGTGCCGTTCGGCGGAACGAGCTTCTTCCCTGGAACGAGATCGGCAATGTATTGGACGATCGCAGCTCCCTCCGTAAGCAGCGTCCCATCGTTAAGCACGAGGGCGGGCACGTAGCCCAGGGGGTTCACGCTTCTATAGTCGCCACCGCCCGAGATGACCTTGGTATGCTCGTCGATCCTGACGGGTTCGAAAGGAAGCTCTGCTTCGTGAAGAACGATGTGTGGGAACAGAGACGATGAGCCGGGAGCAAAAAATAGCTTCATAGAGTACGGCCAGCGCTGGCAATGCGAAATCGAAGAAATGATACTACACGATGGGCTGAGGAAACACGAACCCCTGCCTTTGGCGCAAAACGGACATGGTATGATGTTTGCTCTCAGGGGTAATTGGTGCGGCCACCGCTAATTCCTTGCCGGATTTCAATCGCTTCGTTGCAGGGTCTCCACATGGGCGCTGTGGCAGTCGCGACCTCATCCAACGGGCATTGCCGATCAGTAGGCCGACGGATCCGGCGAATCCGTCGGCTTCTCGAAGGCCCGCTTCATCGCCGGGCTCATCGGGATATCGAGATTGACCCCCTTCGGCGGGATTGGTTGGGTGAACCACTTGGCGTAGAGCGCCGCAAGCTCGGGACCCCGATAGAGGCTTGCGGTCGCGGCATCGGCAACCGCCTTGAACGTCACATCGTCCTTGCGCAACATGATTCCATATGGTTCAGGCTTGGAGAACGCGTCCTGCGAGATCACGTAGGCCTTTGGATCCTTCGCGTTGGCAATCAGGCCCGCGAGCACGATATCGTCCTGGATAAAGGCCACCGCCCGGCCGGTCTCGACCATGAGGAACGCTTCGGCCTGGTCCTGAGCCGGGACGATCGTCATCCCCAGATTCAATCTGTTGTTGAATTCGAGCGCCTGCTTGATGTTGGTCGAGCCGGCCGGAGAGACGA
>DATGGY010000176.1:0-3464 GCA_035308285.1 Bradyrhizobium sp. | reverse complement strand
GCGCCCATGGCATGGCCGCCATATTTGATGACGATGGTTTCTTCGTCATACTCCTGCATGTGAGGCAGCGCCTCGGAGAGGATGCGGGCCTGATCGAGCGGACTGATATGGGGCGCGTCGGTCATGAAACGGGTCTCACGGTGAGCCGGGTTGGCCGGTTTCTATCTGATTGGCGGGCACGGCGCAAAGTGCGGTGTACACTCTTTATCTCTCCCTACCTCCAATATGTACCGGACGTTCCCCGGATGCTGCGCAGCGCGCCGCTCTTGCGGCGTGGTGCGCTGCTGATCCGGGGCCCATCGAGCGGTGAAGATAGGTCCCGGCTCTTCGGAGCAGCGCAAAGGCGCTGCACCGCGTCCGGGACACGATCAACAAGCCTCAACTCCGCCTTGGCCATGCGGCGGCGACTGCGAGCAAAAGCCAGCTTGCGATCAAAAGCGTGCCGCCGCTCGGCGCGGCCATCGGAAACAGGCTGTGGCCGGCAAAGTGCCGCAGGCTGAGATCGCCGGCAAACAAGGCCGCCGCGACGACAAGGCCGAACCCAGCCACTAGCCCGATCCGCGCGTGAACGATGCCGCGTTCGCTTAAAGCTACCACACCGAGCACGGCGGCGGCGTGGAACAGCAGCATCGACGAGGCCGGCATCAGCCGCGCGGCATCGGCCTGATGGGCGGCAACCGCCGCCAGGATGACGCCATCGGCGCCCATCACCCCGGCCAGAATGATCAGGATGCGAAACAGGGGGAGTTCTTTCACCGTCGGCGCTCTCCAAGCAGGCGAACCATCGCGGCGCGCAGTTCTGCGATCCCGGCGCCGGTTTGCGCCGATGTCGCCAGGATTTCCGGAAAGGCGGCAGGGTGGGTTGAAAGCGCGGCCGAAACCTCGGCGACGCGCGCCTGCAGTTCGGCCGGCTTGATCTGGTCGGCCTTGGTGAGAACGATCTGATAGCTCACGGCCGATCGGTCGAGCGTCTTCAGCACCTCGAGGTCGACCTCTTTGAGGCCGTGCCGGGCATCGATCAGCACATAGACCCGCGCCAGATTGCTGCGGCCTTGCAGGTATTTGTGGATCAGCGCGGTCCAGGACGCCACCTTGGTCTTTGGTGCGGAGGCGTAGCCGTAGCCGGGCATGTCGACCAGCCGGAAGCCGGCATCGGGTGGGCCTTCGAAGAAGATCAGTTCCTGGGTGCGGCCCGGTGTGTTTGATGTCCGCGCCAGCGCGTTGCGGCCGGTCAGCGCATTGATCAGGCTCGATTTGCCGACATTGGAGCGGCCGGCAAAGGCGACCTCCACGCCCGCCATCGGCGGCAACGTCTCGATCGAAGGCGCAGCCCAGAAAAACTGCCAGTCGCCCGCGAACAATTTGCGGCCCTGCTCGATCAGGTCGGCATCGGGTGCGGCGGTCATGTGGAGAGTTTCCCATTCGTCATGGCCGGGCATAGCCGTCCGAGAGGACGGCGTCGCTTCCGCTCGCCAATGCCCGGCCATCCACGACTTCTTCTGCTGCGAGACTGTAAAGACGTGGATGCCCGGGACAAGCCCGGTCATGACGACATCGGGAGCGCGTTCGTCAGGTCTTCGATTCGGCCTTCTTCGAAGCGAACGTCGCCTTCAGATTGTCAAACAGTTCGACCTTCACGCCGTTACGATGCATGATGAAGCTCTGCTGCGCCACCGAAAGCAGGTTGTTCCACGCCCAGTAGATCACCAGGCCCGCAGGGAAGCCGGCCAGCATGAACGTGAAGATCAGCGGCATCCAGGCGAAGATCATCTGCTGGGTCGGATCCGGCGGCGTCGGGTTGAGCTTGAACTGCAACCACATCGTGATGCCCATGATGAGCGGCCAGATGCCGAGCGCAAGGTACGATCCGAGCACCGGTAACTGCGTCGGGTCGAAGGGCAACAGCCCGAACAGGTTGAACAGGTTGGTCGGGTCGGGGGCCGACAGATCCTTGATCCAGCCGAAGAACGGCGCGTGACGCATTTCGATGGTGACGAACAGCACCTTGTAGAGCGAGAAGAAGACCGGAATCTGCAAGGCGACGGGAAGGCAACCGGCGATCGGGTTGATCTTCTCCTTCTTGTAGATCTCCATCATCTCTTGCTGCTGCTTCACCTTGTCGTCGGGATAGCGCTCCTTCAGCAGCGCCAGTTGCGGCTGCACCGATTTCATCTTCGCCATCGAGGCGTAGGATTTGTTAGCAAGCGGGAAGAACAGCAGTTTTACGAGCACCGTCACCAGCAGGATCGCGACGCCGAAATTGCCGAATACATGGAAGAAGAAATCCAGTGCCAGGAACATCGGCTTGGTGATGAAGTAGAACCAGCCCCAATCGATCAGCAGATCGAAGTGGTTGAGTTCGAGTTGCCTGTTGTAGCCGCCGAAGCCGCCGATCGGAAAATTGATGCCGACGACGCTGGCTTCCTTGGCGCCGGCGAACAGCCGCGTGCTGGCGCTGCCGGTGCCGCCGATCGCGATGGTCTGCGCGTCCTGCAGATAGTCGGTCTGATAGGTACGGATCGCGCCCACGAGGTTGGAGGAGAAGCGCGCCTGCAGATGGGCGCGGATATCCGGCAACAGCGCGGAAGCCCAGTATTTGTCGGTAATGCCGAGCCAACCGTTGGTGACCTTGAAGTTGACCGCCTTGGCGTCGTCGATCTTCTTGTAGCTGTATTCCTGCAGGCCGTCGTCGCCGAGATAGCCGATCAGGCCTTCGTGCAGGATGTAGTAGCCGGCGACCTTCGGAGCGCCATGCCGCGAGATCAGCGCGAACGGATAGAGCGTGACCGGCGCATTGCCGACATTGCTGACGTCATCCTTGATCGTGAACAGATAACGATCGTCGATCGAAATGGTGCGGCGGAAGGTGAGGCCGTCGCCATTGTCATATTTCAGTGTCACCGGGTGGTTCGGCGTCAGGCTGCCGGCGCCCTCCTGTTGCCAGACCGTATTCTGGTCGGGAATCCGCACCGCCGTGCCGCCGGCGGCGACCCAGCCGAATTCCGCGTAATAGGGGTTCGCGGTGCCCGAGGGCGAATACAGCACGATCGCCGGCGATGTGGGATCGACGGTTTCGCGGAATTGCACCAGCGAGAGGTCGTCGATCCGCGCGCCCTTCAATGAAATGCTCCCCGAGAGCCGGGGGGTCTCGATCTTGACCCGCGGCGCGGCGGCAATGGCGGTATCGCGGCTCACCGTGGCGGTTGACGCGGACTGATTGTTCGCCGGCGCATTGGCTGAGGGCGCGTTGCCGGCCTGCGGCGCCGGCTCGTTGCCGGGCTCCGGCGCGGGCTTGGTCATCTGGCTTTGCGCAAGCTGGGCAGCGCGCTGCTTTTCCATCTGCGGAATATTGAAGAAATATTGCCAGCCGAGCAGTACCAGCCCGGAGAGAATGACGGCGAGGATGGTGTTGCGATTGTCGGTCATCGTTCAGGTCTCGTCATTCATTTCGGTTGTTCGCGTGA
>DATGGY010000175.1:0-2748 GCA_035308285.1 Bradyrhizobium sp. | reverse complement strand
GCAGCAGGCCCGGCAACTGACCGGGCCGGAACGGGTCGCGAGATTTGCTGGTCTCGTCGTCCAGCCCGAACAGGACCCGCGCGATCTCGCCATTGGTGGCGGGCAACGTCAGATAGGCGCCCGGTTTGGCCGAAAAGGCGTTGGCGCGTGCAAATTCCCGCGCCTGCGCCGGCAGATCGGCTGAGATCGCATCCCATGTCGCCTTGGTCGCAAACGTAATGGGAACGGCCGGCGTCGCTTGTGCGGTTTCAAAAACGGAATGCATGCGTCTCTCGGACTTCCACTGAAACGGGCGGCTGCGGAGCGGCTCGTTGCACGCGGCCCCGCAGGCTTTCCGAAGTTCTACAATGGCATATGAAGCCAAACCAGAGCGAATGAAGGCGGACCTCTACACGTTTCGGGGCGACCGTGATAGCCTCACGCGAACTCGACCAGCAGGGGAGTGATAATGGCCAGGATAGGTTTGGGCGGCCGGCACCGCGACACGACGGGCCGCGTCGAAAAAAGCACGGCAACACGCGCGTCGGCACATTGATCTATGGCGAACACTTCGCGAAAGGCCGGCGCAAGGACATGATGCTCAAAAGCCTGCTGGCCGAGACCGGCACGGACTCGCCTCACGCTAATTTGCGCAAACATCATAAATAGCCGGATCGAGGATCCGACTCCTCGTCCATTTGACGTCATGCGCAAAGCGTTCCGGACTGGATTTCTATTTTCGCAAACACGAGAAATGCGATGGATATTTTGTTGGGCGCAGTCGCCGCCATATGGCACGCGATTGAGCAGGTGTTGAACTACGTCGAGACCCACCACTGGGTCTTTGCGTTTCTGGCGGGCGGCTATTTTTTCTATCTGCACGACAAGGCGGTTCATGCCAGATTCGACGCGCTTGAAAAGCGGATCGACGAAGTCAGGAAGCGTCTCGCCGTTGAGCTCTGACCAAGCGCGGCCCTGCGCCTATTGGCCAGGTTCATGGCCTTGCCGCGAAGTTGACGCAGGCGTCCGGCGACGCCGGTATTGCATTAATTTATCCCGCCAACATTTGATCGCGCCATCCTCGGCGCCGCCACAGCGAAGGCCCTTGCGGGACGGGCAGCGTTAACCCCGCGTTAGGGTTAACAGACTATTGCTGGGCACATTCGGCTCAAACAGTCGCCAGATACCGTGAGTCAAAGTGCCAACCATGCGTCAGCAGTCCAGTCTTGCCCGGCTCCTTGGGTCCGTGGCCTTGACGGCGATCTTGGCCGCAGGCCTTGGCGGCTGCCAGACCATGTCCGATATCACGGGGTCGATATCCCCAAAGGGCGAGTCGAAACCTGATACCGATCCGCACCGCGCGGCCGAGTTCTACGGTGAGCGCTACCGCGCCGACCCCAAGAATGCCGAGGTGGCCCTGGCCTACGGTCAGGCGCTGCGGGCCTCGGGTCAGCGCAGCCAGGCTGCCGCCGTGCTCGAGCAGGCCACCATAGCCCACCCCGGCGACAAGACACTGCTCGCCGCCTACGGCCGGGCACTTGCCGACAACGGCAATTTCCAGCAGGCGTTCGACGTTCTCGGCCGCGCGCACTCGCCCGAGGATCCCGATTGGCGGATTCTTTCGGTACAGGGCACCACCCTCGACCAGCTTGGCCGGCACGAGGAAGCGCGCCGATACTATGCGAGCGCCCTCAAGATTGTGCCCGGCGAGCCGTCGGTGCTTTCCAATCTCGGCCTCTCCTATGTCCTTTCGAAAGACTTGACGAAAGCAGAGGAAGTGCTTCGCCAGGCCTATGCCAGTGGCCGCGCAGACGTACGGGTGCGTCAGAATCTCGGCCTCGTGGTCGGCCTGCAGGGCCGCTTTGCCGAGGCCGAGCAGATCGTCCGGGCCGATTTGCCGGCGGATGAGGCGGCGGCGAACGTCGCCTATCTCAAGCAGATGCTGAATCGCAAGAACGACCTCCACGCCGGCGCGGCCGCAAAAATGCCGATCGCCTCGCTCAACCGTCCGGAGTGACGGTTCGCTCCACCGACTTGTGGGAATGATCGCAGGGTACCGCCGCCATGCGCGGCCAGCGACCGAAACAACCGGCGCGGATCGCCGCGCCGATCATGTCATTGCATTGCGGCGACCTTGATGCCGGTCGGCCCGAGGATGACTACGAACAGCACGGGCAGGAAGAACAGGATCATCGGCACCGTCAGTTTGGGCGGCAACGCCGCAGCCTTCTTCTCGGCTTCGTTCATGCGCATATCGCGATTTTCCTGCGCCATGACGCGCAGGCTCTGGCCCAGGGGCGTTCCGTAACGCTCCGACTGTTGCAAGGCGAGACAGACCGACTTGACGCCCTCAAGGCCGGTTCGCCTGGCGAGGTTCTCGTAAGCGACCTTGCGATCCTGCAGATAAGAGAGCTCGGCCGTGGTCAGCGTGAATTCCTCCGACAGCGCCACCGACTGCGTCACGATCTCGACACTGACCTTGCGGAACGCGGCCTCGATCGACATGCCGGATTCGATGCAGATCAGCAGGAGATCGAGCGCATCGGGAAAGGCGCGCTTGATCGAGAGCTGGCGCTTGGAAATTGCGTTCTTCAGGAACAGCATCGGTGCCTGCAAACCCAGATAGGCAGCGCCGATACAAATGCCGATCTTGATCGTAAATGACTGCTGCATATGCGAGATCAGGAAAACGTAGAGTGTCGCCGCGATGAACATCACGATGGGCGTCACCAATCGGAAGAACAGGAAGGTGACATAGGGAGCCTGGCC
>DATGGY010000174.1:0-17386 GCA_035308285.1 Bradyrhizobium sp. | reverse complement strand
TGGTGCCGTTGCCGGGATCGATCGATCAGGACCAGTTCGCCAATGCCGGCGTGTTGTCGCAGGCAGGCGGCGCGTTGCGCATCCCGCAAGCCGAATTCACCTCCGACCGACTGGCGTCCGAAATCTCCGCGCTCGCGGCCGAGCCCGCCAAGCTAAACGCGATTGCGGACGCCGCGCGCAGCGTGGGCCGGCTCGATGCCGCCGGGCGAATGGCCGATTTGGTGATGAAAGTGGCGGGAATCTGATGCGCCGCAACCCATTTTGGGACTTGTCAGCACCTTCGAAAGCGGGGCATCCAGTACTCCGTGGCGGATAATTTGAACCTCTGGCTTCGCTGTATACTGAAGCCGAGCCTGTCATCGGGAGGCGCGCCGCGCCGACCCGTTGGCGGACGATGACGACCTAGGAAAACCACAATGAGATTGCCGCGCGAGATCGGACCCATCCACTTCGTCGGGATTGGCGGTATTGGAATGAGCGGTATCGCCGAGGTCCTGGGCAATCTCGGCTATACCGTTCAGGGGTCGGATGTGTCCGAAAGCGCCAACGTCCATCGCCTGCGCGACAAGGGCATCAGAATCGCGATCGGGCATGCGGCCGAGAATGTCGCCGGCGCCGACGTGCTGGTGGTGTCGACCGCGATCAAGCGCGACAATCCTGAATTGATGGCGGCGCGCGGCCTGCGCATTCCGGTGGTGCGCCGCGCCGAAATGCTCGCCGAATTGATGCGGCTGAAAAGCTGCGTCGCGATTGCCGGCACCCATGGCAAAACCACCACGACCTCGATGGTGGCAGCGCTGCTCGATGCCGGCGATCTCGATCCGACCGTGATCAATGGCGGCATCATCAACGCCTACGGCACCAACGCGCGGCTCGGCGGTGGCGAGTGGATGGTGGTCGAGGCGGATGAAAGCGACGGCACGTTCTTGAAGCTGCCGGCCGATATCGCCATCGTCACCCATGTCGATCCCGAACATCTCGATCATTTCAAGACGTTCGAGGCCGTGCAGGAGGCGTTTCGCAATTTCGTCGAGAACGTGCCGTTCTACGGTTTCGCCGTGATGTGCATCGACCATCCGGTGGTGCAGACGCTGGTCGGCAAGATCGAGGACCGCCGCATCATCACCTATGGCGAAAATCCGCAGGCCGATGCGCGGCTCGTCGATCTCAATCCGTCCGGCGGCGGCTCCGATTTCAAGGTTGCCTTCCGCGACCGCAAGACCGATGCCGTGCATACGATCCCGGATATTCATCTGCCGATGCCGGGACGGCACAACGCGCTCAACGCCACCGCTGCGATTGCGGTCGCCCATGAACTCGGGCTCTCCGACGAAGCGATCCGCAAGGCGCTCGCGGGCTTTGGCGGTGTGAAGCGGCGTTTCACCAGGACCGGCGAGTGGAACGGCGTCACCATCATCGACGACTATGGCCATCACCCCGTCGAGATCGCGGCCGTGCTGAGGGCGGCGCGCGAGTCGACGACCGGCAAGATCATCGCCGTGGTGCAGCCGCATCGCTTCACCCGCCTGCAATCGCTGTTTGAGGAATTCTGCACCTGTTTCAACGATGCCGACACCGTCGTCGTGGCCGAGGTCTATCCGGCGGGCGAAGCGCCGATCGCGGGCATCGATCGCGACCATTTCGTGCTGGGCTTGCGCGCGCATGGCCATCGCGAGGTGATCCCGCTGGCAAATTCCGGCGAACTCGCCAAGGTCGTTCACGGCCTCGCCGGCCGCGGCGATCTCGTCGTTTGTCTCGGCGCCGGCAACATCACGCAATGGGCTTACGCGCTGCCGGACGAATTGAAGGCGCTGGGGTGAAGGTGGCGACCTTTCCCGACATCACGCCCGAACTCAAAGCCGCGATGCCGCAATTGCGCGGGCGGCTGCTGGCGAACCAGCCGCTGGCCGAACTGACCTGGTTCCGGGTCGGCGGACCGGCGCAGGCGATGTTCACGCCCGCGGACGAAGACGACCTTGCGTATTTCCTTCAACGTCTCCCCGCCGAGCTTCCGATCTATGTGATCGGCGTCGGCTCTAACCTGATCGTGCGCGATGGCGGCATGCCGGGTGTTGTAATTCGCCTGGCGCCGCGCGGTTTCGGCGAAACCAGCGCGCAAGGCGAAATCGTCAGCGCCGGTGCTGCCGCGCTTGACAAGCGCGTCGCCGAGACGGCGGCCGCCGCCAATATCAGCGGGCTCGAATTTTTCTTCGGCATCCCCGGCTCCATCGGCGGCGCGCTACGCATGAACGCCGGCGCCAATGGCGCGGAGACGAAGGATGTCCTGATCGAGGCATCGGGCATCGGCCGCGACGGCAGGAAACATACGTTTGGCAATGCCGAGATGAAATTTGCTTACCGCGAAAGCGGCGTCGATCCGGACGTGATTTTCACGTCTGCGCGCTTTCGCGGGCGGATCGCCGCGCCCCAGGCGATCAGCGCGCGGATGAACGAGGTGCGCACCCATCGCGAGACGGCGCAGCCGATCCGCGAAAAAACCGGCGGATCGACCTTCAAGAACCCGCCGGGCACGAGCGCCTGGAAGCTGATCGATGCCGCCGGCTGCCGGGGCTTGCGTGTCGGGGCTGCGCAGGTGTCGGAACTGCACTGCAATTTCCTGATCAATACCGGGCAGGCGACAGGGCATGATATTGAATCCTTGGGCGAAGCGGTTCGCGCGCGGGTAAAAGAAAATAGTGGAATTGAGCTACACTGGGAAATCAAGCGGATCGGAATTTTTTCCTAGCTGTCATTCCGGGATGGTCCGAAGGACCAGACCCGGAATCTCGAGATTCCGGGTTCGATGCTTGCGCATCGCCCCGGAATGACGTGAATCGGGTCAACGGAAGCAACGGATGCGAACCACCATTCTTTTCGGCGGAACGAACAAGGAGCGCCTGGTGTCGGTGGCGACCGCTCAGGCGTTGCATGCGGCGCTGCCGCAGGCCGATCTCTGGTTCTGGGATGTCGACGACAGCGTGCATGAGGCGGCCTCGCAAGCGCTCTTGCAGCATGCGCGTCCGTTCGAGCACCCGTTCAGGGTCGGTACGCCGAGCCTCGGCCGCATCGAGCAGGCGCTCGATCGGGCTAAGGCGGAGGGCCGCGTGTTGGTGCTCGGCCTGCATGGCGGCATGACGGAGAATGGCGAACTTCAAGCGATGTGTGAGGTGCGCAGAATTCCCTTCACCGGCTCTGGCTCGGCCTCCTCGCATCTGGCCTTCGACAAGGTCGCCGCGAAGCGTTTTGTGGCGATTGCAGGCGTGGAGGCGCCACCCGGCGTGATGCTGGAGGATATCGAGACGGCATTCGCCGAATACGGCAAGCTGATCGCAAAGCCGGCGCGCGACGGCTCGAGCTACGGGCTGATCTTCGTCAATGCAAGGCAGGACATCGCCGCGGTCCGCAATGCCGCCAAGCTCGAGGAATATCTGATTGAGCCCTTGATTTCGGGCGTCGAAGCCACCTGCGGCGTGCTCGAGCAATCGGACGGCGCGGTGTTCTCGCTGCCGCCGATCGAGATCGTCCCGGCGGAAGGCGGCTTCGACTACACGGCCAAGTATCTGCTCAAGTCGACCCAGGAAATTTGTCCGGGCCGCTTTTCGCCTGACGTCAGCGCGGAGATCATGGACCTGGCGCTGCGGGCGCACCGGGCGCTGTCATGCTCCGGCTATTCCCGCACCGACTTCATCGTCTCGGCCAAGGGGCCGATCTATCTCGAAACCAACACGCTGCCGGGCCTCACCAAGGCCTCGCTTTATCCGAAGGCGCTCAAGGCGCAAGGAATCGATTTTGCCGATTTCCTGAAGGATCAGATCATGCTGGCGGAAAGACGCGCGCAACGCTAGCTCGCCCCGCAAGCCCCGGGTTTCCGGGCTAGGCACTTCAACCATTACCAAATTACTAACGTTACCGGTCAAAGCCTTAAGCCGGCACGTCAAAACGCGCCGTGCCTGGACCGAATTTACCCTTTGTTTACCAGGAAGTCCGAAGGTTAACGCTGGCGGCGCATGGCGCTTGGCTGCCGGGGCGTGAGTGGGTCGCGGGTTTCCGCCTTCTGCGACCGCATCGAGGGAACAGGTGGCCTCATTTTGGCTTGAGGTCCTCAATCCCCAGCCCGGCATGACCGAGACGTCACGCGTGCCGGTCTCGCAATGTTTGCGGACCAACGTTTTTGACGAGCTCGCGCAATGGATGGTGGAGGACGTCTCGCCCGGTCGCAGCGATCGCCGAGACCCCAAACGGACCTGAAGGCAGCCGCTATTGGCGCGGTCGTGTTGCTGCGCGAGCGTCTCGGCGCGCGGCGCTCCAAGACGAGGTCACGCCGCATCGCGCGCGCCGACCAGCCGCCCCGCCTGATCGCATTTCTGGAACGTCGCGTACCGCGCCGCGCCGGCATGGCCGCGACCGTTATGTTGCTGCTTGCCAGCGTCGGTCTTGGCATCGTCAAGGGCGGCCATCTCGATCAATTCATCGCAAGCGTGAGCGATGCGCGCAATGCGGCGGCCAATTCGGCTGGCTTTCGCATCACGGCGGTTGCGATCAACGGCCGCCGGCAGCTCTCCCAGGACGAGGTTCTCGCGACCGGCGGCGTCAATGGCCGCTCTTCGCTGTTGTTCCTCGACGCAGCCTCGGTGCGCGAGAAACTGAAAGCCAATCCCTGGATCAGCGACGCCACGGTGCTGAAACTTTATCCTGGTGAGCTTCGGATCGACATCGTCGAACGCACGGCCTTCGCGCTGTGGCAGCTCGACGGCCGCCTGTCGGTGATATCAGATGACGGCGCGGTGCTGGAGCCTTACGTCTCTGCGCGTTTCCTCTCGCTGCCGCTCGTGGTCGGCAAGGGCGCCCAAGCCCATGCCAAGGAGTTCCTGGCGCTGCTTGCGCGCTATCCGCGGGTGAACTCGGTGACCAGGGCCGCCATATTCGTCGGCGAGCGGCGCTGGAATCTCAGGCTCAAGGACGGTCTCGACGTCAAGCTTCCGGAAAACGACGCCGGCAATGCGCTCGCCACGCTGAGCACGCTCGACAAGGAAGAGCACCTGTTTTCCCGAGACATTGTCGCTGTCGACATGCGGCTGCCGGACCGGCTGACCGTGCAATTGTCCGAAGCCGCGGCAAGAGTGCGCGAGGAGCTGTTCAAGGACAGGAAGCCGAAGAAGAAGGTCGGCGACGCATGAGCGGCTTCAATCGCAACCAGACGCCGAAGACGCGTCCGATGCCGCAGAAGCGCACCGCGCTGGTCGCCTCCCTCGACATCGGCACCAGCAAGATCGCCTGCATGATCGCGCGGCTCACGCCGTGTCCGCCGAGCGACGCCTTGCGCGGGCGCAGCCACGCGGTCGAGCTGATCGGCTACAGCCAGATCCAGTCGCGCGGCGTCAAGGCGGGCGCGGTCGTCGATCTCGCCGAATGCGAACAGGCGGTCCGCCAGGCCGTGGCGCTTGCCGAGGAGATGGCCAGGGTGCAGGTCGAATCGGTCCTGCTGTCGGTCTCGGCGGGGCGGTTGCAGGGTCACCTGATCGAGGCGGCATCCGACATCAGGGGCGGGGCGGTCACGACCGCCGACGTCGCACGTGTCACCTCCGCCGGCATGCGCCATGCCACGGGGGAGGGCCGCACCGTGCTGCATGCGCTGCCGGTCAGCTATTCGATCGACGGCGTCAAGGGCGTTCGCGACCCAAAAGGCATGATCGCACGCCAATTCGGCGTCGATATGAACGTCGTCACGGGGGATGCCACGGTCGCGCGGAACCTGATGCTGGTGGTCGAGCGCTGTCACCTCAATGTCGAGGCCATGGCGGCGAGCCCCTATGTGGCGGGCCTTGCGGTCCTGACCGACGACGAGGCCGATCTCGGCGCCGCGGTCGTGGAAATGGGGGCGGGAACCACCACGATCGCGACCTATTCGGGGGGCCGGTTCGTGCATGCCAGCGGGTTTGCGCTCGGCGGGCACCACATCACCATGGATCTGGCGCGGGGCCTGAGCGCATGCATTGCAGATGCCGAGCGAATCAAGACGTTATATGGCACGGTGCTGACTGGCGGGTCGGACACGCGTGAATTGATGTCCGTGCCGTCTGCCGGCGACGACGAGCTGGACGTACCGCAAATCGTGTCACGTGCCACGATTGCGAACATCGTCCGGCACCGTGCCGAGGAGATTTTTGAGATGGCCAGGGACCGGCTCGCGGATTCTCCCTTTGCGGCAGAGCCGAAGGCGCGGGTGGTATTGAGCGGCGGGGCTTCCCAGCTCACCGGAACCCTTGAGCTTGCGACCCGGGTACTCAACCGGCCGGTCCGCATCGGCCGCCCGCTCGGCTTTAGCCGGCTGCCCAACGAGGCCAAGAGCGCCTCCTTCGCGGTTCCCGCCGGGCTCCTTGTCTATCCGCAATACGCTCATCTTGAACACGTCGAACCGCGGCATACGCGGCACCTGCGAACAGGGACTGACGGCTATCTGGGAAAGGTCGGACGATGGCTTCGAGAGGGCTTCTGATGACTCTTTTCCGCACCGATTCGACTTTCACCAACCCCCGCGGCCGCCGGCCGAGGCGAACCAACGCGCGCGTAATCGAGAGGCAACCATGACCATCAATCTCAACGTCCCTGACATTCGCGAGCTGAAGCCGCGGATCACGGTATTCGGCGTAGGCGGGGCGGGCGGCAATGCCGTCAACAACATGATCACCGCCGGACTGCAGGGCGTCGATTTCGTCGTCGCCAACACCGACGCGCAGGCGCTCACCATGTCGAAGGCCCAGCGCATCATCCAGATGGGCACCCAGGTGACCCAGGGCCTGGGCGCCGGTTCGCAACCCGATGTCGGCGCCGCCGCCGCGCAGGAGGTCATCGATGAGATCCGCGATCACCTCTCCGGCGCCAACATGGTGTTTGTCACCGCCGGCATGGGCGGCGGCACCGGTACCGGGGCTGCCCCCGTCATCGCCAAGACCGCGCGCGAACTGGGCATCCTGACCGTCGGCGTCGTCACCAAGCCGTTCCACTTCGAGGGCCAGCGTCGTATGCGCACGGCGGAATCCGGTATCGCCGAGCTGCACAAGGTGGTCGATACGCTGCTGATCATTCCGAACCAGAACCTGTTCCGGGTCGCCAACGAGAAGACCACCTTCGCCGATGCCTTCGCGATGGCCGACCAGGTGCTTTATTCGGGCGTGGCCTGCATCACCGATCTGATGGTCAAGGAAGGCCTGATCAACCTCGACTTCGCCGACGTCCGCGCCGTGATGCGCGAAATGGGTAAGGCGATGATGGGTACCGGCGAAGCGTCCGGCGACAAGCGCGCATTGACCGCGGCTGAAGCCGCGATCGCCAATCCGCTGATCGACGATTCCTCGATGAAGGGCGCCCGCGGCCTCCTGATCTCGATCACCGGCGGCAAGGACCTCACGCTTTTCGAGGTCGACGAAGCCGCGACCCGGATTCGCGAGGAAGTCGACCAGGACGCCAATATCATCGTCGGCGCCACCTTCGACGAAACGCTCGACGGCATCATTCGCGTCTCCGTGGTCGCCACCGGCATCGAACAGGCGCAGATTTCCCGGAGCGCCGGCGCGGCGGCACAATCGTCCGGCAGCGTGGCCTCGAATTCGGGTCCGGATTCCCGTCTTGCCGAATTGACCGCGCGGCTTCGCGCCGACAACGCGCGGCTTGCCGAGCGCGCCCAGAAACTGGAGGGCACCGCAAAGCCGACTCACTCCGCCGCGCAGCGCCCCTCCAACAATGTCGAACGTGCAGCCCTTGCGGCGATTGCCGCGGCGGTTGCGCCCGACGCTCCCTCGGCGCCGCTGCAGGGTGCGTCTTATGGCGATGTCACGGTGCGTCCGATCGCGCAGAAGCCGTCGCTGTTCCCTGATCCTGATGTGGCGGCGGCCTCGACGCAGGAGCAGGCGCCTCCCGAAACCTTCATCCCGCAAGCAGCGGAGCGTCCGCCGAGCCGCGCGCCAAGGATGCCGAAATTTGAAGACCTGCCCATGCCAGCCCAGAACGAAATCCGGCACGCCCGCGGCGAAGTCGACGAGGAGCATCCGCAAAAGAGCAGGATGTCGCTGTTGCAGCGCTTGGCCAATGTCGGCCTCGGCCGCCGCGACGAGGAAACCGAGCCGCCGATCGCCGCCCGCGCGTCGGGTCCCGCCATGCCGCAGATGCCGCCTTTGCCGGACCGGAAACCTCCGCGCCCGGTATCCCAGCAAATCGCGGCTCACGGGCCTGTATCGGAATACGCCCCCCGGCCGGCGCCCCAGGGTCTGGACGCTCATGGCCGCCCGGCGCCTGTTGCAGCGACGCCACAGGGGGACGACCATCTTGATATCCCCGCGTTTCTGCGCCGGCAGGTGAATTGAAATTTGTTATCTTTCTGACGAAGCAAAGGGCCCCGGTTTTCCACCGGGGCCTTTTTTCTTTCATAATTAAGGCGACCGCTAAAATTCGTATAAACAACTGATATTAAATGATTAATTATGTTTTTGGTGGTGGGATGGCGGCACCCGAACCAGCCCCGGGCGCGTCCAATTTAGCTCAACGCTTGGCGCGAATACGGCAGACATAGGGTAACAATTGGTAAAAAAGCGTGAGTTGGCGCGCTTTGGGGCAATGGTATTGTCTGCCGTGACTTGGGGAACCTTTGAGACGTTTCGACGCAGGGGTGTTGTCGATTCGATCTCTTGGTGAGTCGGTGTGGGCAGTTTTCGAATGAAGTTTGGCCGGCAGACAACGCTTCGCTCGCAAGCCAGCGTCATCGGCGTCGGTGTTCATTCCGGCTTACCGGTCAATCTCACCATTGGGCCTGCATCTGTGGATGCAGGTTTTATTTTTGTCCGCTCCGGCCTGGAGGGCTGTGACCGGGAGGTTCAGGCGTCTGCGGAATCTGTGATCGCCACCGAATTCGCGACCGTTTTGGGCGACCGTGAAGGCCCGCTGGTTTCCACCGCCGAGCATGTGCTGGCAGCGCTGCGCGGCATGGGCGTCGACAACGCCACCATCGAAATCGACGGTCCGGAAGTGCCGATCATGGACGGCAGCGCCGCCGCCTTCGTCGCCGCGATCGATCAGGCCGGAATCGTCACCCAGTCGGCGCCGCGCCGCTTCATCCAGATATTGAAGCCGGTGCAGGTCGCGATGGGCGACTCATTCGGCGAGTTGCGGCCCCATGGCGCCGGTTTCCGCGCCGAAGTCGAGATCGATTTCGCCAACCCCGTGATTGGCCACCAGAAATATACGCTGGATCTTTCCCCCGAGAGGTTCCGCCGCGAGATTTGCCGGGCCCGGACCTTCGGATTCATGAATGACGTGGCAAGGCTGTGGATTGCCGGGTTTGCGCTTGGCTCTTCGTTCGAGAATTCGGTGGTGTTCGACGAGGAGCGTCTGCTCAACAGCGATGGCCTTCGTTACAGCGACGAATGCGTGCGCCACAAGGTGCTCGACGTGATCGGCGATCTCGCTCTCGCCGGCCTTCCGTTCCTTGGCGCGTACCGTTCCATTCGCGGTGGCCACAAGCTCAACCACGCCGTGCTCACCGCCCTGATGGCCGACCGTAGCGCCTATCGGGTGGTGGAAGCCGAAACCGTCCGCCGTCCGCGGACCCACGCCGAGGTCGGCAGCGGCATGGTCGGCGGCATGGTCGTCCCCGCCTACGGCCCCGACGTCTCCTGACCGTCGTCTTCGGAATGGCCTGACTTTCGGCTTCGAAATGTCCCGACTTTCGGCTTCGAAATGTCCTGAGCGTCCCTCTCGGATATCGTCTCCTGAGATCCCCTTCAGTTTTGTCTTCGCCGCGACGGGCCGCGGCGCCATGGAGCCGCCTTAATCCGGGCGAAATGCCTGCGTATTCGGTTGGTTAACGGACTTACTTTAGATAAACAGGGCCGGGCCGGCGCCGGAGCCGGCCGTGATCTTCATTTGCGTCCATGACACGCTCCGGACGCGCGCATCGGACAGCGCACCACAGGCGTCAGGTCTTAATCTATGTCGACAAAGCGTATGACGCTCGCACTGCACCGGCGATCCATTCGCTCCAGCCTTCATCGGCATGCGCGGCCGCTGCGCCTTACTTTGGGCCTTGCCTTCCTCGCTATCCCGTTGAGCGGATGCGGCACCGCCAGCGAGGTGTGGGACAAGGTCACCCAAAAGGACGATACCTTCGTCGAAGAGCCCGCGGAAAAGCTCTACAATGAGGGCCTGTACCTTGTTAACGAGAAGCACTCTCCCAAGGATGCGGCGAAGAAGTTCGAGGAAGTCGATCGCCAGCATCCGTATTCGGACCTCGCCCGCAAATCGCTTCTGATGTCGGCCTACGCCTTCTACAAGGCCAACGAATATGACAATTGCATCGGAGCTGCGACCCGTTACGTCACCCTGCATCCGGGAAGTCCGGATGCGGCTTACGCGCAATTCCTGATCGCGGCCTCGCATTACGACCAGATTCCCGACATCACCCGCGATCAGGGCCGCACCGAGAAGGCGATCGCTGCCCTTGAGGAAGTGATCCGCAAATACCCGACGTCGGAATATGCCGTCAGCGCCAAGGCCAAGCTCGAAGCCGCGCGCGACCAGCTTGCGGGCCGCGAAATGAATGTCGGCCGTTTTTACATGCAGAAGCGCAACTACACCGCCGCCATCAACCGCTTCAAGACCGTGGTGACGCAATATCAGACCACGCGGCATGTCGAGGAAGCGCTGGCCCGGCTGACGGAAGCCTATATGGCGATCGGCATCGTCACCGAGGCGCAAACGGCCGCGGCCGTGCTCGGGCATAATTTTCCCGACAGCCCCTGGTACAAGGACGCCTATAATCTTGTAAGGTCCGGCGGTCTCGAGCCGAGCGAGAATCAGGACTCGCCTATTTCCAGGGCCTTCAAGAAGCTGGGTCTGGCTAGGAATTGATCTTTCATGCTGGCACGTCTTTCGATCCGTGACATCGTCCTGATCGAACGGCTCGATATCGAGTTTTCCCGCGGGCTTGCCGTGCTGACCGGCGAGACCGGCGCGGGCAAATCCATCCTTCTCGACGCCTTTGCCCTTGCGCTCGGCGGCCGCGGCGACGCCGGCCTGGTCCGGCACGGCACGGAGCAGGGCCAGGTCACCGCGGTGTT
Source organism: Bradyrhizobium sp. (assembly GCA_035308285.1). Lineage (GTDB taxonomy): Bacteria > Pseudomonadota > Alphaproteobacteria > Rhizobiales > Xanthobacteraceae > Bradyrhizobium. The sequence continues at coordinate 6,278 of DATGGY010000174.1, read as the reverse complement.
CGATGTGCCCAAGGGTCATCCGGCGTCCGCGATCCTCAGCGACAACGGGCTCGACGCGAGTTCGGAAAACTCCGGCGAGATGATCCTGCGCCGCGTTCAACTCGCCGACGGCCGCACCCGCGCCTTCATCAACGATCAGGCGATCAGCGTGCAGACCCTGAAGGCGGTGGGGTCGGCCCTGGTCGAAATCCACGGCCAACATGACGAGCGCGCGCTGGTCGATGCTTCGACCCACCGGCGCCTGCTCGACGCCTTTGCCGGCCTCGAAAAGGACGTCGCGGCGCTGGAAGCGCTCTGGGACGAACGGCGCGCCGCCAATACGGTTCTGGAGGAACATCGCGCCGGAATGGAGCGCGCCGCGCGCGAGGCGGACTATCTGCGGCATGCCTCCGACGAATTGAAGAAGCTTGCGCCCAAGGACGGCGAGGAAACCGCGCTTGCCGAGCGCCGTACGGCCATGATGGCCGGCGAGAAGATATCGGCCGATCTGCGCGAGGCGCGAGAGGCCGTCAGCGGCGATCATTCGCCGGTGGCGACGCTGTCGGCGGCGGTGCGCCGGCTGGAACGGCGGGCGGCCAATTCGCCCCATCTGGTAGAACCCGCGGTGAAGGCGATCGATGCCGCCATCAACGCGCTGGAGGAGGCCGACCAGCATCTGGCCGCCGCGCTGATCGCGGCCGACTTCGATCCCGCAGAGCTCGAACGGATCGAGGAGCGGCTGTTTGGCTTGCGCGCGGCCTCGCGCAAATATTCGACGCCGGTCGACGGCCTTGCACAGCTCGCCGCGAAATACGCCGCCGACGTGGCGCTGATCGACGCCGGCGCCGATCGGCTGAAGAAGCTGGAGGAGGCCGCCGCTGAGGCGGACCGGCGCTACGCTGCGGCCGCTGCCAAACTCTCCGCCGCGCGGGAAAAATCCGCGGAAAAACTCAACAAGGCGGTGAATGCCGAACTCGCGCCACTGAAACTCGAGCGCGCCAAATTCACGACGCAGGTTGAATCCGACCCGAAATCGCCGGGGCCGCAAGGCTATGACCGCGTAGAGTTCTGGGTCCAGACCAATCCAGGCACGAGGCCCGGACCGCTGATGAAGGTCGCCTCCGGCGGCGAGCTGTCGCGATTTTTGCTGGCGCTCAAGGTCGTGCTGTCCGACCGCGGTTCGGCGCCCACTTTGGTGTTCGACGAGATCGATACCGGCGTCGGCGGCGCGGTGGCAGACGCGATCGGCGCGCGGCTGGCGCGCCTGGCCTCCAAGGTCCAGGTGATGGCGGTGACGCACGCGCCGCAGGTCGCGGTACGCGCCGACCAGCATTTGCTGATCTCGAAGGATGCCCTCGACAAGGGCAAGCGCGTAGCCACCCGCGTCAACGCGCTCGCCGCCGATCACCGCCGCGAGGAAATCGCCCGCATGCTCGCCGGCGCCGAGATCACCGCCGAGGCGAGGGCGGCGGCGGAGCGGCTGCTCAAGGCCGCGACGGCGTAGGGATGCGTGTCACGGACGCGGTGCAGCGCCACAAGCGCGTTCACGCGCGTCTTCGACACGCTATGGCGCTGCACCGCAGAGCCGGGACCCATATCTCGCCGGTCGCATGGACCCCGGATCAGCAGCGCATCACCGTAGCGCGTCGAAGACGCGCGTGAACGCGCTTACGGTGCTGCGCAGCATCCGGGGAACGTTAGGCGGCGGGCGCTTTTCTCGAAATGAAGTTCGTCGTAACTATTGGTCATGGCCAAAGCAGTACAGAAGATCTCCCTTCCCGACGTCGCGACCCTCACCAGGGCCCAGGCCAAGGTCGAGCACAAGCAGCTGGCGCTTGAGATCGAGCGTCACGACAGGGCCTACTACCAGGAAGACGCGCCGAAGGTTTCGGATGCCGAATACGACGCGCTTCGCAAGCGCTTCAATGCCATCGAGAAGAAGTTTCCCGAATTCGTCAGCAGCGAATCGCCGTCACAGAAAATCGGCGCGGCGCCTTCCGGCAAATTCAAGAAGGTCCGCCATGCGGTGCCGATGCTCTCGCTCGACAATGCTTTTGCCGAGCAAGACGTCGACGATTTTGTCGGCCGCATCCGCCGCTTCCTGAAACTTTCCGAGGACGAGCGCATCGATTTTTCCGCCGAGCCGAAGATCGACGGACTTTCGATGTCGCTGCGCTATGAGGGCGGCGAACTCGTCACCGCCGCGACGCGCGGCGACGGCGCCGAGGGCGAGGACGTCACCGCCAATATCCGCACGTTAGAGGACGTTCCGAAGAAACTGAAAGGCCGCAAGGTGCCCGAAATCTGCGAGGTGCGCGGCGAAGTCTACATGACCAAGAAGGGGTTCCTTGCGCTCAACGAGCGGCAGAAGGCCGCAGGCGACACGATATTCGTCAATCCGCGCAATTCGGCTGCGGGCTCGCTGCGCCAGAAGGACCCTTCGATCACCGCCTCGCGCCCGCTCGGCTTTTTCGCCTATGCCTGGGGGCAGATGGCGGAGATGCCGGCGCAGACGCAGTCCGGCATGATCGCCTGGTTCGAACATTGCGGCTTCAAGACCAACCCGCTGACCAAAATCTGCCACTCGGTCGAGCAGTTGATCGCGTTCCACCGCAAGATCGAGGAGCAGCGTGCCAGGCTCGACTACGACATCGACGGCGTCGTCTACAAGGTCGACCGGCTGGATTGGCAGGAGCGGCTTGGTTTTGTCTCGCGCACCCCGCGCTGGGCGATCGCGCACAAGTTTCCGGCCGAGCGCGCCACCACGGTGCTGCGGGACATAGAAATCCAGGTCGGGCGCACCGGCTCGTTCACGCCGGTCGGCAAGCTCGAGCCGGTCGGGGTCGGCGGCGTCATCGTGCAGAACGTCACGCTGCACAATGAGGATTACATCAGGGGCATCGGCGGCGACGGTGAGGAATTGCGCGAGGGGCGCGACATCCGGATCGGCGACACCGTCGTGGTCCAGCGCGCCGGCGACGTGATTCCGCAAATCGTCGATGTCGTGATCGACAAGCGGCCGAAGGACGCGAAGGCCTATCATTTCCCGAAGAAATGCCCGTGCCCGCTGCACACCGAGGTCGTCCGCGAGGAGACCGCGACCGGCGAGGAGGGCTCGCGCGCCCGCTGCACCGGCGAGTTCGCCTGTCCCTACCAGAAGATCGAGCATCTGAAACTGTTCGCCTCGCGCCGCGCCTTCGATATCGAGGGGCTGGGCGAGAAGCAGATCGAATTCTTTTTCGAGCAGGGATGGGTGAAGGAGCCCGCCGACATCTTCACGCTGCCGACACGTAATGCACGGCTCAAGCTCGAGGAGATCGAAGGTTACGGCGAGACTTCCGTGCGCAATCTGTTTACGGCGATCGAGGAGCGGCGGCGGATTTCGCTGGAGCGGTTCATCTATGCGCTTGGCATGCGCCATGTCGGCGAGACCACGGCGCTGGCGCTGGCGCGCGGTTACGGCTCGTGGGATGCCTTTCACGACGCCTGCGTCAAGGTGGCAAAGGACGACGAGGAGGCGATCGCCGAGATGGATGCCCTCGACCAGATCGGCGACACCGTGATCTTGAGCATCAAGGCCTATTTCGGCGAGAGCCACAATCGCGGCATCGTCGAGCGGCTGACCAGGGAAGTCACCATCCTCGATGCCGAGAAGCCGAAGAGCAATTCGAGGATCGCCGGCAAGACGGTGGTCTTCACCGGCGCGCTGGAGAAGATGACGCGCGATGAGGCCAAGGCGATGGCCGAGCGGTTGGGCGCCAAGGCTGCGGGCTCGGTGTCGAAGAAGACCGATTACGTCGTCGCGGGCCCCGGCGCCGGCTCAAAACTCGCGGAAGCCAAGAAGCACGGCGTAGAGGTCTTGAGCGAGGACGAGTGGCTGAAGCTGGTCGGGGAGTGAGGGCGAGGCTGCCGCCAAACCTACTGCTGTCATCATCCGCGAAAGCGGATGATCCAGTATTCCAGAGACGGTGCGATTGAATCGAGAGGCCGCGGCGTACTGGATACCCCGCTTTCGCGGGGTATGACGAGCCGGGGCGACGGTGCTGCGCGCGCCCGCACTACAGCGACAGCGGCGCGGTGGCAGCGTCGAGCCAAACTTTCGTGGCTTCATCGACATGGGGCCGAACCTCGTGGCGTACACGCTCGTGGTATTCGTTGACCCAGCTCAGCTCCTCGTCGGTCAGCATGTTCAGATCGACCAGGCGGCGATCGATCGGCACCAGCGTCAGCGTCTCGAAGGCGTTGACCTGTTTTTCGGCGCCGGGGACCTCAGTGCCCATGACCAGCACCAGATTCTCGATGCGGATGCCGAAGGCGTCCGTCTTGTAATAGCCGGGCTCGTTGGACAGGATCATGCCGCGCTTGAGCGCCGTGGTGCCGAGTTTTGAAATTCGCGCCGGTCCCTCGTGCACCGAGAGATAGCTGCCGACGCCATGGCCGGTGCCGTGCTCGAAATCGATTCCGGCTTGCCACAGGAATTGCCGCGCCAGCGTATCGAGCTGCGCGCCGGTGGTGCCGTCCGGAAACAGCGCGCGGGCGATGGCGATATGGCCGCGCAGCACGCGGGTGAAGCGGTCGCACATTTCCATCGACGGCTGGCCGATCGCGATGGTGCGGGTGACGTCGGTAGTGCCGTCCTCATATTGCGCGCCGGAATCGATCAGGAGGAGATCGCCTTGCGCAATCCGCCGGTTGCTCTTGCGGGTGACGCGGTAATGCACGATGGCGCCGTTGGCGCCGGTGCCGGAAATGGTCGGAAACGAAATGTCCTTGAGCGAGCCGGTGTCGCGGCGGAAGGTTTCGAGCGCCTCCACCGCGTCGATCTCGGTCAGCGTACCCTTTGGCGCCTCGCGGTCGATCCAGGCGAGGAAGCGCGCAAGCGCCACGGCGTCGCGCCGGTGCGCGGTCCTGGTGCCGGCAATCTCGGTTGGGTTCTTCACCGCTTTGAGCAGGCTGACGGGGTCGTTGCCGCGCACCGGCTTGCCGCCGGCGGCCTGAATCAGGCGGCTCAGGGCATCGGCGGCGGTCGCGCTGTCGAGCGCGATGGCAGCGCCGCCTCGCGCCAGCTCGGTGAGTTTTGGCGTCAGCGCGCCCGGCTCGGCGATGTCGGCGACCCGTTCGAGATGGTCGCGGACGCTGTTTGAGAGTTTGCGGTGGTCGATGAACAGCGTGGGGCGGGCACCTTTCGGCACCAACGCGTAGGACAGAGGCAGCGGGGTATGCGAGACGTCGCCGCCGCGGATGTTGAAGGTCCAGGCCACCGCGTGCGAATCCGACAGCAGCAGCGCTTCGACGCCGAGCTTGGCGATTTCGGCGCCGATCCGTTCCAGCTTCTCAGCTCCCGCCTCGCCTGAGAATTGCTGGCCGTGCAGGGTGACGGGCGCAAGCGGTGGCGCAGGGCGCTCGGTCCACACCACGTCAAGGGGATTGCCGTCGACCGCGATCAATTCCGCGCCTGCCTTGGCGCAGGCGGCCGAAATCCGCTCGGCGGCTGCCGTCGTATGCAGCCATGGATCGAACCCGAGACGGTCGCCGGCCACCAAATGCTTGCTGAGCCACGTCTCGGGCGGCGGCTCCACTAGCGGCTCGACGCACCAGGCCTTGGCGTCGACCTGCTTTCCCGCCTGCAAGGTGTAGCGGCCATCGACGAAGATCGCGGCCTCGCGGGCAAGCACGACGGCAAGGCCGGCGGAGCCGGTGAAGCCGGTCAACCAGGCCAGCCGCTCTTCGGAAGGGGCGACATATTCGTTCTGCTGCTGATCGGCGCGAGGGACCACGAACCCGGTCAGGTTGCGCCGCGTCAGCTCCTCGCGAAACGCGGATAGCCGGGCGGTCAGTGCGACGCCGGTCTCGGGCTCCTCGAAGGTCTGGAAGAGGGCTTCGAACATGACGCCATACCTTAGGATTAGGTGGAGAACTGCGCAATCGACGCAAATTGCTTCCGATTCTGTATTTATTGTGATTGAATTGCTGCACTGCGTTGGCGGGGGTCTGTAGGGATCGCTGCCCAAAGCGGTCGTCAAACGAGGTTCCGGAGGAAATCCAGGGGTGTTTCAACTCAACGACGAGGGGATTTCCGATGCCCGTCTTTACGTTTGAGAAGATCTCGCCGCCGGTCCGTCGCGGAACGCTTGCTCCCGCCGCCAAAAAACAGCGCGGCGTCATCGTCCAGATGCTGGATCGTTTCGTCGAAGCCCGCGTCAAGCGCGCCGAGATCGAGGAAGAGGGCGCCGTCGCGCGCAAGAAGAAATCGTCGGATTAGGTCGCGTTACCGCTTAATTTCAAGATCAGTCAATTTC
>DATGGY010000173.1:0-16432 GCA_035308285.1 Bradyrhizobium sp. | reverse complement strand
GTCGGTCATGCCGGTGGCGGCGGCGGTGGTCACCCAGGCGGTGGCGGTCATGCCGGCAGGAAATGAGAATTTAGAGCCGTCGGCTAGCGTCTATCAACACGCAGGTCGACGGCGTTCAGTTGAGAAAACGTGAAATCGAATACAATCGCAGAAATTCAACCCTGCATGGGAGCATTAAAAATGCGGAAGCTGAACGTTTCGGTCCTTATCGTTGCATCTACGGCCCTTGCCGCAACCTTGGGCCAAGTGGAGGCCGCGCCATACGGGCCGCGCCACGCGCCCTTCGAACGCATTTGCGCCGAGCGGGGCGGGCCAACGCACCGCCCTGAAATGGCGAATCTGCTGGCGGAACATCTTGATCTCAATGACGCGCAAAAGGCCGCCTTCAAGGAATTCCACGACGCACGCAAGAAGTCGCTCGAAGATGCGAAAGCCGCTCTCTGCGCCAACAAGCCGGACCTGACGTCCTTCGAGGCCCGTCTGGTTTTCGGTCAGGCTTTGATCGAGGCCCGACTGACGGCGTTGAAAGCGGAAAATCCGAAGCTGATCGCGTTCTACAACAGCCTTGACGACCGGCAGAAGGCGAAGTTCGACAGGTTCCGCGAACGCCGCGGCCGCGAGTGAAGAGGGCACGATATCCCTCCTTTTAGGAAGGCATGTCGTGCTTCCCGGATACGACGCCTTTGCCGGGGCTCACCGCCGATCGCGATCGGCCGGAGCCTGCGAAGGCGGTCGTAATTTCTTTTCGGGAGGAGTTTCTTTTGCCTCTTCCTCCGCAAGCAGCTTCAAGAGCAACTGGCGCCGCGCGTCGTCGCAGGGCACTGCGAGCTGTCTCTTGAAAAGGGCCAGGTTCTCCGCGTGAATGAACTCTTCCATGGCGACCCTCCTTGTTGGCGCGCAAAGCTATTTGTGGGGACGCGAGACGCCTGCAATCCATCCCTGCCATATCCTCGACTTGATCGGGTCTTCCGAGACTCCCACCGATCTGACAGAATGCGGCGCTGCCTGGCAGCCTTCGCGGCCCGGAAAATCAAAGACGCAAAACTCGTAGCTTGACGGTGCGTCGGTCGCCAGCATTGCGAAGCGGCACCTCACATGGGCGGGGGGGGATGTGGGCGGAATGGGTCTCGGCAGCCTGAGCTTGATGCATGATGCTTCTCCCTGCGACGCGGGTACGACCTCTCAGTCACCGGCGATTGCTGGATCAGGAATTACCAAGTCAGGCCGGTGATGAGCCGACTATGCACGCTCAGGTTTTCATAGCAGTGGTCACTATTGCTCAGTCACGAAAAGAATCTCACCAATCGGACGACCGACGGTTTCCTTGGGAACCATTGCCATTGAAGCGAATTGTTGGTTCACTGCCGGACGCCATCGCCCAAGGCGTCCGACGAACGGCGGCCTCAGCATGCCCCCCACGCTGGGGCCGTTTTCTTTTGGACCATCTCGTCGCGATCGTTGCTCAAGCCTCGATGACGGCAAAGAGCGCTGGCTCGGGATGATTTTTTGTCTGTCAGCGGGTTCGCTTCACCTCTCCCCGGCGGGGAGAGGTCGATTTGCACTTGGCGATGCGAAGCATCGTCCAGTGCAAATCGGGTGAGGGGACGATGGACTACGAGAGACCGTAACCCTCACCCCAGCCCTCTCCCAACGGGAGAGGGAGCGCACTTCCGTTGCCATCACAGATCGATCCAATCTCGTCATTCGCTAGCTCCGCAGGCCCGGCGCCTCATGGCCGGTGCGCGCGACATATTCGGTGTAGCCGCCGCCATACTGGTGAATGCCCTCCGGCGTCAGCTCCAGCACCCGGTTCGAGAGCGCGGCGAGGAAATGCCGGTCGTGCGAGACGAACAACATGGTGCCTTCATATTGCGAGAGCGCCGTGATCAGCATCTCCTTGGTCGCCATGTCCAGGTGGTTGGTAGGCTCATCGAGCACCAGAAAGTTCGGCGGATCGAAGAGCATTTTCGCCATCACCAGCCGCGCCTTTTCGCCGCCCGACAGCACCCGGCATCTCTTTTCCACGTCGTCGCCGGAGAAGCCGAAGCAGCCGGCGAGCGCCCGCAAGCTACCCTGGCCGGCCTGCGGGAACGCGTCTTCCAGCGATTGAAACACCGTGCGTTCGCCGTCGAGCAGGTCCATCGCGTGCTGCGCGAAGTAACCCATCTTCACGCTGCCGCCTAACGCCACCGTGCCGTCGTCCGGCTCGGTAGAGCCCGCCACCAGTTTCAACAGCGTGGATTTCCCGGCGCCGTTGACGCCCATCACGCACCAGCGCTCGCGGCGGCGGACCATGAAATCGAGCCGGTCATAGATGATCCGGCTGCCATAGCCTTTCTGCACGCGCTTCAGGCTCACCACGTCCTCGCTCGAACGCGGCGCAGGGAGAAATTCGAATGCGACCGTCTGGCGGCGCTTCGGCGGCTCGACGCGCTCGATCTTTTCCAGCTTCTTGACCCGGCTCTGCACTTGGGCGGCATGCGAGGCGCGCGCCTTGAAGCGCTCGATGAACTTGATCTCCTTGGCCAGCATCGCCTGCTGGCGCTCGAACTGGGCCTGCTGCTGTTTCTCGTTCAGCGCGCGCTGGGCCTCGTAAAATTCGTAATTGCCGGAATAAGTCGAAAGCTGACCGCCGTCGATCTCCACCACCTTGTCGATAATGCGGTTCATGAACTCGCGGTCGTGCGAGGTCATCAGCAGCGCGCCTTCGTAACCTTTGAGGAATTGCTCCAGCCAGATCAGGCTTTCGAGGTCGAGGTGATTGCTCGGTTCGTCCAGCAGCATGGCGTCGGGGCGCATCAGGAGAATGCGCGCCAGCGCCACGCGCATCTTCCAGCCGCCCGACAGCGCGCCGACGTCGCCGTCCATCATCTCCTGGCTGAAACTCAAACCGGCCAGCACCTCGCGCGCCCGCCCCTCCAGCGCATAGCCGTCGAGCTCCTCGAAGCGATGCTGTACCTCGCCGTAGCGCGCGATGATCTCTTCCATGTCGTCGGCGCGCGCCGGGTCCGCCATCGCGGCCTCGAGCGCTTTCAATTCGCCGGCGACCGCGCTGACCGGGCCGGCGCCATCCATCACTTCCGACACCGCGCTGCGGCCACTCATCTCGCCGACGTCCTGGCTGAAATAGCCGATTGTGACGCCGCGATCGACGGCGACCTGCCCCTCGTCGGGCAGCTCCTCGCCCGTGATCATCCGAAACAGCGTGGTCTTGCCGGCGCCGTTGGGGCCGACCAGACCGGCCTTCTCGCCCTTCTGGATCGCCGCCGAGGCTTCGATAAAAAGAATCTGGTGGCCGATTTGCTTTGAGAGGTTGTCCAGTCGAATCATGCGTCGCGTGAGCCCGAGAAAAGTTGCGGGCCGCTCTTAGGCGATGTGGGTGAGAAGTGGAAGGGTCTTTGAGGAGCGCCGACAATGGCGGTTCCGTTGATGCAGGTCAATACGATGTCGCAGGTGCCAGTTACACAAAAAGATTGATCGGCCTTGGAAAGGAGATTGATCATGTCACATCGAAAAATTCTTCCACTTTTGGCATCTGCCATCGTCGGCATCGGTTGTATGGCGATGATTTCGACTGACGCCCTCGCCCGCGGTGGGCGCGTTGGCGGTGGACGCGTCGGCGTCTATCACGGAGGCGTCCATCACGCAGGCGTTTATCGTGGCGCAGCCGTACGTCGCGGAGTGGCGGTGGGCGTCGGAGCCGCCGCGATCGGGGCGGCTGCCGCCGGAGCTTATGGCGCTTATCAATGCGGGTACTATCCCTACGGACCTTGCTACTAAGTATTTGATGGCTCTCACGCGCACGGCGATGAAGGCCGCGCGCGCGAGCCGCATTCCGGCAAGCAGGGCCAGTGACAGAACGCCCCGAAAGCGAGCTTCCGTCGGCCCGTCGGTTGAAGCGGCGCGGGGTCTGAAGCCGCGGCAGTTGGATTCTTACGCGGTCACAAAGCGCCACGACGAATAGCCGCGCGCACTGGCGGAGGCGCAGCCTGCGGGTTTCACCCGGTCGCCTTCTACTTCAACTCAGTAATCACGGCGCTGGCCGCATCCCGAACAAGGAGTTCGGTGTGAACGCGGTCGCGCCGGTTGAACCGGATATCGCCGGCCTTGTATTCGTTCACAACGCTTTTGCCGTCCGGCTCGGTCGATTTCAGCGCTGAATCCTCCAGATATGCGACCACCACATCCTTGTCGTGGAAATGCATCGGCGTCGGCTCGCCCAGGTTCCAGCGATAGCGCCAGACGATGACGCGGTCGTTTTCCAGAATCTTCTCGATGCGAGGACGGGGATAGGCATTGGGATAGCCGGAATTATTCGCAATCGGGGCGACCGGATGATCCTTCAATTCGACGATGATGGTGCGCGCGCCCGCCGTGCCGACAGTGTCGCCGGCATGACCGAAGATCGCGTTGCCCGGTTGGGACAAGGTGATCGCCACGAAATCGTGGGCGGCGGGCGGAAGATGGCTCGTGGTGTCCCAGACGGTGACGCGCTCGTTATCGATCACCGCGCGCACCGCCAAGGCCGCCGACTGCATGACTTTTGCGTGGGGGTCGTCCGCCGCATGCGTTGGGACGAAGACTGCGACGGAGATCATGATGCCGATCATGGCGACGAAGGCAGCGGTGCGGCGTTTCTTCATGCGGGCCTCATTGCGGGTGCTGGCAGCTTGACAACACGGATAGTTGGAAAGGAATTATAGCGCACGATCGGGGCTGTCCAATCACGCCTGCGTCTGGCGCGCGAACCCACCAGTCCGGACTGTTTGGCCGATATCCGCTTCGCGGCGCATGCCGGAGCCTGAGACAAACTACCGTCGTGGCTATTTTGAACAGATGCTCGCCCAGTACGTTGCGCACGTCGGGCAAGGTCTGGACTCATTCGATCCCTGCAAATAGGTTGACGATCGAGCGACGGATCGGGAGGCGACCATGGCTAGCCTTGGGGGACGCGCGACCTCCGTCACCGCGGGCACCAGCGGACCAGATACGGGCCGGCCGCATGGGCGAGGGTCCACAAGCAAGGTGGTGGCGGCCAGTACCATCGGTACCGTCATCGAGTGGTACGACTTTTTCGTCAATGCCAGCGCCGCCGCACTCGTTTTCGGACCGCTTTTCTTCCCAGCATCCGATCCGACGGTGAGCACGCTTGCCGCGCTGAGCGTATACGCGCTCGGCTACGTCGCGCGTCCGCTCGGCGGCATCGTTTTCGGTCACTTCGGCGACCGCGTTGGGCGCAAATCGATGCTCGTGCTTTCGATGCTGCTGATGGGTTTTGGCACCTTCCTTGTCGGCTTGCTGCCGACCTATCAGCAGATCGGCATCCTCGCGCCCGTGCTCCTTATCGTGTTGCGGTTGCTGCAAGCCATGGGTCTTGGCGGCGAATGGGGCGGGGCCGTCTTGCTAGTCGCCGAGTCGGCACCGGCCGAACGGCGCGGTCTGTTCGGCAGCTTGGTCCAGGTCGGTAATCCGATCGGCCGCCTCACTGCGACGGGGGTGTTCGCCCTGGTCACGCAATTGCCCGAGGACGACTTCCTGTCGTGGGATGGCGAGTCCCGTTTCTGGCGAGTGCTCTCCTGATCGTCGTCGGGCTCGTGATCCGCTTCCAGATCGATGAGACGCCGGAGTTTAAGAAGCTCAGGGAGAACAAGAAGACGGCCAAAATGCCGGTGATTGAGGCATTGACCACATATCGGCGACAAACGGTGATAGCGGTCGGTTTGAAGATCACCGAGGTGGCATGGGTCGGTACCCTCACCGTGTTCGCTGTAACCTATCTGACCCGGCAGCTCGGCATGCAGCGTTCCGTGGTGCTTGCGGCGATCACCCTGGCAGGGCTTTTCGAGGTGCTTGTCATGCCTCTCGCCGGCTGGCTGTCGGATGTGGTCGGGCGCCGCATCATCTATCTGGCGGGCACCGGGTTCGGCATCTTGTTGGCTTTCCCGATTTTCTGGTTGTTCGAAACCCGCGACCCGACGGTCGTGACGGTGGCGATCGTGGCTGGTATCTGCCTTTGCCAGGGCGTGGTCTTTGCGTTGCACGCAAGCTTCATGCCCGAGCTGTTCGGGGCCGATGCACGCTACAGCGGAGTCTCGCTAGGCTTTCAGCTCGGTGCGGCAATTGGTGGTGGCCTGACCCCGGTGATCGCTGCCGCGATCGTGGCGCGAACTGGCGCGACCTGGCCGGTGTCGCTGATTCTCGTAGCGCTTGGTATCCTGACAGTCATTGCCGTGCTTTCGACGCGCGAGACGGCCGCGCGCCCAATGCGATCTTGAGGTCGATCGCAGTGACGATGACACAGACCGATCCCAATGAACTCGCCAGAACTGTGGCGATCGATTTTGCCCGCCGTCTGGTCCGGCACTGGCAGGAGATTCTCGGAACACGGCTGCTTGGTGTTTATCTCATCGGCAGCTTGGCCCATGCCGGATTCAACCGGCGCTACAGCGACGTCGACCTCGCCCTTGTCACGGCGGCGGCCTTATCGCAGGACACAATCGACGACTTGAAGAGCAGAGCGGTCGCGTTGTCCAGGGAATGGGGACCGAAGGTTTCAATCTTCTGGTCCGACCGGCATTTTTCCGTTGGCCGATTTCCGCCGCTGGATCGCGTGGATTATCTCGATCACGCTGTCGCGCTGGTGGAGAGCGAGCGCCTAAGCCCGCCGCGGCCCACACTGGAAGAAATTCGGCAATATCTCCGCGGTGCGATTTTTTCAACCTGGGTGGACCGCGCGCGGACCTTCGCGGCAGCTGAAAAGCTTGAGCCGAAGGATCACAAAATGTATCTGCGGACGATCCTGTATCCCGGCCGCTTTTGCTATAGCTGGTTAACCGGACGCGTCGGTTCGAACGAGGACGCCGTGGCGTTTCTCAAGGAGCGGTCTCTGGCGGGACTCGATATCGAGCTGATCGCGCGGGCTCTTCAATGCCGCGAGGCCGCAGCCGACCCCGATGCGCTGTTCCCGGCGCGTACGATTCTGCCCTCGCAGTTCGATGCCTGCGCCAGGCTGATTGCCGACGAAAGAAGCCCCAGCAGTTGAGTCGCCGTCCTAATCACGCTTGAAGCGGTAGTTGAAGCGGTCGCCGTCCGCCACGATCAGGCCGGCGGTCGGGTTTGGAAAGTGCACCGGCAGGATCAGCGTGTCGGTCCCGGCGACGGAGGCAAAGAACTTCCGGCGCGATAGCGCCGATTGCTTGGGGTCCCAGTCCGGCTTCGACGACCATTCTACCTCGCGGCACTGGATCGCATGGTGCATGAGGTCGCCGGCCACGACCGCGCGCTTTCCCCGCGAGAGAATGTTGACACAGCAATGGCAGGGCGAATGCCCCGGCGTCGGCGTAAGCGTGATGGTGTCGTCGAGCGCGTAATCGTCGTCCACGAGGAGCGCCTGGCCTGCTTCGACGACGGGCAGGCAATTGTCGCGGAACACGGTGCCGGGCGGGTTGTTGCCCTTCGCGTTCTCGGCCTCCCAGACCGCATATTCCCGTTTGTGAAAGATGTATTTCGCGTTCGGGAACGTCGGCACCCAGCGGCCGTCGCGCAAGGTGGTGTTCCAGCCGGTATGGTCGATGTGGAGATGCGTACAGAACACGTAATCGATCTTGTCGAAACCGATTCCGAGAGCGAACAGCTCGTTGCGCCAGCGCTCCTTGCCGGGGAAATCGAACGGCGGCGGATGGCCCTTGTCCTCGCCGGTGCAGGTGTCAACCAGAATGGTGTAGCGCGGCGTTCGCACCACGAAGGTCTGGTAGGTGATGACGATCATGCCGAGGACTTCGTCGTAAACTTCCGGCTCCATCGAGGGCAGATGATGCCGAAAAAGTGCCTCATCGTAAGCCGGGAAGAAATCCCGCGGCCGCCGCCACGGACCTTCGCGCTCGATCACCGCATCGATGGTGACCTCGCCGATCCTGATCTGTTTCATTTTGTGTTCCCCCGATGTCGGCGGGCACCGTAACGGGCGCCATTTGCCGATTCAAGAAGGAGCGGCATCTTCGCCGTCTTGCTGCGCGGCCTTGATCCGCGCCCACGTGAAGATTCCCGTTGATCGACTTTATTGCGATCGGCTTCGGATTAGATCATCCCCCTCGGATCGCGGCAGCTTAAGCATCGGCATCGGCATTTTCGAAATCGACTTGCTCAAGTTCGGAGGCAACTTTTCTGGTGGCGTAATACGACGTCATCGGCCGGGAGATCAGCCGCGCGAGGTCTTGTTCCCTTTGCTTTTCGATGAATTGGACAGCAAAGCCACCGGGAAAAACCCGGACGACGCGGCCGACGCAGGCGCCAATGGCGAGCGCCGTTCCAACCTCGGGCTGCAGCTCGGCGGAAACCGCGGCGCCCCCAATCGACATGTCGATGATGTCGCACTCAAGGATGGTGCCGTCGGCCAATGTCAGCGAAGAACGCGGTTGCGCCGGGATCATGCGCGGATGCTCCCGCTGATCGAGGGTTTGGGGATCCCTCAGCTTTCCTTCCAGCCAGGTGAGTTTGTTCGCGAGCCTCTCGCGCGTGGGATAGCTCACGTCGAGTTCGAGCAGGAAATAGCCGGGACTGGTATCGCTGATGTGGCCATCGAGCTTGCCGAAATCACGGAAGTAGGACGTGAGATGGTCGCCGACCTTGCCGGTGACGGGCACGTCGACCAGCATCCGGTACGGTGAAACGCGGGTGGTGCGGCAGGGGAACGTTTGCAGCTTCCCCCGCGGGTCGTACCAGTTGGGGAGCACGTAATGTCCCTCCACAACGATATTGACGGCACGCTGTTTGAGAAAACGTTCGGTCAACACGGCAAAGACCCCCCGGCAAGCCCTAAAAATCCACTCCCTGGTGCGATCGAGGCGATCGCGTAGTCGCCCCAAATAATAGATGATTCGCCCGTTTATCCAGCCAGGGCAGTTGCCCGCGGGCGGATCGGGTACTCGTGCTGAGCCGGCTCAGGGCTGCGGATTCCGCCAACGAGGGGCAGCGGTGGCCGCACGATGAGCCGCTCGAAATCTAGCTGCTTCTGCTTCTCCACGAACTTGACTGCAAAGCCGGTGGCAAGATGCCGGATCACCCGGCCGATGCACGTCCCGATGGCGAGCGGCATTCCGATTGGGGGCTGCAATTGAGCCGACACCGCGACACCGCCCACCGAGACATCGACGATGAAGCATTCATGGATGGCCCCGTCGGCGAGCGTGATCGTCGAATGCGGATTGGTCGGGACGATGCGCATCCCCCCTTTCCGTAGTTCGGGAATGCTGGGATTCTTCAACTTCTCTTCCAGCCATGCGAGTTTGTTGGCAAGCCTCTCGCGCGTGGCGTAGGTCACATCAAGCTCGAGCAGGAAACTCCCCGCTTGGTATCGCTGATGTGGCCGTCGAGATTGCCGAATTCACGGAAATAGGAGGTGAGGCGATCGCCGACCTTGCCGACGACGGGTACGTCCACGATCATCCGGAACGGTGAAACACGACTGGTGCGGCATGCAAATCTGCGA
This sequence comes from Bradyrhizobium sp., assembly GCA_035308285.1. Taxonomy (GTDB): domain Bacteria; phylum Pseudomonadota; class Alphaproteobacteria; order Rhizobiales; family Xanthobacteraceae; genus Bradyrhizobium. The sequence continues at coordinate 6,945 of DATGGY010000173.1, read as the reverse complement.
AGCCGTCCCTCCGGGTCGTACCAGTTGGGGAGAGAGTATTCGCCCGGAACCGCGATCCTGACGGCGCGCTGTTTGAGAAACTTTTGGGTCGGCACGGCGGAATTCCCACGAAAAAAAGTTAAGCTCTCCCCATAATGGATTCAACTTAACAGGGAAGAAGCACACGATACCTATCGCGGGATAAGGTTATTTTTGACCGCCGAGTTGAACCGTTGGAATGGAAAAATGCAGACGGCACAGACCGATAGGCGCCCTGCCGGCGTCGGCGGACAGAGGACAGTAATCGTCGGATAAGGTTATTGAAGATCGACAAATTGCAACGCCGAGGGGAATTTTCAGTTGGCTAAAACTGATAGGGGCACTGCTCGCCGGCTAGCGGCGCGCGATCTTCAAACCGACCAGCCCGGCTCATCCCCGAAAGTTAACGCAGCGTAAACGCCGCGATCGCCGCGGTCGGCGCTGTCACAATCCCTGGATCAGGCCGGCATCGATCAGCAAGCGATTGAAGCGGCGGGCTTCGGCGCCATCCTTGCAGGCATAGAACAGACCATTGCAGCGTAGCATGATCTGCTTCTGCTCGTCGAAGGAGGGATCGAGCGGGATACCGGCCGCCTCCTGGATCACAAGCGGCAGATAGGGCCCGTCGATCGTATCCATGACCGCGGGACTTTTGACCGGCTCGAAATTGATCGCATCGATCGCATAATAGGTCGCATAGTAGCTCGGGTCGTAGTTTTCGAGTTTCTTGCCGACGCCGGCCTCGTCGAGATCGGGATCGAGCACGTGCGGGGAGAATTCAGGCTGATGGTCGCCGTAACGCACGATCAGGAACGGCTCGGTCGGAAACTTCTTCTTCAACCCCGCAACGAAGCTCGCGTAGTCGTTCGCGCTCATCGCCTGCCGCCGTAGATATTCATCGACCACCGGCTCGTTGCCGGTGTTGCGCCACGCCGGCGTCAGATCGGGACGAAACCGCGTCTCCCAGGGGAAATGATTGGCGGCGAGATAGACGAACATGAACAACGGCGCGTTGGCCGCGCGCTGCGACATCAGGCTCATGGCCTTGTCGTAGAAGAAACTGTCGGGCTCGACCTCGCCGGCGCCGAGGTCATGCGCGTCGAAGAAATGCTGGATGCCGGTGGTGAGCTGGAAACTGCGCGCGCTCATGAACGCGCCGAACGCCGGATAGAGCGAAACCGTGTCGTAGCCGCAGCGGCGCAGCGACAGCGGCAAGCCCCGCTCGACGCGGCCCGAGGCGATGCGGGTGACAAAATAGGAGAAGCGGCCGAACGAGCGCGACGATAGTCCCGCCAGCACATTGTATTCGGTGAACCAGCTCGGGCCGCCGTTACTCTCGGCAAGGAATTTCCGCATCCTTCCGTCGAACGACTTGAAATGGCTGCCGTAGCCGGCGGGAACCTTGACGCCGCTCGCCTGACGAAGATCGAAGCTCGACTCATCGTGGATCATGATGATGTTCGGCCGCCGTCCCTTAGGGTGGCAGGAATCCAGCAGCGGCACCTTCAGACGCCCGGTCGCGACCGCATCCGATTCCATGTAGCCGTAATTGATGAAGTCCGACACCGCGGTCACGCCCGAGCGGGCGAATTTCGACACGTAGCCGTCGTCGTAGTAGCCGCGCCAGGCTTCCTCCGGCCAAAGGAGGGAAGATCCGACCAGCGCGGAGAGGCACGCGAGCAGGCAGGCGAGCGCCGGAAGGCGGCGAATCCGAAAGGGATCGAGCCACCACAGCGCATACATCAGCGGCAGCGTGACGAGAGCTGCCGATATCACCGACCAGCGCAGATTGGGAAAGATCGTAAACAGGAATGCCGCGGTGTCGCGGTCGATCACCATCAGGTCGACGAAGTTCGCCGTCATCTGCACGATGTCGTGCTTGAAGCGCGACAACAGCACCAGCACCACGACCAGCGTCAGCGACAACGCGCCCGACAGCGCCGGACGCCGCAATAGCGCGATCCAGAAGAAATTCGAAATCCCCCAGGACAGCAGGAAGCCCGCGCGCGCCGCAAAATCCGTCTCGGTCTGAAGCATCACCCCAAGCGCCGCCAGATGCGGGGCTGCGACCGCAAGCCACGGCCAAATGCCAACGGCGGCAAGGCCGTTGGCGGTGGCCGCGGAAGGGCCAGAATTTGGCTGGATCGCCATGGGGTTAGCACGCAACCTGTCCCCGGCATGACGTTCCGAGCCCTGGCGAGCAACGACCCGCGGGCACACGGCACAGCCGGAACCTGTAGCGTGTCACAAAAACGTAATTGAAGCGTCACCGTTTCGCAACAAATGCAGCAACTTTCGGTTGCTCATCTGAAAGGTTGGGGCGCGAACGGCTCGGAGCGGATGAAAAGCGCTAAGCCTGCCTGCCTTCCAGCAGCTCGACATAGCGCTTGGCCGAGCGCTCCACGACGCCGGCGCCGCCGCTCATCACCTGCCGTCCGGGGAAGGCGCCATAGATCCGGTCGAACGGCCATGGCTTTAAGGTATCGGCGATCCGCCGCACCGTGCCCGCGGCGAGCGGCATCATGTTCGGATAGCTCCAGAGGAACGAGACGCGGTTGAGGTCCATCGCCACCTGCACGATGTCTCCGCTCAGAAGCGCCCCGCGCCCGTCGGCGCCGTCCGCCCAATGCAGCACCGTGCCGCCGGGAAAGTGCCCGCCCAGCCGCAGCAAGGTGACGCCTTGCGCGATCACAAGCGTCTCGCCGTCCCAATGCCGGATCAAGGGATCGCCACGCATGACCCATTGGGCGTCGGCCGAGTGCAAATGGACCGGACAGTCAAAAGCCCGCGCCCAATCCTGCATGCACGTATAGTAATGCGGATGCGAGATCGCGATTCCCGTTAACCCGCCCAGCGCGCGCACCAGCGCTTCGGTCGCATCGTCCAGGAGCGCGATGCAGTCCCACAGCACATTGCCCCGCGGCGTCCGCACCAGCAGCGCGCGCTGGCCGATTGCGAATGCCGGCTGGGTATGGATCTCGAACAAATCCGCTTCCAGCCGCCGCCACGCATTGGCGTGGCTGCCTGTGAGCCTCACCCGTGTCGTCCAGACCTGCCCGCCGCGCGGCACGAACTGGCGCTCATCGTCGCAGATCGGACAGGCGGAAGGCGGCTCGGGTGTGTCCGGATACGAAGAGCCGCAGGTGCTGCAGATGTGGATCGGCATCGCTCAAGCCTGCGGCGTCAATCCGAGGCGCTTGGCGATGATTCCGTCGAGCGTCCGTTTCGGCAGCACGGTCATGATGAAGTGCCGCACCGGATCGGGCGTGATCTGGTAGCGCACCTTGGGGCTCGGCGAAGTCAGGGCTCTCGCGATGGTTTGCCCGATCTTCTCGGCTGGCAATCCGCTCTCGCCGAGCTGCGTCATGAATTTGCGGATTTTTTCCAGCGCCGGGAAGAACGGCGAATTCCGGTAGGCGGAAATATCGACTTCATCGGCCTTGCTCCAGATCGGTGTCTTCACCGCCCCCGGCGCGACGATGATGACGTCGATGCCGAACAGCATCATTTCGCGGCGCAGGCTTTCCGAGAGGCCCTCGATCGCGTGCTTGGAGGCGCAGTAGGCCGACATCAGCGGATTGCCGTTTTTGCCGCCGACCGATGAGACCATCACGATGCGTCCCTTCGGCCCCTTCAGCGCGGGATCGGCCCCGAGCAGCGGCGCGAAGGCTTGCGTCGAGATCACCGGCCCGATCACATTGACGTCCATCTGGCGGCGAAATTCGTCGGCGGCCAGTCCAAGTACGGGTCCGGCCACCGCGACGCCGGCATTGTTGACAAGCCCGGCCAGCGTTTCGCCGTTGAGCGCGGCGCGGACCTCGCGCGCGGCCGCTAGCACTGCGGCCTCATCGGTGACGTCGAACAACAGAGGGGTAAAATTGGCTCCGAACTCGCCGCGCAGGCGCTCGGCGTCGGCCGCCTTTCGCACGCTGCCGAAGACGCGAAATCCGCTAGCCAGCAAAACCTTGGCGGTGGCCCAGCCGATGCCGGTGGATGCCCCGGTAATGACCACTGATCGCATGATCGCCTCCCGCTTCCGGTACACGGTAAAGTCTTGTAATGAAGATGAGGGCAGTCGGGGGCAAGTCAAGCATGTCTGCTGCGATCTGCGAAGCTGCACCGCCGGCTCCGCCACAAGTGGCTGGGTTGGTGCTTTCTGATACAAGGCGTATCTCGTCTGGTTTTCCAGGCGATTCGGCCGGCCGCGCACGCCATTGGGAATTGAACGCTAGCAGGATGAACCATGCCGTACGAGCAACTGGCTGATCCGCTGCAGCGATTTCCCGTCTTCAGCACCTCTGACCCCGAGGAGTTCAGAGACGCGCTCCTGACGCGGTTCGGCGCGCGAAAAACGGAGATGAAATCTCCCATCAACCTGCTGGCGCGGGGAAATGTCGCTCAGCTTCACGGCATCGGGCTGGTGTACGGGACCAGTAGTGTCGGCGTATCCATCGATTATCCGGAGGCCGATCGCTTCCGGCTGTTGACGGCCGTGGCCGGCGCGGGCGACGCGACGATCAACGGCAAGACGACCCGGATTGACGCCCACCAGTCCTGCATCGTCTCGCCAGGCCAACCTATGCGCCTTGCCACTACAGCCGACCATCGCTGGTTCAACCTGCGCATCGACCCCTGCGCCTTCGAGCAGAAGCTGACTTGTCTTTTGGGCGCGCGGCCGAGCGGCAAGCTTGAATTCGAACCCGCCGCCAATCGAGACGATCCGCAGGTGCAAAATCTCTGGCGGCTGGTCCGGTTCCTTTCCGATCAGCTTGATGCCGCCTCCGATGCGTTACCGGGCCTCGTGCTGCGCGAACTCGAGCAGGCCATTCTGGTGGCGTTCCTGTGCGCCAACCGGCATACGTTCAGTCATTTGCTGGACCGCCAACCAAAGGACATCGTGCCGTCGCATGTCCGCCGCGCGGAGGAATTCATCGAAGCGCATTGGGATCAGGCGATCACGATCGAGCGCCTGGTCGAAGAGACCGGCGCGAGCGCGCGCGCGATGTTCAGGGCGTTCCAGCAAACCCGCGGCTACTCGCCGATGGCGTTTGCCAGGATGATCCGGTTAAGACGCGCCCGCGACAAGCTTTCCGCGCCCGATCCCGAGACCTCGGTGACCTCGGTCGCCTTCGCCTGCGGCTTCGGCAACCTCGGACATTTCGCCCGGGATTATCGCGAGGCGTTCGGCGAGCGTCCGTCCGTGACGCTGGCCCGCGCCATGCGCCACGAGCTGTCGTGAGGGGCGGCGTGTAGTCCCCTCCCCCCGTGAAGCGGTGGGGAGGGTCGGGGGTGTGGGGTCTCTCCGCAGGAACCGCTGCTTCGGTGAACGCCGCGCTACCCCCCACCCCCGACCCCTCCCCACCACGCGCGATGCGCGTGGAGGGAGGGGAGTTCATTAGGAGCGCGTTCTTCACGCGCGTCTCGAAGGATGTGGTGCGGTCGCGGGCCTCATGGTTCAAGGCGCGCGTCCCGCGCTCCTCACCATTAGAGGGGCATCATTCAGTTCTTCGTCTTGTCCACCAGCGCGCCCTTCTTGATCCACGGCATCATGTCGCGGAGCTTGGCGCCGATCTCCTCGATCGGGTGGCTGGCGAGCTTGGCGCGGGTCGCCTTGAACGAGGTCTGGTTGACCTTGTTCTCCAGCATCCAGTCGCGCGCGAACTTGCCGCCCTGAATGTCGGCGAGCACCCGCTTCATCTCCTTCTTGGTCTCTTCGGTGATGATGCGCGGCCCGGTGACATATTCGCCGTATTCGGCGGTGTTGGAAATCGAGTAGTTCATGTTGGCGATGCCGCCTTCATAGATCAGGTCGACGATGAGCTTCACCTCGTGCAGGCATTCGAAATAAGCCATCTCCGGCGCGTAGCCGGCTTCCACCAGCGTCTCGTAGCCGCCCTTGATCAGTTCGACCAGGCCGCCGCACAACACGACTTGTTCGCCGAACAGGTCGGTCTCGCATTCTTCCTTGAACGTGGTCTCGATGATGCCGGCGCGGCCGCCGCCGATCGCTGACGCGTAGCTCAGGCCCAGATCATGCGCATTGCCCGAAATATCCTTGGCGATCGCGATCAGGCAGGGCACGCCGCCGCCGCGCTGATATTCCGAGCGCACGGTGTGGCCGGGACCTTTTGGCGCGATCATCAGCACGTCGAGATCGGGACGCGGGTCAAGCAGATTGAAATGCACGTTGAGGCCATGGGCGAACACCAGCGCCGCGCCCTTCTTCATGTTGTCGTGCAGATGCTCGCGGTAGATGTCGCCCTGCAATTCGTCGGGGGTGAGCATCATCACGAGGTCGGCCCATTTGGCGGCTTCAGCCACTTCCATCACCTTGAAGCCGGCCGTTTCCGCCTTCTTGGCCGAGGCCGATCCCTTGCGCAGCGCAATCGCCACCTCCTTGACGCCGGAATCCTTCAGGTTCAGCGCATGGGCGTGGCCCTGGCTGCCATAGCCGACGATGACGACCTTCTTGCCCTTGATCAGGTTGAGGTCGGCGTCGCGATCGTAATAAACACGCATGGTGGTTTCCTCTTGAAGGGGTGGATCAGGGTTTGTGGTGGGTATGACCGCCGGGCGCCTTCGAATTTCGCCCGTTGTCTAGAGCATTTTCGCTGCGATGGGAAACAGGTTTCTGCATGGCGCGGGGCCTCATCATATGTCCATGAATACCGGAAACAGCGAGGCCAAGAGCAGCGCGGCCATCGCGATGTTGAAGGCCCGCACCGCCCTCGGCGAGGTCAGAAGCGAGCGCAGCGAACTGCCGGACAGCGTCCAGACCGAGGTCGCGGCGACGCCGAGCAGAAGGCAAATCACCACTTGCGTGGCGATGTTCCAGGGGAAGCTCGCAATGCCGGCATAGGCGGTGATGGTGCCGATCACCATGACCCAGCCCTTGACGTTGACCCACTGGAACAACACCGCGCCCCA
>DATGGY010000172.1:0-24002 GCA_035308285.1 Bradyrhizobium sp. | reverse complement strand
TTCGGCGACGCGGTTTCTGGAGGACCCGGAAGCGCTGTTGGCGCGCGCGGGCAAAGCCGGCGTGATCTGGCCGAACAACCGCGACGTCGACGACCTTGTGCCGTTCCTTGATCGGCTTGCGGTGGTCGCGCTGGTGTTTCCAACCTTCCGGGACGGTCGGGCATACAGCCAGGCGCGCCTCTTGCGCGAGCGCCATGGCTTTGACGGCGAATTGCGCGCAACCGGACAGGTGCTGCGCGACCAGTTCGTGTTCATGCTGCGCGCCGGATTCGACGCCTTCGAAGTCAAGAAGGAAAGCGATGCCGAGGCGTTCGCCTCGACCTCGAAGCGTTACTCGGTTTTCTATCAGCCGACCGGCGATGGCCGCTTGACCGCGCTACACCGGCGGATGCAGCTACGCCACTCGGAGAGTGCCGGATCATGAGCGAACTCGCTTTGGACGAACGAACGTCGGCGGTGCCTGATTTGACGCTGGCGGCGGAGCTCGATCGGGCGCTCCGCCAAGCCGCGCCCGCAGAGGTGATCGCCGGCGCCTTGCGGCTCTTCGGCCGCGAGCGTCTCGCTTTGGTCTCCTCATTCGGCACCGAGTCGGCCGCGCTCTTGAAGGTGATGGCCGACGTCGATCCAGCGATCCCCGTGGTCTTTCTCGACACCGGATGGCTGTTCGAGGAGACGTTGGCCTATCGCGACAGGCTGATCGAAACGCTGGGCTTGCGCGACGTCCGCTCCATCAAGCCGCTGGAAGAAACGCTGCGCCGCGAGGATCCGGATCGCGAATTGTGGTTTTCCGATCCCGATGCCTGCTGCCGCATCCGGAAAGTTGAACCGCTGCAGCGGGCGCTGGCGCCATTTTCCGCCTGGATCAACGGCCGCAAGCGTTTCCAGGGCGGCCTTCGCGCCGCCATCCCGGTGGTCGAGGATGACGGTATCAGGCTGAAGTTCAACCCCTTCGCCAACGTCTCGCGCGAAGCGATTGAAGCGATCTACGCGCAGGCCAAATTGCCGCCGCACCCGTTGGTCAATGCAGGCTACCTCTCGGTCGGATGCATGCCCTGCACCAGCCGAACTTCGCCGGATGAGGACACGCGCGCCGGCCGCTGGCGTGGCCGGGCCAAGACGGAATGCGGCATCCATACGGTCAAGATGTCGTAGAGTCAGTCCGTCATTCCAGGATGCGCCGAACGGCGCAGACCCGGAATCCGGAGGTTTTTGGCACAAGATTCCGGGTTCGCGTGGAGCCTGTCATCGGGCGCGCATTCGCGCGACCCGTTGGCGCGCCCCGGAATGACGCCTTAAATAGGACTCGCCGTTCACCATTCGGCCACGGTTGGCATGCAACAACCTCCACCAACCACCGTGGGGGACCTTTGAATCATGCGCGCGTCGGTCGCGATTATCGGATTGTTGGCGCTTGGCGGCTGCGCGTCGGACGTTCCGCTCGAACAGCCGAGCATGTATTTCAACATGGCCGAAGCGGGCGCCAAACTCGATCCGGAGGCCGCCGCCACCATGATTTCGCTCTACCGCAAGAACAACGGTCTTGGCGCCGTGGTCGTCGATCCCGAATTGATGAAGGTGGCGGAGGCGCAGTCACGCGCGATGGCAAGCCGCAACAAGCTCGACCACGACATCAAGGCGCCGCTGCCCAAGCGCCTGCAGGCGGCCGGATATTCGGCGACGCTGGCGGTGGAAAATGTTTCCGCCGGTTACCACACGCTGGCCGAGGCGTTTTCCGGCTGGCGCGACTCGCCGCCGCATCGGGCGAACATGCTTCAAAATGATGTCACAAAATTAGGCATCGCTGCGAGCTATGCTCCGAATACCAAATACAAAGTGTTCTGGGCGCTGATCCTTGCATCGACACAACCTCGTGAGCACCTTGGCGTGCCGATCCCAACAGGTGCAATCGTTAATTGACGTTGCCGCGAACTGACGCCACGCTGCACTCTCAATATCTTGGTTGAACCCGGGAGTTGATGATGAATCCCGCCGATCCAGCGAAGACGCCCGCGAAAGCACAGCGTGTACTCGTCCTGCAAGGCGGCGGCGCGCTCGGCTCCTACCAGGCGGGCGCCTACCAAGCGCTCTGCCATTTCGATTTCCAACCGGACTGGATTGCCGGCATCTCGATCGGCGCCATCAACGCCGCGATCATCGCCGGCAACGAGCCCTCAAAGCGCGTCGAGAAGCTGAAGGAATTCTGGGAGCTGGTTTCATCGCCCACCTCGTGGGTCCCGGCCCTGCATGGCCGCGAGCGTTCGCTGTACAACGAAACCAGCGCGGCATTTGTCGCCACCTTCGGGGCGCCTGGCTTCTTTACACCCCGAGTTCCGCCCGCGCCGCTGTGGCCGAAGGGAAGCCCGGAGTCGCAGAGTTACTACGACACCTCGCCGCTGAAGAAGACATTGGAGCGGCTGGTCGATTTCGATCGCATCAACGATCTGAAGTGCCGGCTCAGCGTCGGCGCGGTGGGGGTGACTTCGGGCAATTTTCGATATTTCGACAATGTGGAGTTCAATCGGCTCGGCAAGCGAATTGGACCCGAGCACATCATGGCGTCCGGCGCGCTCCCGCCGGGCTTCCCCTCCATCGTCATTGACGGCGAGCATTATTGGGACGGCGGCATCGCCTCCAATACGCCGCTCGACCACGTGCTGGACGCCGAAACCAACCATGACCTCCTGATCTTCCAGGTCGATCTCTTCAGTGCGCGCGGACGGCTGCCGGAAACGCTGTTGGAGGCGGCCGAGCGGGAAAAGGATATCCGCTTCTCGAGCCGCACGCGCATGACGACCGACAAGAACCGCGAACTCCACAATGCGCGCAGGGCCATCCGCGATTTGATTGGCAAATTGCCCGATTATCTCAGGGATGACCCGTCTGCGAGCTTCTTGCTCGACGCCACCAAGGAGAACACCGTCACGGTGGTGCATCTGATCTACAAGAGCAAGAACTACGAAACGTCCTCCAAGGATTACGATTTCTCCCATGTCGCCATGAGGGAGCATTGGGAGGCGGGGGTGCGTGACGTTCATCTGTCGATGCGTCATAAGGAGTGGCTGGAACGGCCGCAGTCCGGCGAAACCATGGTGAGCTACGATCTCTCGGGCGACGAAAACCCCGTCAAATAGGAGTGAACGAAAATGGGTATTTTGACAGGAAAGACCGCAGTGGTGACCGGTTCGACCAGCGGCATCGGGCTTGCCTATGCCCGCGCCTTCGCCGGCGCCGGCGCCAATATCGTGCTCAACGGCATGGGCGCGCCGGCCGACATTGAGCGGGAGCGTTCTTCGATCGAGAGCGATTTCAAGGTCAAGGCGGTTCACTCTCCCGCCGACATGACCAAGCCCGCCGAGATCGCGGGCATGATCGCGCTTGGCGAAAAAACGTTCGGCTCGGTCGACGTCCTGGTCAACAATGCCGGCATCCAGTTCGTCTCGCCGATCGAGGAATTTCCGGTCGAGAAATGGGACGCGATCATTGCGATCAATCTGTCGTCGGCGTTTCACGGCATCCGCGCCGCCGTGCCCGGCATGAAGAAGCGCGGCTGGGGCCGCATCATCAATACCGCGTCCGCCCATTCGCTGGTGGCCTCGCCCTTCAAGGCAGCCTACGTCTCGGCCAAGCACGGCATTGCCGGGCTCACCAAGACGGCGGCGCTGGAGCTTGCGACCTTCAAGATCACCTGCAACTGCATCAGTCCGGGTTATGTCTGGACGCCGCTGGTCGAACACCAGATTCCCGACACCATGAAGGCGCGCAACATGACCAAGGAACAGGTCATCAAGGACGTGCTGCTGGCGGCGCAGCCGACCAAGGAATTCGTCACCTCCGAACAGGTCGCAGCGCTTGCGCTGTTCTTGTGCAGCGACGACGCGGCGCAGATCACCGGCGCCAATCTCTCAATCGACGGCGGCTGGACCGCGGAGTAGGCAGGGCCGCGCAAAGCAAATTCGTCATTTGCCGGGCATAGCCGTTCGAAGGACGGCCGTGCCCCGGCATGACGAGAAGGGACCTAATCGCCTTTCCCGAACGCCAGCATGTGGAGCCCGAGCCGCCAGCGCACGATGGTGAACAACAGCACCGTCTCGAACACAAGCGAGATCGAGGTCGCGGCCGCCGCACCATGACCGCCGAAGCGCGGCACCAGGAGAACGCAGAGCGCGACGTTCATGACGAAGGCAGCCGCGTAGGCCGGCGCGCAGATGTATTGATGGCCGAGCATCGCGCCGGCGTCGATCCACGGCGACAGAAATTTCACCAGACCGGCCAGCAATCCCGACACGATCGAGGAGACGACAAGCGTCATCCAGCGGCTGCCGGAGAGGAAACCGCGCAACAGCGCGTGTTCGCCGCGGGTGCGATATTCCGGGATGATCTTCTGCGCCGAGGCGGAAATGCCGAAATCCATCATGCTGCCGAGCAGCAGCACCCAGGTCCAGACATAGACATCGCCGTAGTCGGAGCCGCCCATCCAGCGCGCGAACAGAATCTGCGAGAGATAGCCGAGCGCGGCGCTGAAAACGCGAATGATGAAGATCGTGCCGGCGAGGCGTTTGGTTAAAGAAGCTTCGCTTGAATCGCCGAGCGCGCCGCGCAGCAAGCCGGCAAGCATCGACCGCAGCCGCGCTACCGCACCGGCGCGCGGAGTTGTTGCGGGTTGAGCATCCGTCACGGCCAATGCGGGAAATCCTTGAGCTACAGAGGTGCGGTGATGGTCCCGGCCTATCAACTATTCGTTAAGATTCGGTTGGGTGAGGAATCCATTCGCCGTCGTTCCGGGGCATGCGCAGGCATGAACTACGATGTGCAATGGCACATCGTAGAACCCCGAGATTCCGGGCTCGCACCTGCGATGCGCCCCGGAATGACCCTTCGGGTCAATCCAGATTGATATTGAACTCGTAGGACCGATCGCCGCCGACCAGCGTCAATTTCAGCGCCGCGCCTTCTGGACTGGTCCCCGGCGGCGCGCCATCGAGCTCGACGGCAAAGCGTTTGACCCCCGGCGGGCTTTGTTCGAGCAATCTCGGAACCGCCAGCGTCCAGTCCGGTGTCGGCCCTTCGACAAACAGGCTGACCTTTCTCGTATCGGGCGAGAGCACGTCGACCAGAACGGTGGACTTGCCCTCGCGTATGACGTCGCGGATGGTCAGCGGGTTGGGATCGCCGACGTTAGCGGGCTTTGGAACCGTGTCGAGCGCTGCAAACAGCACGCTGTCCTCGGTGCTGGCGACGCTGGCGAAGGCAAGCTCTGCGCTGGCTTCGACGGGTATGCAGAGTTTCTCGCAAACCGCATAGTTGATTTCGGCGCGAAGCGTCACCGGCTTGTCAGCGTTTTTCGGCACGATCCGCAGCGGGAGCACAACCTGGTCGTAATAACCCATCGAGAAGCCGCCGGCGCCGTCGTCGAATTTCAACGGCGCCGGCCACAAAATGGTGACGGCCTCGACGTTGTCCGATTTGGAGAAGTCGAAGCGCGGCGGCACGCCGGAATCCCCGGAGGTACGCCAGTAGGTCTTCCAGCCGGGGTCAAGCTGAACGGCAATACCGCCCAGCAACACCGGTCCGCTGCGCGATCCCGCCAGCAGCCGCACGGCGGAGTGCGCACCCTTTTGCCAGGGCGAAGCGTCCTGGGCTCGCACCTCGACCGCCAGGGATGAAGCCAGGGCGGTCAAGGCAAAGCCGAGCGCGGCTCGCAGCGGAACTACGGCGGTCATGAAACGTCTTTACAGCCAAGCGAGAGGGTAAGCCATTGAATTGCTTGTGATGCATTTTGGAAACGTGTCCTGCGGAGCTTGATTGACAGAACTTCCACCCAATATCAGGATAGATCACGACATGAGAGTCCTTTGCGGATGAACCCTGAAGGCAAAAGACCGAGAACGGTTCGCCGCGAAGCCGCTGGTGGTGACGGCGAGCAGGCCCATCGCTATCTCGATGGCCAACTGCTGATCGCCATGCCCGTGATGGGCGATCCGCGCTTCGAGCGTTCGGTGATTTATCTCTGCGCGCATTCGGCCGAAGGCGCCATGGGCATCATCGTCAATCGCCCGGCGGGCAGCATCGATTTCCCGGGTTTGCTGGTGCAGCTCGATATCATCAAGAAATCCGACCAGATCACGCTGCCGGAAAATGCCGAGAGTTTGCGGGTGTTGAAGGGCGGTCCGGTAGAGACCGGCCGCGGCTTCGTGCTGCATTCGAGCGATTTCTTCATCCAGGATGCGACGCTGCAGATCGACGACGAAATTTGTCTGACCGCGACGGTGGACATTCTGAAAGCGATCGCCAGGGGCGCCGGACCGAAGCACGCGATACTCGCGCTCGGCTATGCCGGCTGGGCGGCGGGACAGCTCGAGAGCGAAATCCAGGACAATGGCTGGCTGCACTGCGACGCAGATCCCGACCTGATCTTCGGCGGCGACGTCGAGGACAAATATGCCCGCGCATTGCGCAAGATCGGGATCGATCCCGGCATGCTCTCGAACGAAGCCGGCCACGCGTAGGCGGAAAGCCAGCCACGACGTCGTCCCTGCGAAAGCGAACGCAGGGACGACGGCTTGGTTTGCCGCGTCCCTTACTCCGCCGCCTGTTGCGCCACGGTAGGCTCGGTGCCTGCGACCGTGGCGCGCCGCATGTCGCGCGGCTGCGACTGGTCGTAGCGGCGCACCCGATGCATGGTCTGGCGGTTGTCCCACATCACGAGGTCATGCACGGTCCATTTGTGAACGTAGACGAATTCCTCTCGCGTGGCGTGTTCGGTAAGGTCGCGCAAGAGTAGCCGCGCCTCCGGCATGCTCATGCCGACGATCGCGCCGGCATGCGACGACAGATAGAGCGACTTGCGGCGATGCACCGGATGGGTCCGCACCAGGCGCTGCAGCACCGGCTTGAACATCTGCTTTTCTTCCTCGCTGTAATCGAGGAAGCCGAGCGAGCCCCGCGAATACATCAGCGAATGTTCGCAGATCAAATCCTCAATCTCAGCCTTGGTTTCGTCGTCGAGCGCATCATAGGCCGCGCGCATGTCGGCAAATTCGGTATTGCCGCCCTTCGGATTGACCACGCGCGCCGACAACAGCGAGAATTTTGCCGGAATCGGGCGGAACGAGCTGTCAGAATGCCACAGGCAATTGCCGAGATTGAACAGATGCGTGCGGTGGTCGCGCGGCAAGGGCTTGCCGTCCTTGCCGAGGTTGGAGACGTCGTTCAGTCCCGAAGTGAGCCGATAGTCTTCTTTTCTGGTGACGGTGCCGCCGCGTGCGTTCTCGCGCTCGCCGAAATTGCGCGCGAATGTCAGTTGCTGTTCGTCCGATACGTCCTGGTCGCGAAATAGCAGCACGGCGTATTTGTCCATGCCGGCTTCGATGTCGCGCGCCTCCTGCGGCGTCAGCGGCTTCCGCAGATCGACGCCGGAAACCTCGCCGAAGAAATGCGGGTGAAGCTGACGGATCGTCACGGTCACGGCGTGCCTCCTGATCGGCGCTGGCGGTTTTTCCCGCGGCATTTGCGACAAAAAGCTACAAGCGGTCTTTGCGAAGTCAACGGATTTTACCGCGTGAGGCTACCCGGCGGCGGCGGCACCGATGCCGCCCGCCCGACATTGGCCGGCGGCCGCGGTACACCGGGCGCACCCGGCGTGCGTGGCGGCGGCTGCACCTGGCGCGGCGGTGGCGGGTTTCCAAAGCCGAAGAAATTCCGGAAACCCGGCGGCGCCGCTTGAACCGGCGCGGCCGGCTGACCGGGCAGGCCAGGTTGAACCGCAACGGGCCGTTTCGGCTTCTGTCCCGCGGAGGGACTGTTGGCCGAAGGTGTTCCACCCGGAGAAACCGAGGCCACTGGCGCTTCGCCTTTGGCCGGCTCGACTTCGACTTCACGGCGCGGCCAGACGAAATCGTCGGCGCGGCCTGCGGGGGGCGCCAGCGGTTCGCCCTTGACCAGCGTCCGTGCGACGAGCGCATCGACCGCGGCCGGGCGCGATCCCGGACCGCCAAGCAATTGGTCGGTGCCGACGGATGACGCCACCAACGGTAGGATCGGCCCTGCCAGCGGACGCGGCGCCGGCTGCCCCGGCAGCGCATTGGCATCGGGCGTTGCGGGCTCGCTTGGCAGCGTGATCGGCGCTGAGCGCGACGCCAGGAGCCGCGTGATCTCGCGCTCGACATAATGCGCAAGCTTGCGCGCGCCGGGCTTGGTGAAATACACGCCGTCATAAGAGCGCAGGCGGCGGATCTGGCCTTCGAAGTCGGGGCCCTGTTGCAGGAAGCGGCCGGCCTCGTCGACAAAGCCGTCCCAAACGTCGACATAGGTGATACCCGCCTTGGCCGATGCCTCGCGGTAGAGCGAATCCAGAAACAGCGTGTCGGAGGTCGCCTTGGCGCCGCGCACCGCGGGCAGTCCGACCCACAACACCGGCACGCCCTTCGATTTCGCCACCGCGATCATTTCGTCGATCTTCTTGGTGTAGAGCTCGACCCAGCGCTCCTCGCGGAACTCGACAAGACCGGTCGGCGAGCGCGTGTTCCTTTCCGGGGTCATGATCGCCGGGGCATCGCTCTCGGCGTCGTCCGGGGACAATTCGGAATCGAGCACCTTCTCGTCGGGCTTTGTGGCGGCGTTGTCGGCGTCATCGCCTTTCGCCGCCGACTTTGCGTCGCCGGGCTTGGTGCGGGCATCCTTCTTGTCGGTCTTCTTGTCTGCTGGCTTGGCGTCGGATTTCTCGGCCGCCGGCTCGTGCATGGCCATGCGGTCGTTGAGGCCGAGCATGACGACGATGACGTCAGGTTTTTCCGTTGCAAGGATCGTCTTGGCGGCCGCGGGCCAGTCCGCCGGATCGCCCTTGGGCTGATATTTGATCAGCCCGGAGACGGTCTTGTGTCTGCGGATCACGCCCATGTCCGGCTGCTCGGCATAGGCGTCCTCCAGACCATAAGCGAGCCAGTCCGCCATCGCGTCGCCAAGCACCAGCACGTTGCGCTCGGGGATGGTTTCGCGTTTTTCCGGCGGCGGCGCCTTGGAGAAGTTCTCGATTCGCTTGGGCGCGGGCTGCTGGAATGGCGCGAACAGGTCGCCGCCGAACCAGCCGCGGCCAGGCGGTGCGGATTGCGGCGATGGCTGCGACCGCGGCGGTCCGCCGAAATTGAAAAATTGCGCCGACGCCGGCGCTGCGACACCAACCAATAGCGCCACCGCCACCGCCATCGCGATCAGGGGGCCGGTTTCGGTGAACTCCCGCAAAAAGGATTTTGTCTCGGGCGTGGTCTTGAGCGTGGTCTTGGGCATGCGGCTCGGTCGCAATGGATCGTTCGAATAAAAGCCATAATAGCTGAATCAGGCCGCAAGCGGGCAGTTTTCGAGCCCATGCGCTGTGCCTGGAAACGTCGTAGAGCATGATCCGGTTGCAGAGGGAACCGGTTTTCCCGCCTGGTCTTGCCTTGAGGGTAAACACAGTGCCGGTGTTTAGGGGCAGGAAACGTCCCGAATCACCGTCCGCGGAGCCGTTCCAGCACCTCGGAAGAGGCAAATCCATCCGCGGGCGCCCCGATCGAGGCCTGGAAGCCGCGCAGCGCCTCCCTGGTCTCGCCGCCAAACTGGTCATCGGGGGTGCCGCGATAGAATCCTCGCTGCGCCAGAAGCTGCTGCAATTCCAGCCGCTCGGCGCGCGATAGTTCGCGCTCCTGCCGCGGCCAGGGCTGCGCGAAGGGCGGGCCGCCCCGTAAGCGGTCGGCGAAGTGACCGATCGCCAGCGCATAGGCCTCCGCCGGATTATATTTCATGATCACGCGGAAGTTCTGCAGCATCAGAAAGCCCGGCCCCTCGGCGCCGGCGGGTGCAAGCAGATAGGCTTTTTCGGAAGATTGTGGGAATGGCTGGCCGTTGGCGCGCTTGACGCCGAGATGCTCCCATTGCGCCATCGTCATCGCCTTG
Organism: Bradyrhizobium sp.; assembly: GCA_035308285.1. GTDB lineage: Bacteria > Pseudomonadota > Alphaproteobacteria > Rhizobiales > Xanthobacteraceae > Bradyrhizobium. The sequence continues at coordinate 14,075 of DATGGY010000172.1, read as the reverse complement.
GCCTTGTCGGCCAGAATGTAGTTGAAGTCCTTCGGCACGACGACCTCGAAGCCCCAGGTCTGGCCGGTCTGCCAGCCATCCTTCTTCAGATTGTTGGCGGTGGAGGCGATCAGATCGGCGGGATCGTCGACCACGTCGCGGCGGCCGTCGCCATTGGCGTCGACGGCGTAGCGCTTGAAAGCCGTCGGCATGAACTGGGTAGGACCGAATGCGCCGGCCCAGGAGCCGCGCATCTGTTCGGGACGCAAGTCGCCGCGGTGCAGGATCTCCAGTGCCGACAAAAACTCATCCCTGAAATATTTCTGGCGGCGGCCGATGCAGGCGAGCGTCGCGGTCGATTGCAGAACGCTGCGGTCTCCCATCTGCGTCGAATAATTCGACTCGATGCCCCAGATCGCCGCGATCACGTAACGGTCGACGCCATAGGCCTTCTCGGTCGCGTCGAACTGCGGCTTGTATTGGCTTAGGATCTCGCGACCCCTGGCCAGGCGGTTGTCGTTGACCAGGATGTCGAGATAATCCCAGACTGACTTGGTGAATTCCGGCTGCGAATCCAACAGGTCCATGATGCGAAGATCAGGGGTGAGGCCGGCGGTGAAGCGGGTAAAGCTTTCCTGCGAAACGTTGCGGCGCGCAGCGTCGGGCCACATCGCAGCGATGCAATGGTCGAAATTCGCCGCCGCCTCGCGGATGGCGCTCGCCGTCATCAGCGGGTGGCCGGAGGCGCCGTCCTCGCCGCTCCATGGCTGCGGAGCGCCGCTTGCCGGCGCCGGTTGTGCCAGTGTGCCGGCGACGCCCTGGCTGCCTTTCGAGCCGCTGAAGATGCTGCCGAGAAAGTCGAGTGGGCCAGCGCCTGAGGATTGCGCGCGCGCCTGCCCGCAGCAAAATAGCGCCGCTGCCAAGATTACCGTGCCCGCACCTCTTGTCGCCGCCCGTCCCGTTCGTCCCATCATGTTCCACCGAAAGGCCTGGTATTGGCGCGCTCTCAGGAGGCCTCGCCCCGGTTTCCAGTAGCTTAACAAAGGTGCATTTTTTGCGTCAGGGGCTTTGCCCGCTTTCGAAAAAATCAAGCAAAGAGGGAGCCGGCATCGCATATCCATCTTTGTTCCCGGCTGTAAAACGGCTACCTACATGCCTTCAAGACGTTGTCTTCCGTTCGCTCTCGCAAGGCGGTCCCGCACCCCATGAAAATCCGCAAAGCCGTCTTCCCGGTCGCCGGCCTCGGCACCCGCGTCCTGCCCGCCACCAAGGCGATGCCGAAGGAGATGCTCACCATCGTCGACAAGCCCTTGATCCAGTACGTGGTCGACGAGGCCAGGGAAGCCGGCATCGAACATTTCATCTTCGTCACCGGCCGCAACAAGGGCGTGATCGAGGATCATTTCGACCGGATGTACGAACTTGACGCCACGCTTGCGGCGCGCGGCAAGAAGGCGGAGATGGAGATACTTGCCCGCGATCAGCCGGAGGCCGGCGCCATCAGCTTTACCCGGCAGCAAGCGCCGCTCGGCCTTGGCCATGCGGTGTGGTGCGCGCGCGATATCGTCGGCGATGAGCCGTTCGCGGTGGTGCTGCCGGATGAACTGGTGCTCAACACGCCGGGGTGCCTTGCGCAGATGATCGAGGCCACCGGCAAGCTCGGCAAGAAGTCGAACCTGATCGCGGTGGAAGCTGTGCCCGACGATCTCGCCCATCAGTACGGCATTTGCGGCGTCGGCAAGCGTCACGGCAACGTCTTCGAGGTCGACGGCATGGTGGAAAAGCCGGCGAAGGGCACCGCGCCGTCCAATCTGTCGATCACCGGGCGCTATATCCTGCAGCCGGAAATCTTCAATATCCTGCAAACCCAGGAGCGTGGCGCCGGCGGCGAGATCCAGCTCACCGATGCGATGATCGGTTTGTCGAAAACGCAAAGCTTCTACGGCGTCGAGTTCAAGGGCGAACGGCACGATTGCGGCTCCAAGGCCGGATTCCTGCGCGCCAATATCGCCTTCGGCATGGCGCGGGCCGAGCTGCGCGACGGCCTGCGCGCGGAGATGAAGAAATATCTGGGGAAGTGACGGCTTTCAGGCCACCAGCGACAGCGTTGGGACGCGCGCCACCACGCAGCGGTTGCGACCGCCGGCCTTGGCCGCGTAAAGCGCCTTGTCGGCGGCGTTCACGAGATGGGTCCGGTCCATGTTTGCGTCGGGCGTAAGGCTGGCGACACCGACACTAACGGTGGTGATCACCGTTTCTCCGCACCATTGCTCGACCTTCACCCGGATGGTCTCGGCTACGGTGAAAGCCTCGGCGGGCGAAAGACCCGGCAGCAGCACGGCGAATTCCTCCCCGCCGTAGCGTGCGGCACAGTCGCCGGCCCGCCGTAACGAGTCCGAAATGCAGATCGCAATGCCGACCAGCACCTCGTCACCCGCCTGATGTCCGAACGTGTCGTTGTAGGTCTTGAAATGATCGGCATCGATCATCAGCAAGGCGAGCGGTTTCTTCATGCGCGCCGCGCGCCGCCATTCCGCGTCGATGGCGGCATCGAACTTGCGGCGGTTGCGCAGGCCCGTCAGCGCATCGGTCGTGGCAAGCTCCTCGAGCTTGTCCTCGGCGGCGGCGCGGCGGCTGATTTCGCGTGCCAGGATCAGCGTCACGCCGAGCACGAACACGCTGAACACCAACATGATCGCGCCGATCCGGGTCGCCTCGATGCGCCAGAGCCTGTAGATCTCGTTCCAGGGCTTGCCGACGAGCACGACAAGGGGCCTGGTGCCGTCGCGCCAGACATAGAGCCGCAACACAGGACTTGTCGTCGCGATTCCCGAAAAGGACCCGCTCGGTTCGGACAGCGCCCGTTTCACGCCCGGCCGATCTCCGAGGTTCTTGCCGATCACGTCGAGGTCGAACGGCGTCCGCATGATCACGGTGCCGTCGCGCCGGAAAACGGTGATGGTGTCGTCGGGTGAAAGATGCAGGCGGCCAAACAGATCATGGAAGTAACTGAAGCGAATTGAGCCTGCGACCACGCCGAGAAAGCGGCCGTCCTGGTCGCTGACGCGGCGGCTCAGCACGATCGCATAGGCGCCACGGTGCAGTGTCGGACGGCCGATGAACAGGCCGGCGTCAGGCTGGTCGCGATGAATCCTGAAATACTCCTCGCCGCTGCGATCTTCGGGCAGCGGGTCCAGCGTCGAGGCGTCGACGGTCAGTTTGCCTTGGGCGTCGAACACCTGAATCGCGCCGAAATGTTTCGCGGTTGTGGTGTGGTCGAACAGGATCAGTTGCCGGATCGGCTTGCTGACCTCATTGATTCCCGACGCCACCATGTTGTTTGCCACTGCGCGCAGCGACAGGTCGTAGAGTTCGACGTTACGATCGATGTCGGCGTCGATGCTGGACGCCAAATTCTCAAGCGACTGGCGCGCCAGTTCTTCCTCGCCGCGGCGCATATCGAGCATTACGCTGGCGCAAATCGCGGAAAAGCCGGTGACCGTCACCAAAGCGAACAGGATCGGCAGTTTTGCCGATAGCCGCCAGGGCCGGTTGGCCCCGCTCTCGCGCCGTCCAAATTCCATCACGCGTCCCCGCTCATTCGGCATGCGCCCGGAATGGTTGCCGTCGGCTTAAATCGCAATCGGCTGCGCCATAAAGCGTTAACGCTTCGTTGCCTCCATCGGCCGGATGCGCCAAAAAGGAAGTGCTCCGGCAAACCGGGTTCTATTGGATGGCTGGACCTGTCATGCGCCTGAGGAAACAAGTGAACGACTATGACGCGCTGCGCGATTATCTGAGGCGGCAGACATTGCCGGAATTCGTGTTGAGCTTTGATGAAATCGAGCAGATCATCGACGCAGCGCTGCCGCGCGCGGCGCAGCGCGCGTCGTGGTGGGAGACCCTGCGCAGCCCGCAGGAAAAGATGCCGCAGCGCGAGGCCTGCCTTGCCGGCGGCTACGTCGCCACGCGGCTGCCCGACGGCAACGGCGTGCGGTTCAAGCGGATGAAGTGAGTTGCGCTGCACTACGCTTCGCGCGATGCAGCGCCGCGGGGTGACGCGGCCGCGATCAGCTCGCCGCCTCGAGCCGGACCTCGGTCAATAGCCGCATCGCCGCGTCGGCGTCCATCGGCTCGCCGAAGGCAAAGCCTTGCGCGTATTCGCAGCCGAGCTGATAGAGCTCGACCGCATCCGAATCGGTCTCGGCGCCCTCGGCGACCACGTCCATGCCGAGGTCGTGGGCGAGCGCGATGATCGATTTCAGGATCACCGGGCGGGTCCCGCGGCTGGTGGTGCGCACGAAGGACTGGTCGATCTTGATGGTGTCGAAGGGGAAGCGCTGCAAATAGGCCAGCGAGGAATGGCCGGTGCCGAAATCATCCAATGACAGTCCGGTGCCGAGCTCGCGGATTCGGGTCAGCATCTGGGCGGCGTGTTCCGGGTTTTCCATCACCAGCGACTCGGTCAATTCGAGCTTGAGCGTGCCGCGCGCCACCGAGGATCGCGACAGCACGGTGCGGATGTCGTGGATCAGGTCATGCCGGAGCAATTGGCGCGAGGAGACGTTGACGCTGGCAAAGATCGGCTCGCGCGAGCGCATGGCGCGCTGCCAGACGGCGAGTTGCCGCGCGGTCTGGTCGAGCACGAACATGCCCAGGTCGACGATCAGGCCGATTTCCTCGGCAATCGTGATGAATTCCACCGGCGACATCCGCCCGAGTTTCGGGTGGTCCCAGCGCGCCAAGGCTTCGAAGCCCGCAATCGAGCGATCCTCCAGCCGCACGATCGGCTGATACAGGATCGTGATTTCCTCGCGTTCGATGGCCCGGCGCAATTCGCTTTCCAGCGTCAGCCGGTCGGTCTTCCGTGCGCGCATCGCGGGCTTGTACACATCGATGCGGTCGCCGCCGATGCGCTTAGAGTGATACATCGCCAGCTCGGCATCCTTTATGATCTCGTCGGAGACCTGCGTCTGCGGATCGGAGAGCGCAAGCCCGATCGAGGCGGTGAGGAAAATCTCGCGGTCGTTGAAGGCGATCGGGGCGCGGATGGTTTTGCGGATGGTCTCGGCGAAGGCGGTGATGCGCGCGGGATCCTGTTCCGACATCAGGATCAGGCCGAACTGGTCGCCGGCAAGCCGCGCCAGGGTGTCCTGGGGTTTAAGGATGCGGGTGAGCCGCCGCGCCAGCGTCAGCAATATTGAATCGCCGACTGCGATGCCGACGGAATCGTTGACCTGCTTGAAGCGGTCGAGGTCGATCACCATCAGCGTCGGCCGCAGGTTCGGCATGCTCTTGGCGAAATTGGCCACCGCCCCCAGGCGGTCGATGAACAATTTGCGGTTCGGCAGGCCGGTGAGGTTGTCATGCACCGAGTCGTGCAGCATGCGCTCCTCGGCGTTCTTGGCCTCGGTGACGTCGGTGAGCGTGCCGACCACGCGTGAGACCTCGCCATCGGAGCCGACGACCGGGCGCGCCTTCAGCGCGAACCACATGAAGTGTCCGTCGGGCGTGCGCAGCCGGAAATCCTGCACCAGCCGGCCGCGGCGCTGATCGAGCACGCTGTCTAGCGCGGCGCGGAAACGGTCCTGGTCGAGCGGATGCAGCACTTCGAGCCATTTGGCGGCCGGGCCTTCCAGCGTGCCGCGCTTTAAGCCCAACAGGGTTTCGGTCTCGGGGCTGGTGAACACCTTGTCGGCGGAGACGTCCCAGTCCCAGATCAGGTCGCCGGAGCCGGTCAGGGCGAGAGCCCGCCGCTCGACGTCCGAGACGATGCCAGTGGTGGCGCCGCCGCCGGCAAAGGCGTGCTGCATCACCGTAAATCCGATCAGCATCACAATCAGGACGAGGCCGCCGAGCAGCGCTGGACCGACGATGTCGTTGGTGACGCTGCCTGCGACCGTCATGCCGGCCGCGATCACCCAGACCACCAGCAGGAACCAGGTCGGGATCAACAGCACCGCGCGATCGAAACCATGGGTGGAGAGGTAGACGATCAGGGCAAAGCCCGCAAACGCGATCAAGACCAGCGACATCCGCGCGATGCCCGAGGCGACCGCGGGGTCGAACAAAGCAAGCGCCACCAGCGAGCCGAGGAAGACCAGCCAGCCGACGGTGATGTGCGAATAGCGCACATGCCAGCGGCTGAGATTGAGGTAGGCAAACAGGAACACCAACAGCGTCGCGGCCAGGATCGCCTCGCCGCCGGCGCGCCACACCCGCTCGGCATTGTTCGACATGTCGAGCACCTTGCCCCAGAAGCCGAAGTCGACGCCGATATAGACCAGCACCGCCCAGGCCAGCGCCGCGGCCGCGGGGAACATGATGCTGCCCTTGACCACGAACAGGATAGTCAGCACCAGCGCCAGAAGGCCGGAGATGCCGATCACGATGCCGTGGTACAGCGTGAAGGAATTGACCTTGTCCTTGTAGGCGTCGGGCTCCCACAGATAGAGCTGCGGCAATCGATCGGTGCGCAGTTCCGCGACAAAGGTGACGACAGAGCCGGGATCGAGCGTGATGCGGAAGATGTCCGCGGTCGCGCTCTCCTGCCGTTCCGGACGGTCGCCGGTCGAAGGCGTGATGGTGGCGATACGCGACAGGCCGAGGTCGGGCCATAACAGACCCGACGAAACGATACGGTAGTGGGGCGCGACGATCAGACGATCGAGCTGGTCGTCGGTATTGTTGGCGAGCGCGAACACCACCCAGTTCTGGCCGCCTTCGCGGGCGCGGACCTCGATGCGGCGGACGATACCGTCGGTGCCGGGCGCGGTGGAAACCTGAATGCGGTCGGTGTCGCTGCGCTGATGGTCAAGGACGGCGGTCAGGTCGATCGCAGACACGTCACCGCGGACGCTGACGGCGTCGATCGCTCGCGCCGGTGGCGCGGCCGCAAAAATCATGAGGCCCAGCGCGAGTGCCGCCGATTTGAAGTCCCTGCAGCGCAAGCGGCGAGTTCGAACCAGGGACTTCAAATCGAGAAGCGGCGCTCGAATGATATGTTTGCTAGTGCCCATGATTTTCCGAAGTTCGCAAAATGCGGGTGCAGCGACAGAGCGCGAACTTCGGAAAGTGGGCACTAGTCGGCGCAAGGCACCTGATCAAACGCAACGTCAGTTCTCCGCGATCGACTTCATTGGCGGGCGAGGCCTACCGCCCGGCGCTTGCGGATAAATGACATGAATGCGAAGGAAATCAAAGGGTTTCCGGCACAAGAACGCTTACGAGCGTTAAAGCGATAACACAATTTTGCCAATATGTTCGCTGGTCTCCATGCGCCGGTGCGCATCGGCGGCCCTCTCCAGCGGGAAAGTGCTGTCCATCAGGGGCTTAACGCGTCCCTCGCGCAACAGCGGCATCACCTTGGCCTCGATGGCCGATACCATGGCCGCCTTGTCCGCATTACTACGGGGCCGCAGCGTCGAACCGGTATGGTGCAGCCTTTTCACCATCAGCTTGGCAAAATTAACCGTCGCCTTTGGGCCGCCAAGCAACGCGATCTGGACGACGCGTCCGTCGATCGCGGCGGCGTCGTAATTACGCTCGACATAATCGCCGCCGACCATGTCGAGAATGACGTCGGGACCTGCCCCCGATGTCATTGACCTCGAAGCTGCGACGAAGTCTTCGGTCTTGTAGTTGATGGCTTGGTCGGCGCCGAGCTTGAGGCAGGCATCGGCCTTGTCCCTTGACCCGACGGTCACGATCACCTTTGAGCCGAACGCCTTGGCGAGCTGGATTGCCATGGTGCCGATGCCGGACGAGCCGCCATGGATCAGTATCGTCTCGCCTTGCTTCAGCGCGCCGCGCTCGAACACATTGTGCCAGACCGTCATCAGCGTCTCCGGCGTGGCGCCGGCCTCGAGCAATGACAGCGATGACGGCACCGCCATCGCCTGGGCGTCCTGCGCGATGCAATATGGCGCGTAGCCGCCGCCGGCCACCAGCGACATCACCTTGTCGCCGAGCTTGTGTTTGTGGCTTCCCTCGCCGAGGGCGACCACTTCGCCCGCAACCTCAAGGCCGGGCAGATCGCTCGCTCCAGGCGGCGGCGGATAGGAGCCGGAACGCTGGGCGACATCGGGACGGTTGACCCCCGCAGCAGCGACCTTGATCAGGATCTCGTTCGGTCCCGGCGCCGGCACGGCGCGGGTTTCGGGCAGGAGCACCTCGGGGCCGCCGGGCTTGCTGATGCCGATGACGGTCATTTGCGAAGGGATTTTTTCCATGATTTGTCCTCGGCCAAACGCTACTATTCGAATAAGGCATCTGATTAGCCAGCGCCGTTCAACCTGGCAACCGCCTCACGGCCTTTGGCGATCACGGAGGGCACATGGCGATCGAGGACGATGACAAGCCGAGAAAGAAGGTGACCCACGAGATCGGTCAGGATCTCTCGCTCTTGTCGGTCGAGGAACTTACCGAGCGGATCGCGCTTCTCACCTCGGAGATCGAGCGGTTGCAGCAGGCTACGACCAAGAAGCGCGCCTCGAAGGAGGCCGCCAGCAGTTTTTTCAAGTCGTAAGGGGTTGGTGTCCCGGACGCGGTGCCGCGCCATTGGCGCGTTCGGGGCACGGCGCAGCTCGGCCAACGGCCGACATGGCAAACAAAGCCTGAAAGAAACCGCTCGTTTACGATCGATTAAGCTTTCTCGGTTATGACTGCCCCCGTCCTCTTTTGGACACCGAGTGGCTCCTGTCCACTCTGTTTGACGCCTCCCTGTTATCAACTTCAAAAGCCGCCGGAAACGGCGGCTCTTTTTTTGGGCGTCGCCGAAGGAGTTCCGCCTCGACCTGCTGGAAACCATAAAAGCTCTTGCGGCTGGACTCTCGCCTCCGAGAGCGCAATGATTTGTTCATCATAATCCGCCGGTCCGCACCCGGCGGGGGTAAACAGTGGCGTGAGGCGTTAACGATGTCGGACCGTTCGCAAGGCGAAACCCCGCTCGTGCAATTCAGCGAGCGGCTGACGAATTCGGCGGCGTTTGGAACATTGTTTCGGGAGGGCATGGACCTGGTCGAGGAGACCGCGGCCTATCTCGACGGGGCCGGTCGCGCCGAGGCCAAGGCGCTCGACCGCTCGGCCAGCCTCACTTACGCGACCGAAAGCATGCGTCTGACCACCCGCCTGATGCAGTTGGCCTCGTGGCTTCTGCTGCATCGCGCGGTGAAGGAAGGCGAGATGACCTTGACCCAGGCCAATCGCGAAAAGACCAAGGTCAAGCTCTCGGCTGCCGATCCCGGCCCTGACGAATTGATCGAAAAGCTGCCGCCGCAATTGCAGGACCTGATCGTCCGCTCGATGTCCCTGCAGGCGAGGGTTCGCCGGCTCGATGCCACCATCCACGCAGCCGCCACCGAGCGCGCCCCGATCGGCAATCCGCTGGTGCCCCAGCTCAACCGCTTGAAGGCGGCGTTCGAGCAGTAACACGGGTAGTTTCCATGACCCCGTTTCACCTCTCCCATTGGGAGAGGTCGAATCGCTCTTGCGATTCGGGTGAGGGGTTACGCTATATCGTAGACCGTAATCCCTCACCCTAGCCCTCTCCCTCCAGGAGAGGGAGCGCGCTTCCGTTGCCGAGCCGCCGCGCGACGCTTGAATGGACCGAACCCAAGAATGATCCGGCCTTGCTGACGCCGCTCTCCATCGTGTTGGTCTTGTCGGCCGCGTTCCTGCACGCGAGCTGGAATGCGCTATTGCGCGGCGGAGCGGACCGCGCGCAGTCTATGCTGATCATGAACATCACGGTTGGCATCGCCGGGCTGGCGATGATGGCGGTCGCTGGTCTGCCGACATCGGCCGCGCTTTACGTTTGCGCTTCGGGCCTCATTCATCTGGTTTACAATGCGCTCTTGGTGCGGATGTATCGCAGCGGCGACCTCGGCGAAACCTATCCGGTCGCGCGCGGCTCCTCGCCGGCGCTGGTCGCGCTCGGCGGCAGCCTGGTTGCCGGGGAGTGGATGAACCTGATCGGCACCGCCGGAATCGGCCTCGTCAGCGCCGGCATTTTCATGCTGGCGGCGGCGCGAGCGCGGCCGGCAAAAGTGGAATCCGCTCTCGCGTCCGATCGCGCGCCAAATATCGGAAGCCGTTTGCATGCGATGAATTTGCCTTTCGCGCTGGCGACCGGCGTCAGCATCGCGGCCTATACGGTGGTCGATGGTCTCGGCGTGCGGGCCTCCGGCAATTGGGCGGCCTATACCGGCGGGCTATTCGCGCTCTTTCTTGCCTGGCCGCTTTGGTATCTGGCGCGCCGCCGGCTGGAGATGTTCGCCGTGCCGTTGATGGAGGTGGGCAAGGCGGCCAGCGGCGGGCTTATTTCGCTTGCAGCCTATGGCGCCGTCATCTGGGCGATGCAAGGAAGCGCGATGGGAGCGGTCTCGGCGTTGCGGGAAACCAGCGTGGTATTCGCGGCGCTGCTCGGAGCCGCCTTTCTCAACGAGCGTTTGACCGGATGGCGGATCGCCGCCTGCTGTATCATCGCCGCCGGTGCTGCGTGTCTCGGCTTGCGGCTCTAAACCTCCTTGCCAAACCAAAAGCGCCCCCGGCAAGGCAGGGGGCGCTTTGATTTGAGGTCTCGATAACGAGGCCGGTCAGCTTCACTCCTTCTTGAGGAAGCCCGAAAACTTCTTCTGGAACCGCGAAACACGGCCGCCGCGATCAAGGATCTGTTGGGCGCCGCCGATCCAGGCCGGGTGCGACTTCGGATCGATATCGAGGTGCAGCTTGTCGCCTGCCTTGCCCCAGGTGGAGCGCGTCTGGTACTCGGTGCCGTCGGTCATTATGACCGTAATCATATGATAATTCGGGTGAATTTCGGCCTTCATCGCAATTCCTTCGGCGCGCTGGCGCGTCTATTCCGTTTGGTGAGTGGCGGATTTGGGCGGCTCTATAACGCAAGCGGCCCCCCAAAACAAGCCAGGTATCAGAACAGGCCAAGTATCGTCGCGAGCCGGGTTCGATTCCCGATTTGCCAGCAAAGGCTCATGAGCCTATCTGGGGGTGGCAGAGCGAGTGGTTTCGAATCTCATGAGCGCAGTGGAACGGCTTGAAGACCGGCGTGACGGAAGCGCGCAACGCGATTTGGCCACCGCGGACGCATCTTCGATCGAGTCGGTGTCCGCCCTTGATGAGGCGCTGACGACATTGCCCGCCAAGGGCAGCGCGCGGCTTCGACCGCTGTTGGCGCTCGCGCCTTATGTGGCGCGCTACCGCGGCCGCGCGATCCTTGCCTTCGTCTCGCTGACGGTCGCTGCGGTCACGACCCTGATCGTGCCGGTCGCGGTGCGGCGGATGATCGATTTCGGCTTTACGCCCGAAGGCATCGCCAGGATCAACAGCTATTTCAGCGTGATGATCGCCGTGGTCGCGGTGCTGGCGCTCGCCAGCGCGTCGCGGTTCTATCTGGTGATGACCATCGGCGAGCGCATCGTCGCGGATTTGCGGCGCGACGTATTCGCGCACCTGATGTCGCTGTCGCCGGTATTTTTCGATTCCTCCCGCAGCGGCGAACTGATCTCGCGGCTCACCGCCGACACCACCCAGATCAAATCCGCCGTCGGCGCCTCGGTGTCGATCGCGTTGCGTAACTTCATGCTGTTCATTGGCGCTACCACGATGATGATGATCACGAGCCCGAGGCTTTCAGGCCTCGTGCTGCTCGCGATCCCCGCGATCGTGCTGCCGCTGGTGGCGTTCGGGCGTTGGGTGCGGCGGCTTTCGCGCAACGCCCAGGACACCCTGGCCGATGCCACCGCCTATGCCTCGGAGCTCGTCGGCGCGATCCGCACCGTGCAGGCCTATACCGGCGAGCGTCTCGCCAATGCGCGTTTCGGCGGCAATGTCGAGCAGGCCTATGAGGCCGCGCGCAACTCGAGCCGCGCGCGCGCGGTGCTGACCGCCATCATCATCTTCATCGTCTTCACCAGCGTCGTCGTGATCCTGTGGATCGGATCGAACGACATCGAGACCGGCCTGATCACCCCCGGCCGGCTCGGCCAGTTCGTGCTCTACGCGGCGTTTGCCGCGGCCGGCCTTGGTCAGCTCAGCGAGGTCTGGGGCGAAGTCTCGGCCGCCTCGGGTGCTGCGGAACGATTGTTCGAAATCCTGCGCGTGAGGTCGCAGATCGCGGCGCCGGCTTCGCCGCAGGCGCTGCCGGAACCCGCGCGCGGCGATGTCGGTTTCGAAAACGTCACCTTCGCCTATCCGACGCGCCCCGATACGCTGGCCGTCGACGGCGTGTCGCTCTCGGTGCGCGCCGGCGAGAAGGTGGCGATCGTCGGCCCCTCCGGCGCGGGCAAGAGCACGCTGTTTCATCTCTTGCTGCGGTTCTACGATCCGGCTTCCGGCACGATTTCGCTCGATGGCGTGCCGGTCAAGACCGCCGATCCGGGCGAGGTGCGAAGGCGCATCGCGCTGGTGCCGCAGGAATCGGTGGTGTTTGCGGCAAGTGCCCGCGACAATATTCGCTTCGGCCGACCCGAGGCGAGCGACGTCGAAGTGGAGCGCGCCGCCGATCTTGCGCATGCCAGCGAATTTATCCGCCGGCTGCCCGGCGGATTCGACGCCCCGCTCGGCGAGCGCGGCGTCACGCTCTCGGGCGGGCAGCGCCAGCGCATCGCGATCGCCCGCGCGATCCTGCGCGACGCGCCGCTGTTGCTGCTCGATGAGGCGACCTCCTCGCTCGATGCCGAATCCGAGACGTTGGTGCAGACCGCGCTGGAAGAATTGATGCGCCACCGCACGACGCTCGTGATCGCGCACCGGCTCGCCACCGTTCTGTCCTGCGACCGGATCATGGTGCTGGATCAGGGCCGCATCGTCGAGCAAGGCACCCACGCCTCGCTGGTCGCAGCAGGCGGACTCTATGCGCGGCTGGCGCGGTTGCAGTTCGAGGGCGCGTGAGGCGGCTTTTTGTGCCCCACAACTATTGTCATCACCCGCGAAGGCGGGTGATCCAGTAAACGCCGGCGTCAAGGATTGAACCGAGAAGCCGCGGCGTACTGGATACCCCGCTTTCGCGGGGTATGACGATATGGGTGCATGGCGGGCCACGTCATCCCTTCCACTCCATCCTCAGCACCGGCAGGCCCGAGGTCGGGTTGACATCCTTGCCGGCGTGGACAAAGCCGCAAGCCGCGTAGAAGCGGATCGCCCGCGTATTGTCGTCGTTGACGAGCAGCGTGATGGAATCGGGTGAAAGCCGCTTGGCCTCATCGACCAGCGCGGTAGCGAGTTTCGAGCCCCAGTGTTCGGGCGCGACCACGAGCTGGTCGAGATAGCCCTTGCCGTCGATGGTCACGAACCCGACCAGCGCATCCGCATGCTCGGCGACGATGATCGCCGCGTTCGGCACCAGCTCGCCCCGCCAGCGTTCGCGCCACCACGCCACGCGTGCGGCAAAATCAATCGACGGATAGGCCTGCTGCCAGGTCTTCAGCCATAGCGCGATTGCGGCATCCTCGTCTTCGGTGCGATAGGGACGTAAGGAATAGGGCAAAGTCATCGTGTCTCGGCGAGTGGAGCGGGGCTGCGCCCGAGCGGAACGAGACCCGGGACCCATCAAAAGACCCTGCTTCATTATACCTGGGTCCCGGATCGGCGCTCGCGAAAGTTCGCTTGTCGGGGACGAGACCTACCGTTCCGTCAGCTTCAGCTCGATGCGCCGGTTGCGCCGGTAGGCTTCTTCGGTGACGCCGATATCGAGTGGCTGGAACTCGGCGAAGCCCGCCGCGACCAGCCGTTGCGCCGGCACGCCGAGCGAAATCAGATACTGCACCACCGAGATCGCGCGCGCCGACGACAGCTCCCAGTTCGACTTGAACAGCGGGCTACTGATCGGCCGCACGTCGGTATGGCCGTCGACCCGCAGCACCCAGGCGATCTCGCTCGGGATCTGCTTGTCGAGTTCGATCAGCGCGGTTGCGAGCTTGTCGAGCTCGGCGCGGCCTTCGGGCAATAGCTGTGCCTGGCCGGTGTCGAAGAAAACTTCGGATTGGAACACGAACCGGTCGCCGACGATTCTGATGTCGGGCCGGTTGCCGAGAATGGCGCGCAACCGCCCGAAGAACTCGGAACGGTAGCGGGAGAGTTCC
>DATGGY010000171.1:0-22244 GCA_035308285.1 Bradyrhizobium sp. | reverse complement strand
TACGACGAGATGGGCCAGAACAACGATGCCGATCCGGTGCTGCTGCAATATGTCGGCCGCAAGTTCGTGACCATCGCGCCGGAGCAGGTCGCGGTGTCCGAGGCCGTCTGGCCGATGCCTTCGAAGTAAGCGACCAGTGGTCCGATTCCAACATTCGCATCCCGTCTCGGTAGCATGTTTGCGAATGTTGGAATCAAAGGACCACTGGCAAATTCTATTTTTTAGCGGAGCTTTGGATTTGACGTTCGCAACCGAACTCGCGGCCTTGCGCCCGGCGAATGTCAAATCCGCTCCACGAATGGGGCGGGGGAAGGCGTGACAGCCGAGACTATCATCCAGAGCCTGGCGAGCGGCCTCCTGATGGGGTTGCTCTATGGCTTGATCGCCGCAGGCCTGGCGCTGATCTTCGGCTTGATGGACGTCGTGAACTTCGCCCACGGCGAATTCCTGATGATCGCGATGTATGCGACGTTTTTCCTGTTCGCTTTCTTCGCTGTCGACCCCTTGCTGTCGGCGCCGCTGGTCGCGGCCGCACTGTTCGTGTTCGGCGCGGTGGTTTACCTCCTGATCGTGCGCTTTGCGGTGCGGGCGAAGGCCAATGCCGGCATGGTGCAGATCTTTTCGACCTTCGGGCTTGCCATCGTTATGCGCGGGCTCGCGCAATATTTCTTCACGCCCGACTATCGCAGCGTCACGCATTCATGGCTCGGCGGCAAGACGGTGTCGATCGCGGGAATTTTCCTCCCCGTGCCGCAATTGTTCGGTGCGCTGATCTCGATCGCGGCGTTCGGCGGGTTGTATTTCTTCATCAACCGCACTGATTTCGGCCGCGCGCTCGAGGCGACGCGTGAGGATGCCGGTGCGGTGGCGTTGGTTGGCATCGACAAGAACAGGGTGTTCGCGCTGGGCTGGGGCCTTGGCGCCGCGCTGGTGGGTCTCGCCGGCGTCATCATGGCGATGTTCTTCTACATCTATCCCGATGTCGGCGCGTCTTTTGCGCTGATCGCCTATGTCACGGTGGCGCTCGGCGGCTTCGGCAGCGTGTTCGGCGCCTTTGCCGGCGGTATCCTCGTCGGTCTCGTCGAAGCCTCCACCGCTCTCATGCTGCCGCCGTCGCTGAAATCGGTCGGCATCTATGCGGTCTATCTGCTGGTGGTGTTCATCCGGCCGCGCGGCCTGTTCGGGTCAATGTGATGGATACGGCCTTTGCCCAGCGCCGCCGCCGCGATCTCCTGGTCGCCGCTTGCCTCGCCGCGCTCGCAGCTTTAGTGCCGCTGTTCGTGAAGGACGTCTACGTCCAGAACATCATGGTGCTGACCCTGATGTATGCGGCGTTGTCGCAAAGCTGGAACATCTTGAGCGGCTATTGCGGGCAAATCTCGCTTGGGCACGCGCTGTATTTCGGGCTCGGGGCGTATTCCACGGCGCTTCTTTTCACCAAGTTCGGCGTGCTGCCGTGGTTCGGCATGGTGAGCGGCGGCCTGATCTCGGGGGGAATCGCGCTCGCACTCGGCTATCCCTGCTTCCGCCTGCGCGGCCATTACTTCGTCATCGCCACCATCGTCATTGCCGAGACCGCGCTGGTGTTGTTCCAGAACTGGGATTGGGCGGGTGCCGCGCTCGGCATCGATATTCCCGTGCGCGGCGATAGCTGGCTCAAATTCCAGTTCACCCGCAGCAAGCTGCCCTTCTTTTATTTTGCGCTCGCACTCGCCGGCATCGCCTGGCTCGTAACCTGGTGGCTGGAGGATTCCAAGTGGGGCTATTGGTGGCGCGCGGTGAAGGACAATCCCGACGCCGCCGAGAGTCTCGGCGTGGTCGTATTCAACTCCAAGATGGGGGCGGCGGCGGTCTCGGCCTTTCTGACCGCGGTGGGCGGCGGTTTTTACGCGCAGTTCGTTTCCTACATCGATCCTGAAAGCGTCATGGGCTTTCAGTTCTCGCTACTAATGGCGTTGCCCGCGGTGTTAGGGGGCATCGGCACCTTGTGGGGGCCGGTGCTGGGCGCGGTTATCCTGATTCCGCTCACGGAACTGACGCGCTCGTTCATCGGTGGCTCCGGCCGCGGCGTCGACCTGATCGTCTACGGCACGCTGATCGTGCTGATTTCGCTGGCGCGCCCGCAGGGTTTGGTCGGCTTGTTCTCGATCCGCCGTAAGGAATCGGCCCGATGACGGCGCTGCTTGAAACGAGAGGCGTGTGGCAGCGCTTCGGCGGCCTGATCGCCAACAGCGACGTCTCTATTTCGGTTGGGCGCGGCGAAATCGTCGGATTGATCGGCCCCAATGGCGCCGGCAAGTCCACCTTGTTCAATTTGATCGCGGGCGTGCTGCCGCCGACCCAAGGCTCGATCGTGTTCGATGGCGAGGATGTCACTGCGTTGCCGGCGGCAGAGCGTTGCCAGCGCGGCATCGCCCGCACCTTCCAGGTCGTCAAAAGCTTCGAGACCATGACGGTGATCGACAACGTCATCGTCGGCGCATTGATCCGCACCACCATCATGCGGCAGGCGCGCCGCAAGGCGCACGAGGTGCTGGAATTCTGTGGTATTGCCGGCCGCGCCGACGTGCCCGCAAGCCAGTTGATCCCCTCCGAGAAGCGCCGCCTCGAAGTGGCGCGTGCGCTTGCCACCGAGCCGAAATTGCTGTTGCTCGACGAGGTCCTCACGGGGCTCACGCCGATCGAGGCTCAGACCGGCGTCGAGCTGGTGCGCAAGGTGCGCACGACCGGCGTGACTGTGTTGATGGTCGAGCACGTCATGGAGATCGTGATGCCGCTGGTCGACCGCGCCATCGTGCTCGATCTCGGCAAGGTGCTGGTCGAGGGCAAGCCCGCCGACGTGGTTCGCGACCCGAAAGTTATCAGCGCTTACCTTGGGGATCGTCATGCTGTCGGTGCATGAAATCACCACCGCCTATCAGGGGTTGGTTGCGATCTCGCAGGTCTCGATCGAGGTCGCCAAGGGCGAGATCGTGTGCGTCGCCGGCGCCAACGGCGCCGGCAAATCGACGCTGCTAAAATCCATCGCCGGCGCCGAACGTCCGCGCTCGGGCACCGTCACCTTCGACGGTGCGCGCATCGACGGCTTGCCCCAGCACCTGATCACCGCGCGCGGCATCGCCTATGTGCCGGAAAACCGCCGCTTGTTTCCGCGGCTATCGGTGCGCGACAATCTGAGGCTCGGCAGTTACCTCTACCGCGGCGCAGCGAACCGCGAGGAGCCGCTCGCGCTGGTGTTCAAGCTGTTTCCGCGGCTCTCCGAGCGGCTCGATCAGCGGGCCGAGACACTTTCCGGCGGCGAGCAGCAGATGCTTGCGATCGGCCGCGCGCTGATGACTCGGCCGCGGCTTCTCATGCTGGACGAGCCGTCGCAGGGCATCATGCCCAAACTGGTCGATGAGATTTTTACCTCGGTGAAACAAATTCGCGACGCCGGCATGACCGTGCTGATTGTCGAGCAGCGCATCGCCGAGTGCCTCGATATCGCCGACCGCGCCTACATCCTGCAAACCGGACGGTTGCAGATGCAGGGCACGTCAAGCGAGATCAAGGGCAATCCGGATGTAAGGAAGGCGTATCTGGGATTGTAGATCGTCATTGCGAGGAGCGTAGCGACGAAGCAATCCATTTAGCACCTTGTTCGGTCAGACATGGATTGCTTCGCTTCGCTCGCAATGACGGGGGAAGGTGCCTCAATCGCCCCCGTCCTCCGGCAACACCACGCCAAACACCTTCACCAAATCCGCCACTTGCACCGGCGTCAGGTATCGCGGGTTGAGCCCGCGCAAGAGCAGATAGAGTTTCGCCGTCTCTTCCAGCTCCTCGATCGCGAACACGGCGGCTTCGAGCGTGTCGGCGGAGACCACCGGGCCGTGATTGGCGAGCAGCACGGATGAGTATTTGCCGGCAAGACCCTTGATCGCGTCGGCGACATCAGGATCGCCCGGCCGGTAATAGGGCACGAGCGCGGTGGCGCCGCATTTCATCAAATAATACGCCGTCATCGGCGGCAACGCGGCGCGGGGGTCGATTTCCGGCAGCATCGAGAGTGCCACCGAATGCGTCGAATGCAGATGCACCACCGCGCGCGCCGGCGCTCGCGTCTGGTAGAGTGCGGTGTGTAACGGCACTTCCTTGGTCGGGGCGTCGCCGGAGACGAGCCGGCCGCTACCGTCGAGCCGGGACAGCCGCGCCGGGTCGAGGAAGCCGAGCGAGGCGTTGGTCGGCGTCACGATATAGCCGCCGTCGTCGAGTTTGACGGAAATATTGCCCGAGGAGCCCGGCGTCAGCCCGCGCTCGAACAGCGAGCGGCCGAGGCGGCAGATCTCCTCGCGTAGGGCGGTTTCAGTCATGGCAGCATCCTCTTTTCGGCTTTCTCTCACGCTTTGGCAGCGCGGCCAAGCCGTGATACGCAAGGGGCAAAGCCGCTGTTAAATTCGGCTGTGAGGAAACCTGAGGTAACGCCTTATGCCTGAATCAATATCGACAAAACCGCGCATCGCCGTCATTGGGCTCGGCTCGATGGGTTTTGGCATGGCGACCTCGCTCAAGCGCGCCGGCTTTGAGGTGACCGGCTGCGACGTCTCGGCGGACGCGGTCGGACGGTTCGTGTCCGAGGGAGGGAAGGGCGCCAAGACGTCGGCGGAAGCGGCCAAGCAAGCCGACATCGTGGTCAGCGTGGTCGTCAACGCCGCCCAGACCGAAGCCATTTTGTTCGGCACGCACGGCGTGGCCGAAACGCTGGCGAAGGGCGCGGTGTTCATTTCATCGGCGACCATGGACCCGGACATCGCGCGTAGGTTGGCGAAGCAATTGGAAGCGACCGGCCGGCATTACCTCGACGCGCCGATCTCCGGCGGTGCGCAGCGCGCGGCGCAGGGCGAATTGACGATTCTCGCCTCAGGCAGTCCCGCCGCTTTCGCCAAAGCGCGACCCGCGCTCGATGCCATGGCGGCCAAACTTTACGAAC
Organism: Bradyrhizobium sp.; assembly: GCA_035308285.1. Classification (GTDB taxonomy): domain Bacteria; phylum Pseudomonadota; class Alphaproteobacteria; order Rhizobiales; family Xanthobacteraceae; genus Bradyrhizobium. The sequence continues at coordinate 17,275 of DATGGY010000171.1, read as the reverse complement.
TCGGCGATGCCGCGGGCCAAGGCGCCGCGTTCAAGATGATCAATCAGTTGCTCGCGGGCGTTCATATCGCCGCTGCCTCGGAAGCCATGACGTTTGCCGCCAAACAAGGCCTCGATCTTCGCAAGGTGTATGAGGTGATCACCGCGTCTGCCGGCAATTCCTGGATGTTCGAAAACCGCATGCCGCACGTGCTCGACGGCGACTATGCACCGCGGAGCGCGGTCGAGATTTTCGTCAAGGATTTGGGCATCATCCAGGACATGGCTCGCAACGCGAAATTCCCGGTGCCGGTCGCCGCCGCAGCGTTGCAGATGTTCCTGATGACGGCAGCCTCCGGCATGGGCCGGGATGACGATGCCTCAGTGGCGCGGATGTATGCCCGCGTCACCGGCACGAATCTCCCCGGCGGGACGAAATAGGCTAGCAAAGGAAGATGAGGACAAGATGCCCCGTTTTGCCGCCAATCTCACCTTGATGTTCAACGAGGTGCCGTTCCTCGATCGTTTCGAAGCGGCGGCAAGAGCGGGCTTTACCGCCGTCGAGTTCCTGTTCCCCTACGCCCATCCGCCCGAAGAGATCGCCAAGCGTCTGCGCGCCAATGGTCTGACGCAAGCGCTGTTCAACCTGCCGCCCGGCAATTGGGACGCCGGCGAAAAAGGCTTCGCTGCGCTGCCGGAGCGCTTTGACGACCTGAAGCAAAGCCTGCTGACCGCGCTGCCCTACGCGCAGGCGACGGGGGTCAAGCGGCTGCATCTGATGGCCGGTATCGCCAACCGAAGCGACCGGAAGGCCATCGAGGCGTATTACAAATCGGTGGCGTGGGCGGCGGAATTCTTCGCAGCCTTCGGCCTCGATGTCGTGATCGAGCCGATCAATCCGCGCAACACCCCCGGATATTTTCTCAACGATTTCACGTTCGCGCGCGACCTGATCGATGAGTTGAAACTCCCGAACCTGAAGCTGCAATTCGACATCTATCACTGCCAGATTTTGCATGGCGACGTCACCATGCGGCTGCGCGAGATGATTCCGATGATCGGCCACATCCAGATCGCCAGCATTCCCTCGCGCCACGAGCCCGATGGCGAGGAGCTGAACTACCCGTTTGTCTTCACTGAGCTCGATCGGCTCGGCTATGGCGGCTTTGTCGGCTGCGAATACAACCCGCGGGGTAAAACCACCGACGGCCTCGCCTGGTTCAAGCCCTATGCCGGAGCAAAGCCGTGACGCTCAAGCTCGGCTGTATCGCCGACGACTACACCGGCGCGTCCGATCTCGCCAACACGCTGACGCGCTCTGGCCTGCGCACGGTGCAGACCATCGGCGTTCCCGCAAGTGAACTCAAACTGCCCGAAGTCGATGCCGTGGTGGTGTCGCTGAAAAGCCGCTCGATCGAAGCAAGCCTTGCCGTGTCGCGCTCGCGCGCCGCCGACAAATGGCTGCGCGGCCGCGGCGCGGGCCATGTGCTGTTCAAGATCTGCTCGACCTTCGATTCCACCGACGCCGGCAATATCGGCCCGGTGATGGATGCGCTGCGTGCCGATTCCGGTGACGCCGTTGTGTTGGTGACCCCGGCATTTCCCGAAACCGGCCGTACCGTCTATCAGGGCAATCTGTTCGTGGGCTCGGTGCCGTTGAACGAAAGCCCTCTGAAGGATCACCCGCTCAACCCGATGCACGATTCGAATTTGGTGCGGGTGCTGGCGCGACAGAGCAAAGCCAAAATCGGTCTTGTCGATCTCGCCACCGTCACGCGGGGCCCGGCTTACGTGCGCGCGCGTCTTGCCGAGTTGTCGGCCAAGGGTATTGGCGCCGTTATCATCGATTCGGTGTTCGCTTCTGATCTCGAGACCATCGGCGAGGTCGCGCTGGACCATCGCTTGTCGGTCGGAGCCTCCGGATTTGGATTGGGCCTTGCGCGCGGCCTGATTGCGTCCGGCAGGGTCAAGCCGAATACATCGAACGCGGTGTCCGATGCGCCGGTCGGCGGGCCGGCCGCGTGCCTTGCCGGTAGCTGCTCGCAGGCGACGCTGCAGCAAGTCGCCAACGCTGAAAAGGCGATGCCGGTGTTGCATCTCGATCCCGAGCAGGTCGTCGCGGGCAAGAGCGAAGCCCGCCGCGCGCTGGCCTGGGCCGGCGATAGGCTGAAGGAGGGCCCGATCCTGATCGCGTCCAGCTCGACGCCCGACCAGGTTCAGGCGCTTCAGACGCGCCACGGCCGCGATGCCGCCGGTCACGCTATCGAGCAGGCGATGGCCGATATCGCCGAAGGTCTGGTGCTATCGGGCGTGCGGCGGCTGGTGGTGGCTGGCGGCGAGACTTCGGGTGCGGTGGTCGATCGCTTGCGAATTCCCGGCTTTCTGGTCGGCGCGGAGATCGCGGCCGGCGTGCCGGTGTTGCGCGCCGTCGGCGCAAGCGGCGGCGAGATGTTGCTTGCACTGAAATCAGGCAATTTCGGCGGCGGCGAATTCTTCTCCGACGCGCTCAAGCTGATGCGCTGAGCGGCATCGCCCCGCCTCCATATTGGAGGCCGCCCCGGCCGTAAATCTGCCGAACATCAGTTAACGTTAAGTGAACGTGCGCCGACTATGCTTCGGGCCGCCTGATTCGGCTTCGCAAGCACCCGCCGGGGTATTCCTGCAATTCAGCACGTGGACAGTCAACATGATCAAGCTCAATCGTATCGGCAACAAGCTTGGCGCCGTGGGCTTATTCGGCGTTCTCCTTTCAGGAGGCGTGGTGGCCAATCAGATGGTTTCGGAATCGACCATCGATTCGGCCAGCCGCCGCGCCGGAGTGCAGCAGACGATCGCCGACCATACCCTTCAAGGTAATATTGCGTTGCGGGGAATGGAGCTGGCGGTGCGCGACATCAGGCAGTCAAAGAACCCGCCGGAACTCGAGAAAGGTTTGGGTGGCCTAAACGCTGCCTTTGCTGCCGTGACCCGGGAACTTGATGTGGCGATTGCCAATGTCGCGAGGCCGGAACACCGGGAGCGCCTGCAGAAGATCAAATCCCTCGCGGTTGAATACCATAGTTACGCATCGGAAATCGGAAAGGCCCAGCTCAGGATCTTCGCGATCACCGCGAAGCGGAACGATCGCTCCGCCGACTGGACCAAGACATTTGAAGGCTTGCTGCTGTCGCCCGCGCTGCTACGCGCAGCAAATCGATCCGACGTCGAAAAGGTCCTGAATGAAGCCGATTCAATGTTCAATTCGGTTCGTTCAGCGACCTGGCAATTGATCGCCACCGGCGACGAGGGCCAGAAGCATGTGATCGTCAATCGTACCGGCGGGCTGGATGACACGTTGGACAATGCCAGGAGTATCGTCGGCGACACCGGACTTCTTGGTATAATTGACTCGCTCGCGGCGACTGTGAAAGGATTTTCGGCAGCTACTCGTGAGGCAATCGAGGCGGAAGCGGCCAAGAAAGAGCTTGTCGACGTGAAGGCGATGCCGGTTGCCAATCAAATCCTTGAGTTGATGCATACGGCGCTGGAAACGGCCGCGCGGAACGCCGAAGAGGCCAAAACGCTGGCGACGACCGAGTTGAGCCGGGCGAACCGCTTGAGTTTGGCGATGGCGACAATCGTGATGCTGTCATTGGCGGGTTCGGTGATCTTCACTTTTATCGGGGTTTCAAGACCCCTGATGCGCCTTAACGCGGCGCTCGGAAAAATGGCTGCCGGCGAGTTGAACATCGAAATTCCAGGCGCAAATCGCGGCGATGAAGTCGGCGACTTGGCCAAGACGGTGATCGTCATTCGCGAGAACGCCGAGCAGAAGGCGAAAGATGAGGCGGAAGCCAAGGTAAATCAGGATCAATATGCCGCGGAGCGGCGCAAGGCCGACATGATCAAGCTCGCCGATACCTTCGAAACCGCTGTTGGCGAAATTGTCGAGACCGTGTCGTCGGCCTCGACCGAGCTTGAAGCCTCGGCCGGAACGCTCAGCTCGACCGCAGCGCGCGGGGAGGAACTCGCGACGATGGTTGCAGCAGCGTCGGAGGAAGCCTCCACCAATGTGCAGTCGGTTGCGTCGGCGACCGAGGAGATGGCCTCCTCGGTCAACGAGATCAGTCGCCAGGTGCAGGAATCGGCGCGGATGGCGACTGAGGCGGTTGATCAGGCCCGCGTTACCAACGATCGCGTCAGTGCTTTGTCGAAGGCAGCGGCACGCATCGGCGATGTGGTCGAGTTGATCAACAACATTGCCGGCCAGACCAATCTGCTGGCCCTGAATGCCACCATTGAGGCGGCCCGTGCCGGCGAGGCGGGCCGTGGCTTCGCCGTCGTTGCTTCGGAAGTGAAGGCGCTCGCCGAGCAGACTGCGAAGGCGACCGGCGAGATTGGCGAGCAGGTCAACGGAATCCAGGCGGCGACCCAGGAGTCGGTGGGGGCCATCAAGGAGATCAGCGGCACTATCGAAAGGCTGTCTGAGATTTCGTCGACGATTGCCGCGGCGGTAGAAGAGCAGGGGGCGGCAACGCAGGAGATTTCCCGCAACGTCCAGAGGGCCGCCGAAGGCACCGAGCGCGTCTCATCCCACATCACCGACGTGCAGCGCGGCGCCGGCGAGACCGGTTCGGCTTCCTCGCAGGTTCTTTCGGCGGCGCAATCACTATCCGGTGACAGTAATCGCCTCAAAGTGGAAGTCCGCAGGTTCCTCGACTCGGTAAGGGCGGCTTGAGGAACGGAGCCGTAGCGCCGAGGCGGTCGCGCCGGGAATTGCCGATTAAATAAATTTTAGATTGAGGAAGGCCATGGCAAGGGCTTGTCGCGTCGCGCCAGTGCGCCGCGCGACCAGTGGGCGCCCGAAAAGCCGGCCCGATCGCGCGAGCTATGAGAACCGTGCAGGCGGCTATCGCTGAAGTGAAGCCCGGTAACGGGCCCGACGTTGGCCATTCGGCCGAGATTGGGGTAAATCGACGCAAGCATCCTAGAGCATTATCGGGTCTGATTGGATCAGACCCGAAGCTCTAGATTGTTGTTTTGACGCGTTTTCTTCACGCGAACCGGTACCCACCCGGATCAAGTCCGGGGCTGGCTTTCGCTCGAAAGCGCTCTAATACACCGAGTTTGATCGAGGAATGCCTGTGCCATGACTGAGCTTGTCCGTATCGCCCTCAACCGGCCATACACATTCATCGTGCTGGCGCTGCTGCTCCTGATCATCGGCCCGCTCGCCGCGCTGCGTACGCCGACCGACATCTTTCCCGACATCCGTATCCCCGTGATCGGTGTGGTCTGGCAATACACCGGCCTGCCGCCGGATCAGATGTCGGGCCGCATCATTACGCCGTATCAGCGCATTCTGACGACGACGGTCAACGATATCGAGCACATCACCGCGAACTCCTATAACGGCATCGGCATCGTCAAGATCTTCTTCCAGCCCAACGCCGATATCCGCACCGCCAACGCCCAGGTCACCGCGGTCTCGCAGACCGTGATCAAGACGATGCCACCCGGCGCGACGCCGCCGCTGATTCTCAACTACAGCGCCTCGACCGTTCCGATCATCCAGCTCGCGCTGTCCGGCGAAGGCCTCACCGAACAAAACCTCGCCGACATCGCCATCAACCAGTTGCGCACGCCTCTGGTCACGGTGCCGGGTGCGGCGATCCCCTATCCCTATGGCGGCAAGCAGCGCCAGATTCAAATCGACGTCAATCCTTCGAAACTGCAATCGCTCGGGCTGTCCGGCCAGGACGTCACCAATGCGCTTGCGGCCCAGAACCTGATCCAGCCGGCGGGCACGTCGAAGATCGGCGGCTTCGAATATTTCATTCAGCTCAACAACTCGCCATTGAAGATCGAAGAACTCGGCGACCTGCCGGTCAAGGCGGTCAATGGCGCCATGGTCTATGTGCGCGACGTCGCCACCGTGCGCGATGGCAATCCGCCGCAAACCAATATCGTTCACGTCAACGGCGTTCGCTCCGTTCTGATGATGGTGCTGAAGTCGGGTTATATTTCCACGCTCGATATCATCGATGGCATCAAGAAGAAGGTCGTCGCCTTCAAGGATTCGCTTCCCGACACGCTGGTCGTCGGTTTCGTCGGCGACCAGGGGCTGTTCGTCAGCGGCGCGATCGCCGGCGTGGTGCGCGAGGGGGTGATCGCGGCGATCCTCACCAGCGTCATGATCCTTATGTTCCTGGGAAGCTGGCGTTCGACGATCATCATCGCAACCTCGATTCCGCTGGCCGTGTTCGGCTCGATCGTGATGCTGGCGGCGATCGGCGAAACTCTCAATATCATGACGCTCGGGGGCCTCGCGCTTGCGGTCGGCATCCTTGTCGACGAGGCCACGGTGACGATCGAGAACATCAACTGGCATCTGGAGCACGGCAAGGAGGTCCGTACCGCGATCATGGACGGCGCCTATCAGATCGTGGTGCCGGCTTTCGTGTCGCTGCTGTGCATCTGTGTCGTGTTCGTTCCGATGTTTTTCCTGCAGGGCATTCCACGCTTCCTGTTCGTGCCGATGGCGGAGGCGGTGATCTTCGCCATGATCTGGTCGTTCATCCTGTCGCGGACGCTGGTGCCGACCATGGCGATGTATCTGTTGCAGCCGCACCGCCACCATGCCGACGGCGAACAGCCGGTGCGCTCGCGCAATCCGCTGGTCCGCTTCCAGCGCGGCTTCGAAGCAGGCTTTGAGCGGTTTCGCGGCGGCTATCGCGATCTGCTGACGCTTGCACTGCGCCACCGGCCGACTTTCATGGTTGGCTTTCTCGGCTTTGTCGGCGTCTCATTTCTGCTCGTGCCTTATCTCGGACAGAACTTCTTCCCCTCCGTCGATGCCGGCCAGATCCTGATGCATGTGCGCACCCAGATCGGCACGCGCCTGGAGGAAAACGCAATTCAGTTCGCCGATGTGCAGAAAGCGATCCGCAAGATCATTCCACCGGATCAAATCGAGACGATGGCCGACAACATCGGTATGCCCATCAGCGGCATCAACATGACCTACAACAATACCGGCGTCATCGGTCCGCAGGACGGCGACATTCAGATCAAGCTCAGGGATGGTCACCCGCCGACTGAAAATTACGTCAAGGCGCTGCGCGAACAGCTTCCCCGCGCCTTCCCTGGAATGACGTTTGCTTTTCTTCCGGCCGATATCGTCAACCAGATCCTGAACTTCGGCGCGCCCGCGCCGATCGACCTGGAGATCCGGGGCAATAATTTCAACGCAAACTTCGCCTACGCCAACAAGCTGATGGGCCACATCCGCCGGATTCCCGGCGTCGCCGATGCGCGCATCCAGCAATCTCCGAGCTATCCGACCTTCAACGTCGACGTGGACCGCACGCGCGCTCAATATGTCGGCCTGACCGAGCGCGACGTGGTCAACAGTCTCACCGTCAACCTGTCGGGCAGCGGACAGGTGCAGCCGACCTTTTTCCTCAACCCGGAAAACGGCGTGAATTATTCGGTCGTGATGCAAACTCCGCAATACCAGATCGATTCGCTGGGTGCGCTGGAGACGCTGCCGATCACATCGGGTGGCCCGACCGCGCCGATTCTCGGCGGCATCGCCAACATCACGCGGACGGTCACGAGCGCGGTCGTCTCGCAATACGACATCCAGCCGATGGTGCAGATCTTCGCCACCCCGCAAGGGCGCGATCTCGGCGGCGTCGCCACCGACGTCAAGAAGGTGATCGCGGACACGGCGAAGGATGTGCCAAAGGGCTCCTCGGTCGCGCTGGTCGGCCAGGTGCAGACCATGGCCAGCTCGTTCAGCGGACTGCTGTTCGGCCTCGCGGCCGCGATCGTGCTGATCTATTTTCTGATCGTGGTGAACTTCCAGTCGTGGGTCGATCCGTTTGTGATCATCACCGCGCTGCCGGCCGCGCTGGCGGGAATCGTCTGGATGCTGTTTTCGACCAACACCACGTTGTCGGTTCCGGCGCTCACGGGCGCGATCATGTGCATGGGCGTCGCCACCGCCAACAGCGTGCTGGTGATCAGCTTCGCCCGCGAGCGTTATGACGCGCTGGGCGACCCGGTCGCAGCCGCGGTCGAAGCCGGTTTCGTTCGTATGCGCCCCGTCCTGATGACGGCGCTCGCGATGATCATCGGCATGCTGCCGATGGCGCTTGGCCTCGGCGAGGGCGGCGAAGCGAACGCCCCGCTCGGCCGGGCGGTGATCGGCGGCCTGATCTTCGCCACCGTTGCCACGTTGATGTTTGTTCCCGTTGTATTCAGTATGATACACAAGAAACTGGACGCCAAAGGCGCCGTCTTATCGGAGTAATGAAATGCCCTCTGAATCTCGTCCGCCGGTATCCCGCCGGAAGCTGGGCGTTTTCGGCGCGGTTGGCGTTATCGGCGCCCTGATGCTGGTCATCAGCGGTATCCGCGCGCGTGAGGATTCCGCCGTCAAGCTGCGTGAATGGACCGATAACCAGGCCGTTCCTTCGGTGGCGGTCATTTATCCCGATCCCGGTTCCCTGACCGCAACCATCGATCTGCCTGGACGGCTGGAGGCCTATTATCGCGCCCCGATCTTTGCCCGCGTCAGTGGCTACCTGCAAAGCTGGACCGCCGACATCGGCGCGCGGGTGAAGGCAGGCGAGGTGATCGCCGAAATCGATGCGCCCGACCTCGATCAGCAATTGTTGCAGGCGCGTGCCGACCTCGCCAATCAACAGGCTAGCGCCAAACTGTCCGAAGTGACGCTGGCGCGGCGAAGGACGCTGATTCCCTCGAATTTCGTCTCGATGCAGGAGATCGATGAGCGCACCGCCGATCTCGCCAACAAGAATGCCGCGGTCAATGCCAGCCAGGCCAATGTCGAGCGGCTCGAGGCTCTGGCCGGCTACAAGAAAATCACCGCGCCGTTCGACGGCATCGTTACCGCGCGTTCGACCGATGTCGGCGCCCTGATCAATGCGGGCGGTGGCAACGCCGCGCCGATGTTTGTGATCTCCGACATCAAGAAGCTGCGCGTCTATGTCAACGTGCCGCAGACTTACGTGCCTTCGGTTCGGGTCGGCGCCAAGGCGGTAATCTCGGTGCCGGAATATCCGACCCGTAGCTTTGACGCCACCATCGAAGCCTCCGCGCAGGCGGTCGACGTCAATTCGGGCACGACGCAGATGCAGCTAGGTCTCGACAACTCCGCCGGGGAATTGATGCCGGGCAGCTTTGCCACGGTGCGCCTCAGCCTGCAGCGCGACAGCGTGCCGCTTCATATTCCCTCAAGCGCGCTTGTCTTTGACCAGCGTGGCTTGCGCGTTGCCACCGTCGGGCCCGGCGACCGCGTCCTGTTCAAGACCGTGACGATCGCGCGCGATCTCGGGCGCGATATCGAGCTGGCGTCCGGCGTTTCGCTGGAGGATCGCATCATCGACGCGCCGCCGGACGGCATCGCCGATGGCGATCAGGTCCGCGTCGTCAGCACCAAGGGCAGGCCGGCGACGGTTTCCACCAAGCAGGGCGAAAAAGGGTAGGGGCTTCCGGCGTGCCCCGGACGCAGCGCAGCGTGAAACGATGCGCTGCTGAGCCGGGGTCCATATTCGCGACACTGCATGGTCGAGGGTCCCGGCTCTGCGGAGCAGCGTAAGTGCGCTGCACCGCGTCCGGGACACGACATCACCCCACGCGCCATTCCAAAATGCCATCCTCCGCCGTGATGATATCGCCGGATGAGCCGACCGGCGTGCGGTCCATATTCAACAAATGCGCCAGTGTCCGGCGGTCCGTAGCGGACACCCGCGCAAGCGTGCGCGCGTTATCGGAAGTCCGCAGCATCGCCACGCCGTGCTCGATTTCATTGTTGCGGCCATAGATCGCGGTAAAGCTCTCGACTTTGCCTTTGCCGCCGGCCTCGGTGACGAACGCCGGCACCGCGCCGCGCTGGCGATCGGCCTCGGCCTGCACGCTGGTTTCCTGGGCCGGCGGCTCGCGCGGCGGCTGCCGCGACAGCACCAGCGCGTGGTGTTTGGTGACAAAGCCGCCCTGGCCATAGAGCAGGCCGAGCTTGGCGCCGCCGCGAAGTTTTCGAACCATCGCGCAGGCCGCATGCGTCATATAGGTGTTGAGCGGCGCGCCGAAGAACGTCAGGCCGCCGGTCACGGTCGGCTGCACGTCGGCGCCAAACCCCAGCGTTCGCCGCGCCATTTTCGGCACGCAGGGAAAGCAGCTATAGAGCTCGATCGCATCGAAGGCCTTGCCGTCGCCGCCTGCGAGTTCGATGACCGCCTCGAGAACGGCGTTCTGCGCGTGGCTCTCGACGAACTGATCGCGCTCGAGATAGTCGCGCACTTCCTCCGCCGAGGCCCCGCCCTGGATGTAGATGAGACGATCCTCGGCGATCCCTGCGGCGCGCGCCTTCGCAAGGCTCGTCATCAACACCGCGCCGCCCATATTGACCATGGGATTGGCGACCATGAGTTTGGTGTAGGGCCAGGCGATCAGCCGGTTGTCCGGCGAAGGCGTGGTGATTTCCTCGGGCGTAAAGCGCCGCTTCAGCCAGGCGTTGGGATTTTGCGCGGCGGCCCCGGAATAGGCCGACCACAGCACGCCAGACTCAGCCATCGCCTCGCGCGGGGTCTGGCCCCAATGGGCGGAGGTCGCGGCCTCGTAAAACGGATAGACGCTCACGGGGCGGAACACGCCGAGTTTGACCGCGAGCGCCTTCTGGAACGCCGCGTTGCGTTTCGGCTCCGGGACGTCATGCGCGAACGGCGTCCATGGCAGAGCAACGCCGGCGCGGTCGGCCTTGGTCGCGGTGCTCTGCGCCTCGGCGCCGCAGACTGCCGCGACATTGCATTCGCCGCGCGCGATGCGCTTGGCCGCTTCATGCAAATAGCGGATCGGGCTCTCGCCGCCGACCGGCCCGTAATAGGCATGCTTCGGCTGGATGCCGAGACGGGACGAAAGCAGCTTTTCCGGATCGCGATAACGCCAGCTCAGGAAATTGACGATGTCGAGCGAGTCGATCTCACCCAGCAACCGCCGGCCGCTGTCGGCTTCCGCGCGCTTGAGCGCTTCGACCAGCAAAGTGAGCGGTTCGAGGCCTTCGGTGATTTCGTTGGGGCGATCGACGATTTCGCCGACACCGACAATGACAGGGATGCGGTCGGCGGGGAGAGGGAAACTTTGCATAGGTTCTTGTTTCACTTTCTAGATGATTGCTTTCGATCGCGCGATTCTCGTGTCCCGGACGCGGTGCGGCGTTCTTCACGCTGCGCCGCAGAGCCGGGACCCAGGGTGACGCCGACGCAATAGACCCCGGATCAGCAGCGCAGCGTGAAGCGCTGCGCTGCATCCGGGGAACGCGCCTCCTCACCATGAGGGTCAAGCGTCTACTCCGCCACCAGCGCGTTCATGTGTTCGATCGCTTCTGCAAAATCTTCCTTGAATTCCTGCACCACGGCGCCCGCCGACTTCACGCTGTCGATCAGGCCGACGCCCTGTCCCACGAAATAGCTGACGAGCTCGCGCGCTTTGGCATTGCCCGCGGCCGCGGCGCGGTCGATCGAGTCGAATGCATCGCGGCTGATGATGCTCTGCAGCGGCATCGGCAGCGCACCCGGGCTCCTTGGGTCGCGGTCCCACGCATCGGTCCACACCGAACGCAATTGCCGCGCCGGTTTTCCGGTGCGGCCTTTGGAGCGGACCGCGTCGCGGGAGGAGGCGGCGATCATCTTCTCGCGGAAGATTTCGCTGGTCTCGGATTCGACAGTGGCAAGCCACACCGAGCCAGTCCAGACGCCGGCCGCGCCCATCGCCATGCACGCCGCCATTTGCCGTCCGGTCATGATGCCGCCGGCGGCCAGCACCGGCACGTCGCGGATGTCTTTGATGGCCTTGATCACCTCCGGCACCAGCACCATGGTCGAGACCTCGCCGCAATGGCCGCCGGCCTCCGTGCCCTGCACCACCAAAATATCGACACCGGCCGCGACCTGGCGGATCGCGTGCTCCTTGGCGCCGACCAGCGCCGCAACCGGCACGCCGTGCTTGCGGCCCATTTCGATCATCGCCTTCGGTGGCACGCCCAGTGCGTTGGCAATCAGGCGGATCGGGTGACGGAACGAGACCTCGAGCACTTCCAGCGCGCAGGCAGCATCGAACGGCTGCGGCTGGTTGTCAGGGACGGGCGTCATCGTCAGCTCGACGCCGTATTTTTTCAGGAGGTCGCGGGTGAAGGCGCGATGTTCGGGCGAAATCCGCGCCTCGAGGCTCTTCCAGGTGACGTTCTTCTCGCCTGAGGTGGAGATGTTTTCGGGAATCAGCACGTCGAGCCCGTAGGGCTTGCCGTCGACGTGATCGTCGATCCATTTCAATTCCTGTTCGATCGATTCGGGCGTATGCACGGTGGCCCCGAGCACCCCGAACCCGCCGGCACGGCTCACGGCGGCTACGACGTCACGGCAGTGGCTGAAGGCAAATAGTGGAAATTCGACGCCCAGCATGTCGCAAACCGGCGATTTCATTGCGTTTCCTCTCTCTACGGCGGCCTTTTCGGTTCGGCCCTTGCTTCGTTTCGAATGGCGAATTCCGGGAACGCTAGCGCATCAGTGGCGGCCATGCCAAGCGTGCCTTCATACAAGGGGGACGTCTATGCCCGGCCATGACGGGTTAATGCGGCTTGAAATATGCGAGCCCTGACATGCTATTTTTCGCTCTTGCGCTTTAGCGCCCCGGGGTAGAATGCTGATCCCGGACGAAATAAGACATCAGGGAGCGCGCATAAATGTCCGCCAGGCCATCCATCTCAGGCAAAGACCATGCCGCAGGCATTGAGGCCTACGACGTTGTCGTGGTCGGCGCGGGATTTGCCGGAATGTACATGCTGCACCGGCTGCGCGGGCAGGGATTTTCCGTACGGGTCTATGAGCAGGGCGGCGATGTCGGCGGCACCTGGTACTGGAACCGCTATCCCGGCGCGCGCTGCGACGTCGAGAGCATGCAATATTCCTATTCCTTCTCGGATGAATTGCAGCAGGAATGGAACTGGAGCGAGCGCTACGCGCCGCAAGCGGAGATTCTGAAATACGCCAACCATGTTGCGGACCGCTTCAACCTGCGCAGCGACATCCAGCTCAACACCCGCGTCGACCGCGCCGTGTTCGACGAGAATACCAGCACATGGCGGGTCGCGACCTCGGATGGCAAGACCGTGACGGCAAGATTCGTCGTGCTTGCCACCGGCTGTCTCTCCAATGCGAGGGTGCCGGATATCAAGGGGCTGTCGGATTTCAAGGGCAAGGTTTATCACACCGGGCATTGGCCGCATGAACAGGTGGATTTCACGGGCCAGCGCGTCGGCGTGATCGGCACCGGCTCCTCGGCGATCCAGTCGGTGCCGGTGATCGCGCGACAGGCGCGTCATCTCTTTGTGTTCCAGCGCACGCCGAATTTTTCCATTCCCGCCCGCAATGCCGAACTGACGGCGGAGGAGCGCGAGGCGTTCCGCAAGAACTATCCCGAGATCAGGCGCTTTGCCCGCGAGGAGGCGCGCAACGGCATCTATGCCGAACCACCCGAGCGCGGCGCGCTCGACGATGGTGACAATGCGCGGCGCGCCAAATATGAGCAGCGCTGGGCCAAGGGCGGTCTCACCTTCATGCTCGCCTACAACAACCTGATCCTGGACAAGGCCGCCAACGACACCGCCGCCGATTTCGTCCGCGGCAAGATCGCCGAGATCGTCAAAGACCCTGAGACCGCAAGACTGTTGCAGCCGGACAATCACCCGATCGGCTCCAAACGCATTTGCGTCGACACCGAATATTACGCGACCTTCAACCGCCCGAATGTGACGCTGGTCGATATCCGTTTCAACGGAATCGACGAGATATTGCCGAGCGCCGTGCGCACAGGCGGCAAAAATTACGAGATCGATGCGCTGGTGCTGGCGACCGGGTTCGATGCGATGACGGGGTCCGTCGCCAAGATCGACATTCGTGGCCGCAGCGGACAGGCGCTGAACCAGAAATGGGCCGAGGGTCCCAAAACCTATCTCGGTTTGATGAGCGGGGGTTTCCCCAACCTCTTCATCATCACCGGACCCGGCAGCCCGTCGGTACTCTCCAACATGATCGTCTCGATCGAGCAGCATGTCGACTGGATCGCCGATTGCCTCGCTTTCATGCGCGATCGCGGTTTGGAGACGATGGAAGCCACGAGGGACGCCGAGGACAATTGGGTCGCGCATGTCAATGAAGTGGCGCGCCAGACGCTCTATCCGCAGGCCAATTCCTGGTACATGGGCGCCAATATCCCGGGCAAGCCGCGCCTCTTCATGCCCTATATCGGCGGCGTCGGCATCTATCGCGGCATCTGCGACGACGTCGCGGCGAAGGGCTATGAGGGATTTGCGATGACGGTGAAGGCGCGGGCGGAGAGGATGGCTGCATCCTAGTGCGTCGAGTGGAATAGAGCCATTCATAGTTCGTGCGAGGTGTAGATTGCCCGGTCGCGGGCAGAAGTCGATCGGCAGCGACGCGCCGACCGAATCATTCCATCTTGATAGTCTCCTCAATCAACGCTTCTGTTCGCGTCCTTGCTCGTCGGGCCGTTCACTGGCACGCCGAAGATCGTGGAGAAGTCCGGCGGAGATAATCCGTCACTTGCCTGTCAAACGTTGTGCCGGCTAACTTGACTTGGGGTGGTTGGCGCGCTTCGATTCCATAGTTCCCTCAATGGAACCCTGGAGGTCGAGCATTGATGTGACGGGGACCGCAGGATGTCGTTGAGGTTAATTTCTGTCGGGGGATTGGCTGTTGCGCTTGGCGTTATGGTTGCTTCCCAGGCGAACGCGGCGGAGCACTCCGGGATCGTTCATCGCGCCTCATGTGCCGTTGTTCGATATTATGTCGCCAAATATTCGGCATCCGCCGCCGAGATGTGGGCCCGCGGCCACGGCGCAACCGAAGCCGAGATCGAGGCCGCGCGGCATTGCATCAGAAAAGAGCCCGCCGAAACCGTGCAGGCTGCGCGTTGGTTTGGGCAATAACCCGGCCACGCGGCCCGTTGGGCTCCCGGTACTGACCGGCTGCCGTCAAAACGCCGTATATCCGCCGTCGATCACAAAGCAATCGGCGGTGTGATAGGACGACGCCTTGCTCATCAGATAGACGGCGATGCCGCCGAAATCGGCGGGCTCGCCGAACCGCCGCATCGGGATTCGCGGCATCACGTTGGCCACGAATTTTTCGTTGGCCATGATGCCCGCGGTCATATCGCTCTTGATCCAGCCCGGCAGGATGGCGTTCGAGGTCACGCCGTGGCGCGCCAATTCGACCGCAAGCGCGCGGACCAGTGCGTTGATGGCGGCCTTGGTAGCGGCATAATGTTCGTTGCGCGCGGTGCCGAACAGCGATGCCAGGCTCGAGGTCGCGACCAGGCGGCCGAAGGCATCGCCGGCGGCGGCGCGCTCGGTCATGTGGCGCGCAGCCGCCTGAAAGGCGTGGAACACGCCGTCGAGATTGGTCGCGAACATCTGGCGCCATTGCTCTTCGGTGCGGTCGATAAAGGCGTGGCGTCCGCCGCCGCCGATGCCGGCATTGGCAAAGCAGCCGTCGACACGGCCGAATCGCTCAAGTACCGCGGTCATCGCCGACTTGACCGAAGCAGGATCGGTGACGTCGCAAATGCGGGTGTCGACCTTGCCGGCGCACCCGGCCATGGTCGCGGCAGCGCGTCGGTTCTTCTCGGCATTGCGGCCCCAGATCGAGACGTTGCATCCGGCATCCGCCAGCGCCTGCGCGATGCCTAACCCGATGCCGCCATTGCCGCCGGTGATGACGGCCACGCGGCCGGTGAGGTCGAAAATACCCATGAGCGTTTCCTGTCTGGTCTGGCGCGCCGCGCGTCCGATTGTAGGCGCAGGCTCCCATGACCAGCATGGACAAGCCGTGCCGGAAAATCAAATATGGGCTGAGGAGCTTGATTGGTCGCCTGGGACGACATTCACTCTATGAATCGCTTGCTTGAGCAGCTCTTCGGCGACGATAGCGATATGCCATGAATATTTATCCTGAACTTCCCTCACGCAAGCAGGCTGGACGCTCACCGTGAGCACCGCGTCCTCGATATGGAGAACTTGAAGGATAGTGAAAAGGCGATCGTACTCCTCAGCACCGAGAAAATAGTTCAATCGAGCTTGAATGGCGTGTTGCTGAACCTTTTCCAGCCTAAACTGGTTCATTTGTCCTCAAACGTTAGTACACATATGAAATCAAGACCGGTGCCGTCGCCAAAAAAATCCATGATGTCCGACCTGCATATCAGCGTTGCTTTCGCTCGACCGAAGTAACAATGTGGTGCCGGTATTCTGCTGCGGCGCGCCGTGAACGACGCGGACCATTGCTCGTCCGAAAGTCGAGTGGCGCATCCCGCAAGCTAAGGTCGTCGAGAACTTGGATCTCGGTGATCTCCGACTTGCGATTTTGTCCCGTGCGCGGGGAATACATCGGGCGTTTGGCGATGCCGGACAGTGAGGTTTGATGTGATAGGCTGACGCTTGTCCTGAGAAAACCGGCGCCACCGCCAGTACCCACGCGAGGAAACAAATGCAGTTCGCCCACACCACGCTCGATTTCGATGGACAGGTCGCCGTTCTCAAGCTCGACCATCAGGATGTCATGAACGCGGTCTCGCTCGATATGCTGGCGGGCCTCGTCGAGGCGCTTGAGGCGGTCGAAGACAAACGAGACGAGGTGCGTTGTCTGGTGATGACGGGCGCTGGACGCGCGTTCTGCAGCGGCGCCAATCTTCAAGGCCGCAATGTGCAGAAGCCGGGCAAGAGCGGCGCAGGGGCGGCGCTCGAGACCGCGTTTCATCCTTTCCTGCGGCGGTTGCGCAGCCTGCATTGCCCGCTGGTGACCTCCGTGAACGGAGTGGCCGCCGGCGCGGGCATGAGCTTTGCCCTGATGGGAGACATGATCCTGTGCGCGCGCTCGGCGTATTTTCTGCAAGCGTTCCGCCGTATCGGCCTTGTGCCGGATTGCGGATCGACCTGGCTGTTGCCGCGCCTGATCGGCAAGGCGCGCTCGGTCGAATTGTCGCTGATGGGCGAGCGATTGCCTGCCGAGAAGGCGCTGGAGTGGGGGCTTGTCAACCGCGTCCATGACGACGCCGATCTCTGGAAGGAGACGATGACGCTCGCCCACGACCTCGCGAGCGGCCCGACGATCGCGCTGTCGCTGATCCGCAAGCTTTATTGGGATAGCCCCGACAACTCATTCGAAGACCAGCTCAACCTCGAATTCGAATCGCAGCGTCTGGCCGGCGCGACCGAA
>DATGGY010000170.1:0-7076 GCA_035308285.1 Bradyrhizobium sp. | reverse complement strand
CATTTTCTTCTGGGTCGCGCGGATGATGATGATGGGCCTGCATTTCATGAAGCAGACGCCATTTGCGACGGTCTATATCCACCGCCTGGTTCGCGACGAGAAGGGCGCGAAGATGTCGAAGTCGAAAGGCAACGTCATCGATCCCTTGCATCTGGTCGATGACTATGGCGCCGATGCGCTTCGCTTCGCTTTGGCGCGGGGCGCCGCGCACAGCCACGACATCAAGCTGTCAGCGCAGCTCGTCGAGACCAACCGCAACTTCGCGACCAAGCTGTGGAACGCCTGCCGCTTTGCCGAGATGAATGACTGCGCGCTGCCTGGGGATTTCGATCCCACGAAAGCGGCGCAGACGCTGAACCGCTGGATCGCGCACGAGACAGTGCGCGCCACCCGTGAGGTCACCGAGGCAATCGAGGCGTACCGCTTCAATGACGCCGCGAACGCGATCTATCGCTTTGTCTGGAACGTCTATTGCGACTGGTATCTGGAATTGGCAAAGCCCGTGCTGCTGGGCGAGGAGGGCGGCGCCAAGTCCGAGACTCGCGCGATGGTCGCGTGGGCGCGCGACGAAATCCTCAAATTGCTGCATCCGTTCATGCCCTTCATCACCGAAGAGCTGTGGACGGTGACGGCCCGACGCGATGGCCTGCTGACGCTTGCGCCCTGGCCGCGCAAGGCCCACGACCTGACGCCGGACCAATTGGCGCTGATGTCGACCATGAGCCTCAACGATCCCTTGCTGCCGCCGGTGCTGATGGCTTTTGACACCACCGATTTCAGCGATCCGGCCGCCGAGGCCGAGATCGGCTGGCTGATCGATCTCGTTACCGCGATACGTTCGGTGCGCGCCGAAATGAACATTCCGCCGGCAGCACTGACGCCGCTCGTGCTCTCGGGTGCCTCGGCTGAGACCCGCCAACGCGCGCCGCGCTGGAATGACGTGATCAAGCGGATGGCCCGGCTTAACGATATTTCCTTCGCCGAGCGCGCGCCGGAAGGCTCGGTGCAATTGTTGGTGAGGGGGGAGGTCGCCGCCTTGCCGCTCAAGGGCGTGATCGATTTTTCCGCGGAAAAGACCCGGCTCGACAAGGAGCTCGCCAAGGCCGACGCCGATATCCAACGCGTCGATGCCAAACTTGCCAACGAAAAATTCGTCGTCAACGCACCGGAAGAAATCGTCGAAGAGGAAAAAGAGAAGCGCGAGGCGGCGGTGGCGCGAAGAGCGAAGATCCTCGAAGCGCTGGAGCGGCTCAAGAGCGCCGCCTAGGGTGTGATCCCGACCCGAAAGGTCGCGTTGCAGGCAAGGGAGGCCGATTTGCGCGCTGGAGAGCCGAGCCACACCGCGCGCGGGGCGGCCGCGTACCGTGCCATCCATCAGACGCTGGAAGGTGGCGCGATCTTCAGCGATCCCTTTGCGTCGAGGATTCTCGATGACGCAACTCGCGCCAGTCTTGATGAAACGGCTGCCGATCAATCGCTGCGGCCGATGCGCCTTTTCATTGCCGCACGCAGCCGGTTTTCCGAGGATACGCTGGCAGCCGGCGTGGCGTGCGGCGTACGCCAGATCGTCGTGCTTGGCGCGGGCCTCGACACGTTCTCGTTGCGCAACCCATATGCAGGACTGGGGGTCCGCGTATTCGAGGTCGATTACCCGGCAACGCAGGTCTGGAAGCGGGAGCGCCTGAAACAGGCGGGTCTCGTCATACCCGCATCTCTCACCTTCGCGCCGGTCGATTTCGAGCGGCAAAGCCTGGCCGACGGGCTCGCGGGCGCGGGCTTTCGGGCCGATCGCCCTGCATTCTTCCAGTGGCTCGGCGTGGTGCCATATCTGAGCCGCGATGCGTTTCTCCTGACGCTGGATTTCATCGCCCGCGTGCCGGAATCCGAAGTCGTGTTCGACTACGCCGAACCATTCGAAAATTATCTGGACGAGCGTCGTGCCAGTGTGATGGCCATGGCCGCAAGAGCGGCTTCGCGCGGCGAGCCCTGGCTTAGCCTCTTTGATCCGGCCGAACTCGCTGGATTGCTGAACCACAAAGGTTTCGGGATCGTTGAGGACCTCGGCCTGAGCGAAATCGCCGCGCGCTTCTATGGCGCTCTCAGCCAGGGCATCGTGATCGGACCCGGCGGCCATTTCGTCAGGGCGCGCAGGACTGGCTAGCGAGAAGCTGCGGGTCATTCCATCGGCGCGATAGCTTGCCCTTGGCGATGCCGTCCGAGCCGCTAGGACGCGGATTCCGGGACGCGATACAGCTCGTATTGAACGCTGCCGCTTTCCTTGCTCCGCGCCTGCCACAGCGTCATCCCGAACAGCAAATAGGCAGCAGCCGTCCACACCGCCTGCCAGTTCTGGGTGCCCTCCATGAAGATGGAATAGAGCGCGGCCGCGAGGAATAGGCATGCGAACACGGCTTCCGCGATCGGGCGTCCCCCTCCCTTTGGACGGTTAAGCAGCGTGAGCGACGAGAATGGCACCGCTGCCATCGTCAGCGCGGCGAACGGGAAATCCCGCCAGCGCGCGTCGAACACGGCGCCGAGCGCGGTCTGAGCTGCGATCAGCGTCGTGACGGTCAGCACGAGCCCGAGCAGCATCGTGGGAAAAGACTGGCTTCTGCTTTCGCGCGGGCCCATCAATTCCAGAAATGTCGGCAGCGCGCGTCCCGACATCACGGCGCTTGCGCAAAGCACAGGTGAGGCGACGGCGACGGCCAGCAGCGCCCCCCATTCGAGCCAACCGCCGATGCCGTAGCTTTCATGCACCATCTTGTCGGCGGCTATCCCGAGCAGGGTTCCGGCCGCGGTCGCCGACAGCGCCACCGCGATCCAGGAGGAAAGCCGGGGTGGCCACGGTCTGCGTCGCAAGGTCAGCCAGGCGGCGCCGAACACGCAAATCGCCAGCGCCATGCCGCTTCCCATCTGCATCTTCCAGAACGGATAGTTGCTGATGGCAAGGCCCGGCGGATATTTCAGCTTGCGATGTTGTGCATCGAACAAGCCCCAATAGCCGCCCACGGATCCTTCCCAATAGCGCTTCCACGGGGCGTCGAAGGCCTCGATCAGATTGACGCGAAAGTTTTCGTGTTTGGCGAGATGAAGGATCTCCGAGATGACGCGCGCTTGATTGACGGGCGATGGCAACGCGGCTTCCCGCATCCGCCCCATGCTGGGCCAGCCCGTTTCGCCGATCAGGACCTCCTTGCCTGGAAAGGCAAGCGACAGCCGCCGGTGAATGGCGGCGACATGGGCGGCTGCGTCTTCGGCGCGGACCGGAAGGTCTTCCCAATACGGCAGGACATGAATCGTGACGAAATCGACGGCGTCCTGAACTTCCCGGTAGCGTAGCCAGAATTCCCAGACGTCGGCGTAAGTCACCGGCACGTTCACGCGCGCCTTGACGGAACGGATCAGCTCCCGAAGATCGGAGGGGGTCATGTCTCCGTGCAACAACACCTCGTTGCCGACGATGATCGCCCCAATCGTGCCCGGATATTCCTTAGCCAGCGAAACCGCGGTCTCCACCAGTTGCGCATTCTTGAGACGGCCGTTACCGATCCAGACTCCGAGAAAGACCTTGAGCCCGACCCGAGATGCGAGCTCGGGCACCTTGTCCAATCCGTTGTCGACGGAATAGGTGCGCACGCAGTTGGATATTTTGGCAATCTCGACGAGATCCTCGCGGATCTGTTCGGGACTGACAATCAATTCCTTGTTCAGCGGAGTCTGGTCGTCCCGAAACGGGGCATAAGACACGCAATCCAGTTTCGCGCCTGGATCGAGCGGAGCACGCTCCAGCGTGACCGGCTTGGCCAACCACCACCAGACCGCGGCAATAACCGTCAGGGATGCGAGAAGAAACGCCAGCGGCGTACGAACGGCAATTGGTTCTGTCCTCCGGGAGGCTTGTCGATTATGGTCAAGCGGTCCGCAATTAGGTCGGCATGCGCCGGATATGTCCGAGTGCGACAATCAGGTTTCTGCCCTGATAGCAAATTTGTCTTGGCCCCAACAAGTGACGTGATGTTGTTCAACCGCCTTTCCCGACGCCATTTTGCCAGAATCGCAGGATGGTCCGCCCTCGGAATATCAGCGAAACCAGCCGAATCTGCTCAGTCCGGCGAACGCACGCCAAACTACTTGCTCAATCAGAACCTCTTTCCGGGCGGTTTTTTGTGGGGCACGGCGACATCGGCCTATCAGATCGAGGGGGCCGTCAACGAGGACGCCCGGGGCCCGTCGATCTGGGATCGTTTTGCTCATACGCCGGGCAAGATTCTCGATCAGAGCAATGCGGACGTCGCCAATGACCACTACCATCGCTACAAGGAGGACGTTCGGCTCATCAAGGAGCTCGGCGCAAAGGCCTATCGTTTTTCGATTGCTTGGCCGCGTATTTTCCCGGAAGGAACCGGTTCGCCAAATCCCAAGGGCATGGATTTCTACAATCGACTCCTGGATGAACTGTTGGCGAATGGCATCGAACCCTTCGCAACATTGTATCATTGGGATTTGCCGCAGGCGCTCCAG
The DNA here is from genome assembly GCA_035308285.1 of Bradyrhizobium sp. Lineage (GTDB taxonomy): Bacteria > Pseudomonadota > Alphaproteobacteria > Rhizobiales > Xanthobacteraceae > Bradyrhizobium. The sequence goes on along the minus strand of DATGGY010000170.1, from coordinate 2,552 downwards.
GATCGTTTCGGCGGCTGGATGTCACGCGACACGTCCAAGGCATTTGCGGATTATTCGGGATATGTCGCAGGCCGCATCAGCGATCGCGTGAAGAATATATTCACGGTCAACGAATGCGCGAGGCTTGTCTATTCCGGCTACGGTGCGGGAATCGACGCGCCAGGCCTGACATTGTCCCAACCGGAATTGAACCAGGTCAGACACCATGTGGCACTCGGGCACGGTCTTTCCGTGCAGGCGATCCGGGCAAACGCGCGAAGCGGAACCCGGGTCGGTCCAGCCGAGAACCTCGAGGTCTGTATCCCCGCCATCGAGACGCCCGCGAACATTCGCGCGTCGGAAATTGCCACGCGTGAACTCAATGCAGGCTATCTAACCGTGATCCTGGAGGGCAAATACACCGACGGATTCCTGGCCTATGCCGGCGCCAATGCCCCGAAATTCACGCAAGAGGATTTGAAAGTCATTTCGTCGCCCGTCGATTTTGTCGGGCTCAACATCTACGTGCCGCACCACTATGTCGTGGCGACCGAAGACGCGAGCGGCTTTGCCCTGCTGCCGTTTTCCACATCGTTTCCGCGCATGGATTCGAACTGGCTCAGGATCGCCCCGGAGGCGATGTATTGGGCGCCGCGCCAGGTGGCGAAGCTCTGGGACGTCAAATCGATTTACATCACCGAGAACGGAACCTCGGCGGCGGACGAATTGGCCGCAGACGGCAATACATATGACGTGGATCGGATCATGTACTTGCGCAACTATCTGACGCAGTTGCAGCGCGCGACTTCCGAGGGCGTGCCTGTGCTCGGATACTTCCTGTGGAGCCTGATGGACAATTTCGAATGGATCGATGGATACGAGAAGCGCTTCGGCCTTTACCGGGTAGACTTCGCCACGCAACGCCGCACGCCAAAGCTCTCTGCATCCTTTTATCGCGAACTGATCAAGCGAAACGCGGTGGTTTAAGGCGCGAGCCGATCAGCTTCCGATTTCCTCCGGCTCGCGAAGCACCGGGGTTTGGGCGCGCGAAGCTCGCGACGATGCCGGAAACGGCAGCACGCACCTGCGGCAGACCCAACGAAAAATAGTTCCCAAACGTAATCCGGTACGGGATAGGCTAGGGGCAAATTGCTGGCGGGGAACGAATGGTGCGGCGCCGGGAGTTCATCGCGGGGCTTGGCATCGCGGCGGCGTGGCCGATGGTCGCGCGAGCGCAACAGCGTTCGTTGCCGGTGGTCGGGTTTCTCCGCCCCGGTCCGCCGGAAGCGGGCGCACGCATGCTGGCGGCGTTCCGAAAAGGGTTGAGCGAAACAGGCTTCGTCGAGGGCAAGAACGTCGTCATAGAGTTTCGATGGGCGGAAGGGGCCGGCCAGAACCCTGAACTCGCGGCCGATTTAATCCAGCGCAAAGTCGACGTCATTGCCACACCAGGATCCTCATTGGGGGCGCTCGCCGCCAAAGCGCTGACCACCACGATTCCGATTGTCTTCAGCACGTCCGGGGACCCCGTCAAACTCGGCCTGGTTGCGACCCTCAACCGGCCCGGCGGCAATGTGACCGGCTTCACCGACATGGCCAGCCAAATTGTGCCGAAACAGATTGGTCTTCTGCATGAACTCCTTCCCGGAGCCGGGCGCTTTGGCGTGCTCCTCACGCGGACCTATCCGTATGTGGATCGCGTGAGCAAAGACGCGCAATCGACGGCTGCGGCGATCGGCGGCCAGGTGGAAATCGTTTTCACCGGCACTGATGCAATCGACGCAGCCTTTGCCGAGCTTCTGCAAAAGCGGGTCGATGCCTTTCTGGTGCTCGACGACGCGCGTCTGTTTGACCGACAGTCCCAAATCCTCACGCTGGCCGCCCGCCACGCTGTCCCGGCGATTTTTTTCTCTCGCGATTGGGCCGCTGCCGGCGGGCTGATGAGCTATGGGCCGCTCCCAACCGACCAGGGCCGCCAAGCTGGGATCTATACCGGACGCATCCTCAAGGGGGAGAAGCCTTCCGACCTGCCGGTGGGCCAGGCGACCCGGTTCGAATTCATCATCAACCTCGCAACGGCCCGCGCGATGGGCGTAGTGGTGCCGCCGACGCTGCTTTCGATCGCCGACGAAGTCATCGAATAGCGCCTCGCCGCTTGTTGCCGCGACGTTGCTGCTGACTGGGCTACTCACTTCATGTGGTCTGCCGCTCAAGGCTCTTCGCGGCCTGCGATCCAACACGATGAGTTAAGGCGCATTGCCGGACGCGCGACGGAATTCGCGTTATGCGAGCGATGGAGTCGCGCACGCAGTCATGCCGACGGGCAAATCAGCGAATGAGCGCTACTCAAGATAAATCGCTTGTCCAGCCCCCTTTTGAAAAATATTTCTGTTTTTCAGAAATGCAAATCAGGTGTATGTTTCGCGCCGTCCTGTCCCGAAAGAGGGGCGTTGCGCAACGTCATCAACGTTGGGTGCGGGATGCGGTGGACGCTTTGGCGACGCAAGACGGGCGGCGCCGGAAGCGGACGGCGAAGTCGTGTGGTCCTGACGCCCCGACGCTGGCGTCAAGTT
>DATGGY010000169.1:0-11449 GCA_035308285.1 Bradyrhizobium sp. | reverse complement strand
AGCATCCGACCGACAATTCCCCGCAGTTTCCGACCAATCACGATCTCAAAACGCTGACGACCTCCGGCAGTTATCTCGCCGCTCGCCACGCCAGTGTCGAACGCGACGCCAGTTCGGCCGCGACCTTCTATCGCTCGGCGCTTCGCACCGACCCGAAAAACAACGAATTGCTGGATCGGGCGTTCATTTCCTCGCTCGCGGATGGCGATATCGACGAGTCCGTCAAGCTCGCCGACCGCATCCTCGCGGTCGACAAGAATAATCGCGTGGCACGGCTGGTCGTCGGTGTCCGCGATCTGAAGCTGAAGAAATACGCCGCAGCGCAGGCCAACATCAGCCAGTCGATACGCGGCCCGATCACGGATCTGGTCGCAACGTTGCTGTCCGGCTGGGCCAGTTACGGCGCCGGCGACACCAAGGCGGCGGTGGCCAACATCGACAAGCTGACCGGTCCGGAGTGGTATCCGATTTTCAAGGACCTGCATTCCGGGATGATCCTCGAACTCGCGGGCAAGGAGAAAGAGGCCGGGATTCGTCTGGAGCGGGCCTACAAGCTCGAGGATTCCATGCTGCGCGTCTCCGACGACTATGCGCGCTGGCTGTCGCGCAACAAGGATGCTGCGTCGGCTGAGGCGATTTATGAGGCCTTCGACAAGAAGCTCCCGCGCCATCCACTGGTGCTGGAAGGACTGCGCGAGACCAAGGCCGGCAAGAAGCTGCCGCCGCTGGTCGATTCGCCGCAATCGGGCGCAGCGGAAGCGCTCTACGGCATTGGCGCGTCGTTGACGCGCCGCGGCGGCGAGGACCTTGCGCTGGTCTATTTGCAGCTTGCGCTCTACCTCGCGCCGAACCATCCGCTGGCGCTGCTGTCGCTGGCCGATCTCTATGAGTCGGTAAAGAAGCCGGCGATGGCGATCAAGGTCTATGAGCGCATGCCGGCCGGCTCGGCGCTGAAGCGCAATGCGCAAATCCAGCTCGCGATCGACCTCGACGCCGCCGACCGCACCGACGAGGCGATCAAGATACTCAAGGGCGTCACGACTGAGGATCCCAAGGACATCGAAGCCGTGATGGCGCTCGGCAATATCGAGCGTGGCCGCAAGAAGTTCGCCGATTGCGTCCTGACCTATTCGCAAGGCATCGATATTCTGCCGCCGGCTCCCGACAAGAACACCTGGGTCTACTATTATTACCGCGGCATCTGCGAGGAGCGGTCCAAGCAGTGGAGCAAGGCCGAAGCGGACATGCGCAAGGCGCTTGAGCTGCAACCCGAGCAGCCTCACGTCCTCAACTATCTCGGCTATTCGTGGATCGATCAGGGCGTCAATCTCGACGAAGGCATGAAGATGATCAAGCGTGCCGTCGATCAGCGTCCAGACGACGGCTACATCGTCGACTCGCTCGGCTGGGCCTATTACCGCATCGGCAATTATGAGGACGCGGTGAAAAATCTCGAGCGGGCAATCGACCTCAAGCCCGAGGACCCGACCATCAACGATCATCTCGGCGATGCGTATTGGCGCGTTGGCCGCACGCTGGAAGCCCGGTTTCAGTGGGCGCACGCCCGCGACCTGAAGCCCGAACCGGAAGATCTGCCGAAGATCGAGGCCAAGATCGAAAACGGATTGCCGGACGATACCTCCTCGGCGGCTACCGCAGAAAAGAAGAAGGAAGACGACAAGGGCGGCTGAGCAAGAAGACTGTCGGGGGCCATGGCTGCGGCTCGGACGCCCCCGAGTTGTCGCCGCTGCCCTCCCATCTGAGACAAGAGACGCTTAGAAACATCATTACAGCGCAGTCGATTTGGATTTTGCATTCGCTATGACGTCCGGTGGAGCACCTGAAGCGATCGGCAAATCCTCTGCATTTGCGCTCGTCGAAGACGGGCGCGCCAAGGTCAACCTGACGCTTCGGGTGGTTGGGCGGCGGGTTGACGGCTACCACGACCTCGAAAGCGTGGTTGCGTTTGCCGATTGTGCCGACCGCCTGACGCTTACGCTCGGTCGGGAACTGCACCTCAATACCACCGGGCCGCTGGCGCAGGCCTGCGGAGAGCTTGCCGATAACCTGGTGCTCAAGGCGGCGCGATTGCTCGGCGAGTGTGTGCCGGATATGAAAACGGGCAAATTCACGCTTCACAAGGTGCTGCCGGTCGCCGCCGGTATCGGTGGAGGTTCGGCCGATGCCGCAGCGGCGCTGCGGTTGCTGGCCAAGGCCAACGCACTTGCCCTCGACGATTCGCGGTTGGTCGAAGTCGCGCAAACCACCGGCGCTGACGTGCCGGTCTGTCTCGCCTCGCACGCCTGTGTCATGACGGGCGTTGGCGAAACGCTGCTGCCGCTTGCTTTGCCCAAAATGCCTTGCGTGCTTGTCAACCCTCGCGTTCCCTTGGCCACCAAAGACGTGTTCGAGGCGCTGGGCGTGCGCAGCGGCGAGTTGCTGGTGGGCGCCAGCGACGTGCTTCAGGCAACGGCATGGCCGGATCAGGGAGGCTCGCTCGAAGAATGGGTGGAAGCGCTTTCCGCAGGCACCAACGATCTCGAAGCTCCGGCCGCGCGCATCCAGCCGATCGTCGGCGAGGTGATCTCGGCGCTCAACGCCACCAACGGTGCATGGCTGGCGCGGATGTCGGGATCGGGCGCGACCTGCTTTGCCATCTACGAGAACACCGCAGAGGCGCAGCGCGCGGCGCAAAAGCTTCAGCTCGATCATCCCCAGTGGTGGGTGCATGCGGGCGTGCTGAGCTAGTTGAAGACCCTCATGGCGAGGAGGGCGCGCTCCTCAGGGTGAGGACCTCAATGCGTTCTGGCCAGGCAGAATGCCACCACCTGTTCGAGCGCGGATTTCATCGGTGAAGCAGGAAACAGCGCCAGCGCGTCGACCGCCATTGCACCGTAATGCTGGGCGCGGTTGATGGTGTCCTCGAGGGCGCGGTGTTTGGTCATCAGGCCGACGGCGTGGTCGAGATCGCCCTCGCCGATCTCGCCGCGCTCCAGCGCCCTGACCCAGAACTCGCGCTCGCCATCATTGCCGCGGCGGAACGCCAGCACCACCGGCAGCGTGATCTTGCCTTCACGGAAATCGTCGCCGACATTCTTGCCGAGCTTGGCGGACTTGCCGCCATAGTCCAGGACGTCGTCCACGAGCTGAAACGCGATACCCAGATTCATGCCGACGGAGCGGCAGGCGGTCTGTTCGGCTTTCGGGCGATTGGCGATCACCGGGCCCACCTCGCACGCGGCGGCGAACAGTTCGGCGGTCTTGCCGCGAATGACCGCAAGATATTCGTCTTCCGTCGTGGCGGTATTTTTCGCCGCCGCAAGCTGCATCACCTCGCCTTCGGCGATCGTCGCCGCCGCCGATGACAAGATATCGAGCGCGCGTAGCGAGCCGACCTCGACCATCATGCGAAAGGCCTGGCCGAGCAGGAAGTCGCCAACCAGCACGCTCGCCTCGTTGCCCCACAGCATGCGTGCTGACAGCTTGCCGCGGCGCAATTCGCTTTCGTCGACCACGTCATCATGCAGCAAGGTGGCGGTATGCATGAATTCGACGGACGCGGCGAGCTTGATATGGCCGTCGCCGGAATACCCGGTTAGATTGGCCATCGCCAAGGTCAGCATCGGACGCAGCCTTTTCCCGCCGGAGGAAATCAGGTGGTTTGCGACCTCCGGGATCATGCTGACTTCCGAGCCGGTTCGCGACAGAATCGTCGCGTTCACCCGCTCCATGTCGGCGGCGACAAGCCCGACCAGCCGATCTATCGAAGCGTCCGATGGGCTTTCGAAGGGTACAATAACCGCCACGCTGGTCTCCACATTTTCCCAAATGGCTCTATCCTCGGATATAACCATAGAAAGAGCAGGCTAGCGCGGCAAGGGCGCGCGGTAATAACAAATACAACAGATCGTAAGGCGCGGGTCGACAAAGGAGAGAACAAGGTGCGGGAATTGGTTCGGACCAACGATATTGTGCTGGTTTCAGCCATCGGCGCGCTGCTTGACGGCGCGAATATCCACCATCTCGTGCTCGATCAAAATATGAGTATCATCGAGGGCTCGCTTGGCGTCCTGCCGCGCCGGATTCTGGTCCATGAAGATGATAACCGCGAGGCGCGCCAAATTCTCCGCGATGCCGGCCTGGCCCACGAGCTGCGGGCCGATGATTGAGCCCCTGGGTGAATTGACCGAGGATGCCTTTCTCGGCGGGAGCTTGCGTCTGCGCCAGCCGAAATCGGGTCACCGCGCCGGTCACGACGCGATGCTGCTGGCGGCGGCGACCCCGGCCCGGCCGGGCGATCGCGTGGTTGACCTCGGCGCCGGCGTGGGCGCTGCGGGGCTCGCGGTCGCCAAGCGCGTGACCGGAATCAAACTCGTACTGGTCGAAATCGACGAGACGCTGGCAGAGCTTGCCCGCGGCAATGCCGCGTTGAACGCCATCGCGGCCGAAACGATTGTGCTGGACGTGGCCGCTGCCGCGAGCGCGTTTGCGGCGACAGGCCTGTCGTCCGACAGCGTCGACGTCGTCCTGATGAATCCGCCGTTCAACGATTCCGCGCGCCACCGCGCCTCGCCGGACAGGGCCCGCGAGATCGCCCATGTGGCTTCAGCCGCGACCCTCGAAAGCTGGGTTCACGCCAGCCGGCGCATCCTGAAATCCGGCGGCGTTCTAACCATAATCTGGCGCGCGGACGAAATTGCCGAGGTTCTGGCGGCGCTCGATCGTGGTTTTGGCAGCCTCGCCATCTTGCCCGTTCACGCCGATGTGACGTCACCGGCAATTCGCTTGCTGGTTCGCGCGGTGAAAGGTGGTAAGGCGCCGACCCGCGTGCTGCCCGCACTGCTTCTCAACGACGAGCCGGCGCGGCCCAATCAAAAGGTTCAGGATATTCTGGCCGGGAAGGGGGCATTGCCGCTGGCGATACCCTGACGGATACGCCTGACAAAAGCCAACAGGCTATTGCGGCAACGTCCTGGAGCTTTGTTTCGGCGTCGAAGTGAAATGAATAGCTGTCAAAAGGATACCGATCAGCATCACAAGCAGATAGATTTTCATGTCTTGCCCCGCTGATATCGTGACGAGTTGAATTTACGGCCGGAGTGCGAATGCGTTTGATCAGTTCAATGACACTCGGGTGATAAAAAATGGTTAATTTGAGGTAACGGATGACGGAACAAGCTAACGATCCCCGGAGATGGCCGGCCCCGATTGAAAAGCTGATGGAGTGGGTTCCGGCGCGGCTGCGGCGGGGCACTGCCGTGGTCCCGGTGGTGCGTCTTTCCGGCACGATCGGCGCCGTGACGCCGTTGCGCCCGGGAATGTCGCTGGCGGGCGTTGCACGGACACTTGAGCGCGCCTTTTCCGTGAGGAACGCAAAGGCGGTGGCGCTGGTGATCAATTCGCCGGGCGGCTCGCCTGTGCAGTCGCGCCAGATCTATCTGCGCATCCGGCAATTGGCCGCGGAAAAGAAGCTCCCGGTGCTGGTGTTCGTCGAAGATGTCGCGGCTTCCGGCGGCTACATGATCGCATGCGCGGGCGACGAGATTTTCTGCGACCCTTCTTCCATCCTTGGTTCGATCGGCGTCGTCGGAGGCTTCTTCGGCTTTCAGGAACTGATCAAGAAAGTCGGCGTCGAGCGACGGCTTTATACGGCGGGCACGCGCAAGGCGATGCTCGATCCGTTCCTGCCGGAAAACCCCGATGACGTCGAGCGGGTGAAAGCGCTTCAGCGCGAGATCCATACGATCTTCATCGCGCTGGTAAAGCAGAGCCGGGGTGCCCGGCTGAAGGCTGCCGACGATGTTCTGTTCACCGGCGAGTATTGGGCCGGAGAGACCTCGGTGTCCTTTGGCCTTGCGGATGCGATCGGCGATCTGCGTTCGACACTGCGCGCCCGCTACGGCGAAAAGGTCCAGACCCCCGTGATCGCGCCTTCTACCGGGATGCTGTCAGGTCTTCTGGGCCGCCGCTCGGCTGGAACGCTGGCCGACCTGGAGAGAACGCCCAGCCTGCCGGAGGACCTGATTTCGGCGCTCGAAAGCCGGGCAATTTGGGCTAAATTCGGGTTTTGAGCCGATCGACCCGCGCCATTTGGTCTCGGGGCGATCCGATTGCAGGGCGGGTCGGCTTGGGCGACAATGACCGACAGGGGCGTGATGAATGAACAAGGATCGACCGATGCCGCCGCTTGTCGTATTCGCCGCCGCCCTGGGAGGGCTCGCAGTGGTTCGCTGGGCTTACCGGACTGCCGTCAGGGTCAACCAGGAATTGGAGGAGGCCCGCCTCGCACGGGTCGCGGAAGCCGCCCGATCGCGCGATATCCCGACGCTGCGGCGCGATCCCAACACCGGCGCCTACCGCCCGGGCTGATCCCGTCGCCTTGATTCCTTTGGCCCTCGCCGATACGGTCCCGCGCGCTTAAGCCCGTTCCTCGCCAAGACCGACCGACGATGGATGCCTTGCCTGCGCATATGCGCCCGGAACGCTCGTTCCAGGGATTGATCCTGACGCTGCAGCGTTATTGGGCCGATTACGGCTGCGTGATCCTGCAGCCCTACGATATGGAGGTGGGCGCGGGCACCTTTCACCCGGCTACCACTTTGCGCGCGCTGGGTCCGAAGCGCTGGAACGCGGCCTATGTGCAGCCGTCGCGGCGGCCGAAGGACGGCCGTTACGGCGAAAATCCGAACAGGCTTCAGCACTACTACCAGTTTCAGGTGATCCTGAAGCCGTCGCCGGCCGACATCCAGGAGCTTTATCTGAAATCGCTCGCCGCGATCGGCATCGATTCGCATCTGCACGACATCCGCTTCGTCGAGGACGACTGGGAGAGCCCGACGCTTGGGGCCTGGGGGTTGGGTTGGGAATGCTGGTGCGACGGTATGGAGATATCGCAGTTCACATACTTCCAGCAGGTCGCGGGCGTCGAATGCGCGCCGGTCGCCGGCGAACTCACCTATGGGATCGAACGGCTTGCCTGCTACCTGCAGGGCGTCGACCGCATCATGGACCTCAACTTCAATGGCCGCGAGGGCGACGATAAGGTCACCTATCGCGACATCTTCTTCCAGGCCGAGCAGGAATATTCGCGGCACAATTTCGAATTCGCCGATACCGAGATGCTGTTCGCGCAGTTCAAGATGGCCGAGCAGGCCTGCCGGAAATATCTCGAGGCCGGCTGGAAGGACAGCGGCAACCGCAAGGAACACCTGATGGCGCTGCCCGCCTATGACCAGTGCATCAAGGCAAGCCACGTCTTCAACCTGCTTGACGCCCGCGGCGTGATCTCGGTGACCGAGCGGCAGAGCTACATCATGCGTGTGCGCGAGCTCGCCAAAGCCTGCGGCGAGGCCTGGGTGCACACCGAGGCGGGCGGGGCGGCTGCGGACGGTCCCAGGTGAGCGCGATTTTAAACCGGGGACCTGTGGGTGCCTATTTGCGTCCCTCCCCGCCGCAGGCGGGGGGAGGGGAGTAGACTCATGCCTGATCTCCTTCTCGAACTGTTCTCCGAGGAGATTCCCGCGCGCATGCAGGCGAGGGCGGCCGACGATCTGCGCCGGATGGTGACCGACAGGCTTGTCGCGGAGGGGCTCGTCTATGAAGGCGCGAAAGCCTTCGCGACGCCGCGGCGGCTCGCGCTCACCGTCCACGGCATTCCACCGCGGCAGGCCGACCTGAAGGAAGAGCGCAAGGGGCCGCGCGTCGGCGGGCCGCAGGCCGCAATCGCGGGCTTTCTCAAATCGGCCGGACTGGCCTCGCTCGACGAAACGCAAATCCAGCGCGATCCGAAGAGGGGCGACTTTTATGTTGCGCTGATCGAAAAGCCCGGCCGCGCCACCCTGGAGGTGCTCGCGGAAATCTTGCCGGTCATCATCCGCACCTTTCCGTGGCCGAAATCGATGCGCTGGGGCGCGCGCTCGGCGAAATCAGGCGCGCTCTCGTGGGTGCGTCCGCTGCACGCCATCACCGCGACCTTTGGGCTGGAAACCGAAGAGCCCGAAATCGTGAAATTTGCCGTCGACGGCATTGAGGCCGGCCAGATCACCTTCGGCCACCGCTTCATGGCGCCGGCGGCGATTTCGGTGCGCCGCTTCGAGGACTATGAAGTAAAGCTTCTCGACGCCAGGGTCGTGCTCGATCCCGAGCGCCGCAAGGACACGATCCTCACTGACGCGAGGCAATTGGCGTTTGCGCAAGGTTTTGAACTCGTCGAGGATCAGGGGCTGCTCGACGAGGTCGCCGGTCTCGTCGAATGGCCGGTGGTGCTGATGGGTTCGTTCGACAAGGAGTTTTTGTCGATTCCCGCCGAAGTGATCCGCGCCACCATCCGCAACAACCAGAAGTGCTTCGTGGTCAACGATCCCAGGACCGGCAACCTCGCCAACAAGTTCATTCTCACCGCCAACATCGAGGCCTCCGACGGCGGCACTGCGATCGTCGCCGGCAACGAGCGCGTGATCCGCGCGCGGCTCGCGGACGCCAAGTTTTTCTATGAGACCGATCTGAAGACAAAACTCGAAGATCGTTTGCCGAAATTCGACAAGATCGTCTTTCACAAGCAGATCGGTACACAGGCTGCAAGAGTAACTAGCAACGTCGAATCTGCTGGATATTTGGCAACGATTGTTGGTGCCGATACCCAAAAGTCTGAACGAGCAGCCAAGTTAGCATTGGCCGATCTCCTTACGGAAGTGGTTGGGGAATTTCCTGAAGTCCAAGGTCGGATGGGGCGGCACTACGCCGAGAAGCAAGGAGAAGACGAGGCTGTCGCAGTCGCTATTGAGGAGCATTATAAACCGCGAGGCCCCAGAGATACCGTTCCTACGGCCCCAGTATCGATTAGTGTCGCGCTGGCTGATAAACTGAGCATGCTCGTGGGCTTCTGGGTTAACGGCGAGAAGCCCGATGGCTCAGGCGATGTTTATGGTCTTCGCCGAGCCGCTTTGGGTGTAATTCGGATCGTCCTTGAATCTAACTTAAAATTACCGCTACGGGAGGTCATTCCGAACATTATAAGGCGGGTGGTCAACTTCGCCGCAGTGGTAGTTCCTGCCGGAAACGCAATTGAGGTTTCGGCCAAATTGGCAGGTCAGACACTAAAATCGCAACTTAAGGGAGTTTCTGAACGACCTGTCTCCGAGGCATTGCTGAAGTCTCGGCAGCGCGAATTTGAATCTGAGTATTCTGCGGATATCACTACGGCCCTTATTGCCTTCTTCGCCGATCGCCTGAAAGTCCAGCTTCGCGAGCAGGGCGCGCGTCATGATCTCGTCGACGCCGTGTTCGCGCTCGAAGGCCAGGACGATCTGTTGATGGTGGTCCGCCGCGTCGAGGCGCTCGGCAAGTTCCTCGATACCGACGACGGCAAGAACCTGCTTGCCGGCACCAAGCGCGCAAGCAATATCCTTGCGATCGAGGAGAAGCGCGACAAGCGGACCTTCGAAGGCGCACCGAATCCGGCGCTCTACAGCCTTGCGGAAGAAAAGGCGCTCGCTGACGCGACTGACCTGGTGAAGGTCGAGGCCAGCGTCGCCGTGATGAACGAGGACTTCGCCGCCGCCATGAGTTACATGGCCCAGTTGCGTCCGGCGGTAGACGCGTTCTTCGACAAGGTCAAAGTCAACGACGACGACGCCAAGGTGCGCGAAAACCGCCTGAAGCTCTTGAACGAAATCCGCAGCGCCACGCGGGCGGTCGCGGATTTTTCCAAGATCGAGGGTTGAGCAGTCGATGGATCGCGCACCGCATCGTGGTGTGGAAGGGTGTCTTAGCCGTTCGACCGTCATTGCGAGGAGCGGAGCGACGAAGCAATCCATTCTGCCGTTGCCGAGCGATGGATTGCTTCGCTTCGCTCGCAATGACGGAAGGCCGGCACGTCCTAGCGAAACCGGCACATCTTGGCTAAAAAATAACCCCGCCCGGGCGGGGGGAGACCGGGCGGGGCCTACAGGTCCGGTAAGCCGCTGCGGCAAGCCGGACGATGCGTCCAGGCGCGCTACTCGATCACCTGAACGATGCGGCGTGAGCGCGGTTCGACCAGCACGGTCCGGCCGTTCACGACGGTGTATCGATATGGCGTGGCGCCGAATGTCTGCGGTACGTCGTAATAGGTGACGCCGGCTTCCGGCAGCACGCCGCCGACAACCACGCGATCCGGAATGGTGTAGTTCGGTACCCGCTCGCGCACGACGTATTCGCGGAATGCCGGGCGTTGCTCGATCGCGATGCCGACGACGTCGCCGCGCACGATGCCGACGGTGTCACTCTGCGCCTGCGCCGCGATCGGTGCGCTCATGGTGGCCATGATTGCTGAGATGGCCAGTATGTGGTTCCGCATGCTCTGCTCCTTCGCGTAATGAGGCGTGCCGGCGTAAAGCCGGCATGCAACCGACCCAATGCATCGCGCGCGGCATCGTTCCCCGGAAAATGCCGATCGTCCGATTGCGTCGCCGGTCATTTTTTGACCAGTGGGGAACCCATTGAGGCGCAAAGCGTCTCCTGTCGTGGAACGGCGCCGGGCGATATAAGGTGCCCATCTTCGATTCGAGACCTTCGCTCGTCGCTCCAACGGAGACGCCCTAAATGACCATCACCGTCGCCCACATCTCACCGATCATTTCCGTGATCGCAGGCCTGCTGATTTTGATCATGCCGAGGCTGCTTAATCTGATCGTCGCGATCTTTCTCATTCTCAACGGCCTGATCGGTCTCGGGCTATTGAAGTGGCTTCATCTGTAGGCTTGGGAGGAGGGTTTCGCGGCTTGCGCCGGGCCCCTCAAAGTGGTGTAAGGCGCCGATCTCTTCATCTCTTGCGGATTATTTTCTGTCATGGCCAAAGCCGTCGCTAAACCAAAGAAAATTGCTGCGAAATCAAAGCCATCGGCGGCGGTCCGGGCCAAGCCCGCGCCGTCCGCCAGTGCGCGCAAGGCGCTGAAGAAGAGCGCGGCCAAGCCGGTCAGCAGAGTTGCCGCCGCAAAATCCGGTAAGTGGGTGTTCACCTTCGGTGAAGGCAAAGCCGAAGGCGAGGCCGGCCTTCGCGATCTGCTCGGCGGCAAGGGCGCCAATCTCGCCGAAATGGCCAATCTCGGGTTACCGGTGCCTCCCGGCTTCACCATTCCGACCACGGTCTGCACCTATTTCTACGCGCACGGCAAAACCTATCCGAAGGAATTGAAAGCCCAGGTCGAGAAGGCGCTGGAGCATGTCGGCAAACTGACCGGCAAGGCGTTCGGCGATTCCCAAAATCCGCTGCTGGTTTCGGTGCGCTCGGGCGGCCGCGCCTCGATGCCGGGCATGATGGACACGGTGCTCAATCTCGGTCTCAACGACAAGACGGTCGAGGCGCTGGCCGAATTGTCCGGCGATCGCCGTTTCGCCTATGACAGCTACCGCCGCTTTATCACAATGTATTCCGACGTGGTGCTCGGTTTTGAGCACTCTCACTTCGAGG
>DATGGY010000168.1:0-30648 GCA_035308285.1 Bradyrhizobium sp. | reverse complement strand
GCCCGACGGTTTGGTTTTCTCTCCATTGCGGCATTTCCCATTGTCGCGAAAACGCTTATGGTGCGGCCCGGCTTCGCGGCCATAAAAATCAGATTATCAGCTTATATCAAAGGCTTAGGTCTAACGTTGCGGCCTTTGGAGGGCGGTTTGGCGCATTACATTTCGACGCGGGGGGAGGCTCCCGCCTTGGGTTTCTGCGACGTGATGCTGACGGGGCTTGCCCGCGACGGCGGCCTTTACGTGCCCGAAACCTGGCCGCAGCTCCTGCCCCAAACCATCGCCGGATTTTTCGGACGGCCCTATTGGGAGGTTGCGGTCGACGTGATCCGTCCCTTTGTCGGCGAGGAAATTTCCGACGCCGATCTCGGGCGCATGGCCAACGAGGCCTATGCCACCTTCCGTCATCCCGCGGTGGTTCCGCTCGACCAGCTCGGGCCGAACCAGTTCCTGCTGGAGCTGTTTCACGGCCCGACGCTGGCGTTCAAGGATGTCGCCATGCAGCTTATCTCGCGGCTGATGGATCACGTGCTGGCGAAGCGGGCGCAACGCACCACCATCGTGGTCGCAACGTCGGGCGATACCGGCGGGGCAGCGGTCGATGCGTTTGCCGGCCTCGACAATGTCGATCTGATCGTGCTGTTTCCGCACGGCCGGATCTCCGACGTGCAGCGTAGAATGATGACCACATCCAGTGCCGGCAATGTTCATGCGCTCGCCGTCGAGGGCACCTTCGACGATTGTCAGGCGATCGTGAAAGAGCTGTTCAACGATCACCATTTTCGCGATGCCGTCGCGCTGTCGGGCGTGAACTCCATCAACTGGGCGCGGATCGTGGCGCAGGTGGTGTATTATTTCACGTCGGCGGTGGCGCTTGGCGCGCCCGCGCGGATCGTGGATTTCACCGTGCCGACCGGAAATTTCGGCGACATTTTTGCAGGCCTCGTCGCCAAGCGCATGGGCTTGCCGATCAGGTGGCTGCGGATCGCCGCCAACGTCAACGACATCCTGCCGCGCACGCTCAAGACCGGCATCTATGAAGTGCGCGAGGTCCACGCCTCGAGCTCGCCTTCGATGGACATTCAGGTCTCGTCGAATTTCGAGCGATTGTTGTTCGAGGCAAGTCACCGTGACGCCGGCCTCGTCCGCAGGCTGATGGCGTCGCTGAAGCAGTCCGGACGCTTCGTGCTGCCCGATGCCGTGCTGGCGACGATCCGGGAGGAATTTGACGCCGGCCGCGCCGACGAGACCGAGACCAGCGCCGCCATCCGCGCGGCCTGGCGCGAGGCCGGCGATCTCGTCGATCCGCATACGGCAGTGGCGCTCGCCGTGGCCGACCGCGATGCGTCGGACTCGAAAATTCCCAACATCGTGCTGTCGACGGCGCATGCCGCGAAATTTCCCGATGCCGTTCAGGCCGCCTGCGGCGTGAGGCCGGGACTGCCGCCCTGGCTTGAGGGGTTGCTGACCAAGCCGGAGCGCATCGAGGTTACCAAGAACGACAAGGTTGAAGTCGCGAGATTTGTGCAGTCGGTCAGCCGTGCTGCGAAGCAAGGAGTTGCCGGATGAGCGTTGAAGTGACCAAGCTGCCTTCCGGCCTCACCGTCATCACCGATACGATGCCGCACCTTGAGACCGCGGCGCTCGGGGTGTGGGCCGGCGTCGGCGGCCGCGACGAAAAGCCCAACGAGCACGGCATCTCGCATCTTCTGGAACACATGGCGTTCAAGGGCACGACGCGGCGCTCCTCGCGCGAAATCGTCGAGGAAATCGAGGCAGTGGGCGGCGACCTCAATGCCGGTACCTCGACGGAGACCACCGCCTATTATGCGCGCGTCATGAAGGCCGATGTTCCACTCGCCCTCGACGTGCTCTCGGACATTCTCGCCAACCCCTCATTCGTGCCCGATGAGCTGGAGCGCGAGAAAGGCGTGATCGTGCAGGAGATCGGCGCCGCTCAGGATACGCCCGACGATGTCGTGTTCGAGCACCTCAACGAACTCTGCTACCCGGATCAGCCGATGGGGCGTTCGTTGCTGGGTACGGCAAAGACGCTGAAAACCTTCAACCGCGAGATGTTGCGGGGTTATCTTTCGACGCATTATCGCGGCCCCGACATGGTGGTCGCCGCCGCCGGCGCCGTCGATCACAAGCGCGTGGTTGAGGAAGTGGCCGCGCGATTTGCGACCTTCGACGGCGCGCCGGCGCCGAAGCCGCAGCCGGCGATCTTCGGCAAGGGCGCCTCCCGCGTGGTGCACCGGGAACTCGAGCAGGCGCATCTGACGCTCGCGCTCGAGGGGGTGCGGCAAACCGACCTTTCGCTGTTTTCGCTTCAGGTGTTTACCAACATCCTCGGCGGCGGAATGTCGTCGCGGTTGTTCCAGGAGGTGCGCGAGAAGCGCGGGCTGTGCTATTCGATCTACGCCTTCCATGCGCCCTATACCGATACCGGCTTTTTCGGGCTCTATACCGGCACCGACCCCGGCGACGCGCCGGAGATGATGGAAGTGATCGTCGACGTCATCAACGATGCCGTCGAGACCTTGACCGAGGCCGAGATCGCGCGCGCCAAGGCGCAAATGAAGGCGGGGCTGCTGATGGCGCTGGAGAGCTGCAGCTCCCGCGCCGAGCAGCTTGCGCGTCACGTACTGGCCTATGGCCGCCCTTTGGCGGTCGAGGAGCTGGTGGCCCGGATCGATGCCGTGAACGTGGAATCGACACGAAATGCGGCGCGGGGCCTGTTGTCGCGCAGCCGCCCGGCCGTCGTAGCGCTTGGCAGCGGAAGGGGGCTGGACACGGCGGTCGCTTTTGCGGAAGGATTGACGAGGTCGAAGGTCAAAGCACGCCTGCATTGAAGGCCCTTGCGCGGCGGCGAGGTTAAAGCATCGGGGAGTTTCACGCATGGCCCTGTTTCGTTTGCCGTCGAGCGGACCGGCCGCGCTTGCGCCGCGTGGCCACGGTTTGCTGTTGCGCGCCCCGCAGATGTCGGATTTTCTGCAATGGGCGCATTTGCGCGAAGTCAGCCGGAATTATCTGACGCCGTGGGAGCCGATCTGGCCATCCGACGATCTGACGCGTTCGGGCTACCGCCGCCGGCTGCGCCGCTATGCCGAGGATGTAGCCGCCGACAGGTCATATCCGTTCGTCGTGTTCCGGGAGTCCGACGGCGCGATGATCGGTGGGGTGACGCTGGCAAATGTGCGCCGCGGCATAGTCCAGGCCGGCACGATCGGCTACTGGGTGGGGCAGCCCCACGCCCATCGCGGCTATATGACGACGGCCCTGCGCGTGCTGTTGCCGACGCTGTTCGGAGAGCTCAATCTGCACCGCATCGAAGCCGCCTGTATTCCCTCCAATGCGCCATCGATCCGGGTGCTGGAAAAGTGCGGCTTCACCCGCGAGGGTCTGGCGCGGCGCTATCTCTGCATCAACGGGGTCTGGCAGGATCATCTGTTGTTTGGCTTACTGCCCGAGGATTTCCGCGGTTAACCTTTGGTTTCAACATTGTGACAGGTGCCTTGGGTTTGCCGCCATTGCACTGCTATAAGCAGCCGCGCGCGCCCTTCGGCCGGCGCGCTAAACGAGCGGACGGCTTTTCGTCGGGGATTTCTGGGCAATGCGTCACAGGCTGATCGAGCGGGCTGCGGTGGCTGGTCGGGCAGGCCCCGCGCGCCTCACGCTTGGGCTTGCGACCGCCGGTGTGCTGCTTGCAGGATGCAGCGGAACCAGCAACACGTTCTCTGCCTCGCAGGATTCCGGCTCGCTTCCGACAATCGGCGACCGGTTCAGCCAACTGTTCGGCTCGAAATCGCAGGCCGTGGGCGAAGCGCCGCCGGCGCCGGATGGCGTCGAACTGGATTGTCCGGCCGTAAGAATTCGCGCCGGCGCCTCCACCTATTCGGTAGCTCCGCCCGGCAAGCAGCCGGTCGCAAGCGAGCTGCGCTATCAGGCGACCATCACGCGGACCGCACGCGACTGTACGCGATCGAGCGGCCAGATCATCGCCCGGATCGGTATTCAGGGCCGTGTCATTGCCGGCCCTGCGGGAGCGCCGGCGACCGTCGAAATCCCGCTTCGTGTCGCCGTGGTGCAGACCGGCATCCATGAGAAGGTGATTTCCACCAAGGTCTACCGGACCACGGTGGCGATGTCGGAGGACGCCACCGTGCCGTTCAGTCTGGTCGGGGAAGACCTTGGCTATACGATGCCGCCGGGCCTCACCAGTGAGAACTACATCTTCTACATTGGCTTCGATCCGCAGGCGTTGACGCCGGAGCCGAAACCGCCGCGGAAGAGATAACCGTGATCGCTTGGGGTAAAGAAAAGCCGGCGCGAGACGATCGCGCCGGCCTTTGCTTTTTCGAATCGAAATCGTCAGTTCAGCTTTTCGCGAACTTCGGCGATGCCCTTCGCCAGCAGATCCTCCGCGAGGCCGCCCTTCACGGTTTGCGACAGGATGGTGGAGGCGGCGGTTACCGCGGCGTCGGCCGCGGCAGCGCGCACGTCGGCAAGCGCCTGCGCCTCGGCCAGCGCGATCTTGCTCTCGGCGGTCTTGGTGCGCCGGGCAACAAAATCTTCCATTTTGGTCTTGGCTTCGGACGCGATGCGCTCGGCCTCGGTCTTTGCCGAGGCGATGATGTCCTGCGCCTCGCGTTCCGCGGTGGCGCGCCGCGCCTTGTATTCCGCAAGCAACTTTGCCGCCTCCTCCTTGAGACGTCGGGCATCGTCGAGTTCGGCCTTGATGCGCTCGCTGCGATTGTCGAGCGCCTTCAGCACGGTGCGGTGGACGCCGAGATAGGCGAACACGCTCATCAGGATGACGAAAGCGACGGCGACCCAAAATTCCGGTTCGGCGAACATCGAACTTATCCTTTCAAGGACGCGTCAACGGCCTGCCCCACCGACGAGCCGTCCGGCGCGACGCCGGTCAGCCGTTGCACGATGGCGGAGGCCGCGTCCGCGGCGATGCCGCGAACGTTGCGCATCGCCGCCTCGCGCGTCGATGCGATGGTCTTTTCGGCGTCGGCCAGCTTGAGCGCCAACCGCTCTTCCAGCGTCTTGCGCTCGGCTTCGGACGCCGCGCTCAGCCTTTCGCGGGTCTCGGCGCCGATTGCCTGCGCGCGGGAGCGCGCTGCCGCCAATTCGGCTTCGTAGGCCTTCAGCGCGCCGTCGGACTCATCCTTCAGCTTTTGCGCCTCCGCCAGATCGCCGTCGATCGCGTCCTGGCGCATGTCGATCGTCTTGCCGACGCGCGGCAGCGCGATACGCGAGACGATCAGGTACAGCGCGACGAACGCGATCAGAAGCGACACCAACTGCGAAGCAAAGGTGTCTTTCTGGAACGGCGGGAACGGCGCCTTGTGGCCGCCCTCGGCCTCGGTGTGGGCGGCCGCGCCCTTGGCGTTGCCATGACTTTCAGCCACGGGCTTCTCCTGTCCGGCTAAGTGAGATTCAGATTCCCAAATCTCATTGGCCGAGAATCGGCGTTGGATCAGAGCGCGAACAGCAGCAAGAGCGCGATCAGCAGCGAGAAGATGCCGAGCGCTTCGGTCACGGCGAAACCGAAAATCAGGTTGCCGAACTGACCCTGGGCTGCCGAAGGGTTGCGCACCGCAGCGGCAAGATAGTTGCCGAAGATGATGCCCACGCCCGCGCCGGCGCCACCCATGCCAATGCAGGCAATACCAGCGCCAATGTACTTCGCGGCAATCGGATCCATGAAACGAACTCCTTCTTGAGGTTTGGTAGTGAGGCCGGATCAGTGGCCCGGATGGATAGCATCGTTGATGTAGATGACGGTGAGGATGGTGAAGACGTAGGCCTGAAGAAACGCGACCAGCAGTTCAAGCGCGGTCAGCGCGATCACCATGCCGAGCGGCAGAACGGCGCCGGCATAACCGGCAATGCCGAGGCCCGCCAGCATCGGAATGAAGCTCGCGAAAACCGCAAGCGCGATGTGTCCCGCCAGCATGTTCGCAAACAGACGAACCGAGTGCGAGATCGGCCGCAGGAAGAACGAGAACACCTCGATGAACACGACGAGCGGGAGGATGAAAATCGGAATGCCGCTCGGCACAAACAGTTTGAAGAATTTCAGACCGTTCTTGTAGAAGCCGTAAATCAGTACGGTGAGGAACACCATCACCGCCAGTGCGGCCGTGACGATGATGTGGCTCGAAATCGTAAACCCGTAGGGAATGACGCCGATGATGTTGGAAACGGTCAGCAGCATGAAGATCGAAAACACCAGCGGAAAGAACTTCATTCCGTCCTTGCCGGCGTTCGATCGTATGGTGTTGGCGACGAATTCGTAGCTGATCTCGGCCACCGACTGCAGCCGTCCGGGCACCAGTTGCCGGCCGGCACCGACCATCAGCAGCGAAATCAGCGCTACCGAGCCGAACATGTAAGCGGATGAATTGGTGAAGGCGATCTCCTGATTGCCGATATGGCCAATCGTCAAGAGCTTTTCGATGTTGAACTGTTCAATCGGATCGATCATCCGCGCGGCATCTTCTTAAGGTAGCGCCGGCCACGCCGGCGTTCTTCGTTCAAAATCATCCGGCTTTCCTTAACGGCCGGTTCCGTCCGGAGCAACACCTGCCGATCTGATCACGTTCAGCACGCCGGCCGCAAAGCCGAGCAGGACGAACGCGATGAGCCCGAAAGGCGACGTCGACAGCAAACGGTCGAAAGCCCAGCCAAGCAGCGCTCCGACGACAACGCCGGCAATCAACTCCGAGGAAAGCCGGAGACCGCGCGCCATCGCCGAGGCTCTGGCTCCGCTATCTCCACCTCCAGGTTGGTCAGTCCTGATGTTTCGGCTGTCCCGAATTTCGGACAACCGCTGCTCCAGACTTCCGAGCCTTGCGGAAAGCGCGGCCTCGTCGGGAGACGATTTGTCGCCGTTTCCATCTTCGCCGTGATTCGTGCCTTGCGCCATGCTGCGGAGACCCGAAACGATGCTGCGTGGGATGGAAAACGACGCCCCGTCGCCCTCAAAAGCCGCGCGGACCATACTGACCGCACCGAATCAAGTCAAGATTGCGTCACAGCTATCTATTCCATTGAAATAACTGAATTTATTCGGGTTGTCGGAGCCCGGCTGTGGGTCGGTCGCCGCACTGCAGCAGCAGGACATATCACGGGCAAAATTTAGCCGGCGACCCCGCGCGTCATCGCTGCGTCAGCGTCCTCTTGGGTGCCGCGTGGGCTCGACAGCCCGGCGTCGCGATCATGGGATGAATAAATGCGTGGGGCGCGGATCGCGCGGAACAAGCCCGCGCCCCTCGGTGCGACGTTTTGGTATGCAGCCGCGATTTGTTGCCGTTGGAAGCTCTCTCTCGACGATCAATCTTGCATCGCGCAAGCGCCTCTGTTGGGATGCGTGCGATCGTTGGAATTTCGAGGAGACCGCATGCCGCGTCAGATCGACTATTACTTCTCGCTTCTGTCTCCCTGGGCCTATATCGGGCACAAATTGTTTCGGGAGGTCGTCAGTGCCCACGATCTCAAAGTGAATCACAAGCCGGTGGTGCTTGCGGTTCTGTTTTCGGAAACCGGTGGGTTGCCGTTGCCGAAGCGTCATCCGGTGAGACAGCGCTATCGCATGGTTGAGTTGCAGCGCTGGCGCGAAAAGCGCGGGCTGAATTTCCATCTTCAGCCGGCGCATTGGCCCTTCAACGTGAGGCTCGCGGATGGCGTCGTGATCGCGGCGATCGAGGCCGGTCACGATCCCGATCCCTTCCTGCGCCGGGCATTCCCGGCCGTATGGGAAGGCCAGCTCAATCTGGCAGAACCTGCGACCCTGATCGGACTGGCCGACGAATCCGGACTTCCCGGCCGACAATTGGTGGAGCGGTCGGGAAGCGAGGAGATCGGCAAGATCTACGAGCAGAACCGCCACGACGCGCTTGCCGCCGACGTCTTCGGTTCGCCGGCCTATGTTCTGGACGGCGAGGTATTCTGGGGGCAGGATCGGATCGAATTGCTGGTCGACGCGTTGAAGTCAGGACGCGCGCCCTACCGCTCGCAAGTCTAGATCCGAGGCAGGAAAGCACAGGGAAGTGTGACATCGGCCTCGAGGCGGAGCATCCCCATGAGCACAGCGACATCGCCGAAATTCGCCATCGCCCTTGCTGCATTGATCCTTGGCGAAATGCCCAGTGTTGCCGCGCAACCCATGCCCGACGGCGAGAACGGCCGCTATGTTCTGTCTCAGGTCTCCGATGGCGTGATCAGGCTGGATACCCGCACCGGTGCCGTCTCGACCTGCAACAACACCGGCGCGGGCTGGGCCTGTTATGCCGTACCCGACGAACGCGCCGCGCTTGACGCGGAAATCGGCAGGCTGCAAGCGGAGAATGAAAAATCCAAAGCGGAGCTGGAAAAACTCAAGGCTGAGCTGGCGGCGCGCGAGCCCACCGTTTCGGGCAAGATCGACGAGCCGTTGCCGAAATCGGACTCGCTCAAGCCGGCCGAGCCGAAAGTGGCCGAGAGTGAGCGCAAAATCGAGTTTCCATTGCCGAGCGACCGCGACATGGATCGCGTGATGTCGTTTGTCGAGCGGGCGTGGCGACGGCTGATCGAGATGGCCAATCGGATGCAGAAGGACGTCGGCGGCAAGATTTGAGGCACCGAAGCTGTTTCCGCGGGGACGACATACCGAGGACCATTAATGACTTCGCCAAAATCATCGTCTCGCACGCCGCTCTCCTCCGTCACCGGAACCGCCATTGTATCCTCAGCCCTCACTGTCGAAACCTCCGGACGCGGCTTTGTCGACCTCACCGCCGAGATCGCCGAGTTCGTGAGGGATGTTCGCGCCGTCGAGGGCGTGGTCACACTGTTCATCCGCCATACTTCGGCGTCGCTCACGATCCAGGAAAACGCCGATCCGTCGGTGCTTGCGGATTTGACGGCCGCGCTCGACCGGCTTGCGCCGGAGAACGCCGGATGGAGCCACAATACCGAAGGCCCGGACGACATGCCGGCCCATGTCAAGACCATGCTGACGACGACTTCGCAGCAAATCCCGGTTCTGAAGGGCAGGCTGATGCTCGGAACGTGGCAGGCGATCTACCTGATCGAGCATCGTCGGCGTCCGCACCGGCGCGAGATCGTGCTGCAATTTGTCGGGGCCGCCGGCCCACAATAAGCGATACCCAAAGCAAAACCGGCCGCGGGAAGCGACCCGCGGCCGGTTTGCTACATCAATCGCGTCGAGGATAGCACCCCGTTATCCAACGGGCGATCAGTTCGTCCTGATATCGACGTCCTTGGTTTCCGGCAGGAACAGGAAGCCGACGACTAGGCTCATCAGCGCGACCAGGACCGGATACCAGAGACCGGAGTAGATGTTTCCGGTCGCGGCCACGATCGCGAACACGGTGGCCGGCAGGAAGCCGCCGAACCAGCCGTTGCCGATATGGTAGGGCAGCGACATGCTGCTATAGCGGATGCGGCTGGGGAACAGTTCAACCAGCCAGGCCGCGATCGGTGCGTAGACCAGCGTCACATAGATCACCAGCACCCACAGCAGCACCACCGTCATCACATGGTTGATCTCGGCGGGATCGGCCGATGCCGGATAGCCATGGGTCTTGATGGCCGCAGGCAACGCCTTGGCGAAATCCGGCGACGTGGCGGCCAACGTCTGCTCGCCGACTTTCACCTGCGCCGGCGTTCCCTTTGGCGCATCCTGTTTCTGGTAGTTCACCGACAAATTGACCAGGCCGGACTTGGCGATGTCGCAGCCGGTGGTGAATTTCTCGGTTCCGGTGGCCTTGAACTGGAACGAGCACTCGGAGGGGTCGGCGATGACCGTCACCGGTGCTGACGCCAGCGCGGCTTCAAGCTTGGGATTGGCGAAGTGGGTAATTCCCTTGAAGATCGGGAAGTAGGTCAGCGCCGCGAGCAGGAAGCCGGCCAGGATGATCGGCTTGCGGCCGATCCTGTCCGAAAGCCAGCCGAACAAGATGAAGCCTGGCGTGCCGAGCGCAAGCGCGACCACGATCATGATCTGCGCGGTGACGCCGGGCACTTTGAGGGTCTGGGTCAGGAAGAACAGTGCATAGAATTGCCCGCCGTACCAAACTACGGCTTCACCCGCGGTTGCGCCAAACAACGCAAGCAGCGCGATCTTGGCGTTCGACCATTCGGCGAAGCTTTCGGTCAGCGGCCGCTTCGAGGTCTTGCCCTCGTCCTTCATCTTCTGGAAGATCGGCGACTCGTTCAGGGTCAGCCGGATCCAGATCGAGATGATCAGAAGGATGCCCGAGAGAAGGAACGGAATGCGCCAGCCCCAATCGCCAAAGGTTGCCTCGCCCATCCAGGTCCGAATGCCAAGAATGAGCAGCAAGGCCATGAACAAGCCGAGCGTTGCGGTGGTCTGGATCCAGGAAGTGTAGTAGCCGCGCCTGTTCTTCGGCGCGTGCTCGGCCACATAGGTCGCCGCACCGCCATATTCGCCGCCGAGCGCAAGGCCCTGCACCAGGCGCAAGGCGATCAGCACGACCGGCGCCGCGATGCCCCAGGTGGCGTAGCCGGGGATCACCCCGATGAAGAAGGTGCCGATGCCCATCAGCGTCATCGTGATCAGGAAGGTGTACTTGCGACCGATCATGTCGCCGAGACGGCCGAAGATCAGCGCTCCGAACGGCCGCACTGCAAAGCCGGCGGCAAAGGCGAGCAGCGCGAAGATGAAGCCGACATTCGGCGGCACGTTGGAGAAGAAGTATTTCGCGAGGAAGGCACCCAGCGTTCCATAGATATAGAAGTCATACCACTCGAACACCGTGCCCAGCGAAGACGCGAAAATGACTTTTCGTTCTTCTCCGGTCATCCCTCCGGTGCGGACGTCGCCGCTACCCGCTACTGCTGCCATTGCCATTTTGTTCGCTCTCCCCGAAACTGTTGTTGCCAAGCTCGTCCCCATGCGCCGGATCAGGCTCGAATTGGTCCACGAGGTTGTCACCACGGTAACATCGCCGTGAAAACTCTCCCAATAAGACTTTCGGCCCGCTGTGTCGGAACGTCCAATCTAGTTCCGCGTTTCGGGGTACCGCATCACCTGCGCGCAATAACTCTATTGCGGCGCACAAGCCGCGCGGTGATTAACCGCCATTCCGCATGGCGATATTGTGCGCTTGCATGCGGTCGTTCGCCGGGGGACAATTCGTTTGGCTCTGCATGCCTCTGGGAGCCGTTCACGGGTTGCCGTAACTCTTTGCAAGAAGTAGATGACTGCCGCCGCCACCACCCACCTTGTGATTGCCGACGACCATCCGCTGTTCCGCGACGCGCTGCGGCAGGCGGTGGCGAGCGTCGTGGCTTCGGCCAGGATTGACGAGGCGGGATCGTTTGAAGAACTGACGGCGCTGCTTGAGCAGGATTCCGATGTCGATCTGGTTCTGCTTGATCTGACGATGCCGGGAATCTCCGGCTTTTCCGGACTAATTTACCTGCGTGCGCAATATCCGGCCATTCCGGTGGTGATCGTATCCGCCAGCGACGACGGAGGCACGATCCGCCGGTCGCTTGATTTCGGCGCCTCCGGGTTTATTCCGAAACGCTTCGGCGTCGATACGCTGCGCGATGCAATCATGAAAGTGATGGACGGTGACGTCTGGATACCGCCGGACACCGATCTGTCATCGGCCACCGATCCGGAGCTGGCGCGCCTTCGCGATCGGCTGGTGACGCTGACGCCGCAACAGGTGCGCGTGCTGATGATGCTCTCGGAAGGCCTGCTCAACAAGCAGATCGCCTACGAGCTTGGGGTATCGGAGGCGACCATCAAGGCGCACGTATCGGCGATCCTGCAAAAGCTCGGCGTCGAGAGCCGCACGCAGGCGGTAATTGCGGCCGCGAAAATCGCCGGCGGCCAGTGGCGGCCAAGCGTGTGATTACGACTATTCCGCCGCCACCATCTGCTGCGTGCGCCACTGACCGAGCAGCGCCCGCAGCGATGCCGGCTTGACCGGCTTGTTGAGCACCGCGACGTTCTCTTCCCGCGCAGCAGCCCGCACATGCGGGCTGCGATCGGCGGTGATCAGGATCGCCGGAATGCCATCGCCAAACCGGCGGCGGATGTCGCGAATCGCGGCGATGCCGTTGCCGCGATCGAGGTGATAGTCGACCAAAAGGCCGGTCACCCGCTTGCCGGCGGCCTCGATCGCCTCGATGGCGGCTTCGGGATCGGTCGCCGCGATCACCTCGGCGTCCCATCCGGTCAACAGCGTTTTCATGCCGTCCAGGATCGCGGCGTCGTTTTCAATGCACACGATCAGGGAGCCGCTCATCGGCGTTCTGGAAAGCGGCGTTGCGCTGGTGACGGCGGCGGTGTGGTTGACGGCCTTGGCGGTCGGCACCGTCACCGAGAAGAACGAGCCGCCGCTGGCGTTGGAATCAAGCGCAATGCCGTGGTTGAGGACGCGGGCAAGCCGCTCGACGATCGACAATCCCAGCCCAAGCCCGCGCGCGATTCGCGCGCCCTGCTCCAGCCGATGAAACTCCTTGAAAATTTCGCCACGCTTGAGCACGGGAATGCCGACGCCGGTGTCGTAAATGCCGATCCGCAGCGACTCGCCGTGACGGCGGCACCCGACCAGCACCCGCCCGCGCGGGGTATACTTGATGGCGTTGGAAATCAGGTTCTGCAACAGCCGCCGCAGCAGCAGACGATCGGATTCGACCGGCAGCGAGCACGGCACGAATGTCAGCTTCAATCCCTTGGCCCGTGCGATCGGTGCAAATTCGATCTCCAGCGAACGCATCAGGTCGCCGATTTTGAAACTCGTGGTCGAGGTCGCCATGGCGCCGGCATCGAGCCGGGAAATATCCAGAAGCGCCCCGATGATTTCTTCGATCGCCTCCAGCGAATCATCGATGTTCTCGACGAGCCTTGAATCCTCGCCGCCGTGCTGGCGCTCGACGAGGCTCGTCACATATAGCCGCGCGGCGTTCAGCGGCTGGAGGATGTCGTGGCTTGCCGCCGCCAGGAAACGCGTCTTCGAAATACTGGCGTCCTCGGCGGCGCTCTTGGCGAGCGCCAGTTCCGAATTCAACAGCGTCAACTCCTCGGTCCGGTCCCGCACGCGCTTTTCCAGCGTGGCGTTGGCGCGTTCCAGCGCCTCGGCTGCCTCGAAGGACGGCGTGACGTCGGAAAAGGTAATGACGAGACCGCCGCCGGGCATCCGGTTGGAGCGTACTTCGATTACCATGTGCCGATCGGGCAGACGCTCCAGATAGGACTCGCCTTCGGTGGTATAGGCGGCGAGCCGCTTTGCCATCATAGAATCCTTTTCGCCGAAATCCGAAGGCGTGATGGCCGTCATGAATTCAAGGATTTCGCTCAAGGGAATTCCGATCTGGACCAGATGCGGCGGCAAGGCTAGGATTTCGCCGAACTGGCGGTTGGAGCAGATCAGCTGCAGATCGGCATCGAACACAGCGATGCCCTGCCGCACATGGTTCAGCGCGGTCTGCAATATCTCGCGGTTGAAATGCAGCGCGGCGTGCGAGTCGTCGAGCAGTTTGAGCGCGGCCTTGGCCGAGACGGTGCGCTTGCGCAGCAGCAGCGACATCACCAGGCGCGAAGAGGCCGCCCCGATCGAGGATGCGATCAGGTGTTCGGCATGCTGGAGCAGTTCGAAATCCGCCGCTGCCGCGGGGTCGAAATCGGTGTTGTGGGTGACGGCAAAGGCTTCGAACGAATCGCGGGCGCGGTCCGGCCCGAGATATTGCGCGACCGTGCTCTGGATGTCCTGCACCGTCACCGTGGTGCGCCAGCGCCGGAACGTCGGCGTCATCGGCGTCAGCACGTTGGGTGCGAACAGGTCCGCCTGCAACCGTTCGATCGATGAGGGTTGCCGGCCGAGCGACAGCCCGAAATAGGCCAGAAGGTTGAGCGAGAGCGACCACAGCACGCCATGCAGAAGCGGCGGCAAATTGGCGCCGAACAGCGCCTGCGGTCGCAATGCTTCGATGCCGAACGGGCCGTGCTGCAGCAATTCGAAGCCCGAGGTCGTGCCGTCAAGGAAGCTCGGCAGAAACAGCGTGTAGCTCCACACCGCAAAGCCGACCAGCATGCCGGCCATTGCGCCGCGCGCGGTGGCGCGTTGCCAGAACAGGCCGCCGAAGAACGCCGGCGCAAGCTGGGCGATGGCGGCAAAGGACAACAGGCCGATCGCCGCCAATTGGGCGTGGCCGAGCGCCCGATAGTAGGAATAGGCCATCGCCATGATGGCAAAGATCGCAAAACGGCGAACCCCGAGCAGGAAGCGGCCGAAATTCTTCTGGCCGGCGCGCGATTCGCGCCCGCGCTGCAGCACCAGCGGCATCACGATATCGTTGGAGACCATCACCGAAAGGGCCACGCACTCCACGATCACCATCGCGGTTGCCGCCGACAGGCCTCCGACAAACACCGCGATGCTGAGCAACGGCGCGTTTCCCTCCACCGGCAGCGCCAGCACAAACATGTCGCTGTCAACCACGCCGAAGGGAAAGGTGATGAGTCCTGCGAGCGCGATCGGAATCACGAACAGGTTGATCGCGACCAGATAGAGCGGGAACAGCCAGCGTGCGCGGCCCACTTCGGCGTTGCTCGAGTTCTCGACCACGCTGACGTGAAACTGGCGCGGCAGCAGCATGATCGCGCAAAACGACAATAACACCATGGTCAGAAAGTTGCCGACTGAGGGCATATACTCGATGGCGCGCACTGCCTCCGGCGTTTTCATCGCACGTTCGACCAGCTCGACGGGGGTGAACATCCAGAAAGTGACGAAGGCGCCGGCGGAGATAAAGGCGACCAGTTTGACGATGGATTCGGTGGCGATCGCCAGCATCAGGCCGTGCTGGTGCTCGGTCGCATCGGCCTGGCGGGTTCCGAACAATACCGCGAAAGCCGCCATCGCCAGCGTGGCGGTGAGCGCGATGTCGCCGAGGATCGGAATTGAGGAAATCGCCTGGTCTTCGCTCAGGATCGTTTCAAGCGAGGAGGCCACCGCCTTGAGCTGAAGGGCGATGTAGGGGACCGACCCGATCATTGCGATCAGGGCGACGGTCGCGGCCACCGCCTGGCTCTTGCCGTATCGCGCGGCGATGAAATCGGCGATCGAGGTGATGTTTTGCGACTTTGCCAGCTTGATCACGCGGAGCAGCAATGGCGTGCAGAGCCCGACCAACAGGATCGGACCGATATAGATCGCCAGAAAGTCGAAACTGGTGCGGGTCGCGAACCCGACCGAGCCGAAGAACGTCCAGGAAGTGCAATAGATCGCCAGCGACAGGGGATAGATCAGCCCGCTGGCGCGGCCGCGCTGGCTCGGCGACAGGCGGTCGCCGTAGCTCGCCACGAAAAACAGGAACCCGATATAGCCGAACGCGGCCGCGATCACGCCCCAGTCGTGCAGCATCGCTGCTTACTCCCTTAAACGTCTGGTAGCTTCATCCTTCGAGACGGCGCTTCGCGCCTCCTCAGGATGAGGTCTTAAAACCCTCATGGTGAGGAGCGCGGCAACGCCGCGCGTCTCGAACCACGAGGCCGCGGGGAGTATAGCCGGATTGGACGGGCAACGCACGGCGCGTGACCGGCTAAAGCCGAGGTCACGCCGCGGTCGGCAGGTTAACGTTATTCCGCCGCCAGCGACTTTTCCTTCAGCGGCAGGCCAAGCTTCTCCCAAACCTGCAGCAAGGCTTCGGCAAGCTGATCGATCAGGACGTCGTCGTGGTAGGGCGAAGGGGTGATCCGCAGCCGCTCGGTGCCCTTGGCGACCGTGGGATAGTTGATCGGCTGGATGTAGATACCGTGCGCTTCCAGCAGAAGATCGGAGGCCCGCTTGCATTTTTCGGGGTCGCCGACGAACAGCGGCACGATATGGGTGTCGCTCGACATCACGGGTAGCCCTGCAGCGGTCAGGATTGCCTTGACGCGGGCGGCGCGATCCTGGTGGCGCTCGCGCTCCCAGCCCGAGGTTTTCAGATGCCGGATCGCCGCCGTTGCAGCGGAACAGATCGCGGGCGGCAGCGCGGTGGTGAAAATGAAACCGGGCGCGTAGGAGCGGACCGCGTCGATGATCTCCGCGCTTGCGGCGATATAGCCGCCGAGACAGCCAAAGGCCTTGGCGAGAGTGCCTTCCAGAACGTCGATGCGGTGCATGACGCCGTCACGCTCGGCAATGCCGCCGCCGCGCGGGCCGTACATGCCGACGGCGTGAACCTCGTCGACATAGGTCATGGCGCCATAGCGCTCGGCCAGATCGCAGATCCTCGCAAGCGGCGCGATATCGCCGTCCATCGAATAAAGGCTCTCGCACGCGATCAGCTTCGGCCGATCGGGTCCGGCGGCGCGCAACAACTCTTCGAGGTGGGCCACGTCGCTGTGGCGGAACACCTGGCGCTCGCAACCGGCCTGGCGAATGCCCTCGATCATCGAATTGTGGTTGAGCGCGTCCGAGAGGATCAGGCAATTCGGAATAAGCTTCGCGATCGTCGAAATGCCGGTCTCGTTGGAGACATAGCCCGAAGTGAACAGTAGCGCAGCTTCCTTGCCGTGCAGATCGGCGAGCTCCTGTTCAAGCTGCACCAGCGGGTGGTGAGTGCCCGCGATGTTGCGGGTTCCGCCTGCGCCGGTGCCCGACCGCGTCGCGGTCTCGACCATCGCGCCTACGACTTTCGGGTGCTGCCCCATTCCAAGATAGTCGTTGGAGCACCAGATCACGACGTTCCGCGGCTCCTTCGGCGAATGCCACACCGCGTGCGGAAACCGGCCAGCGATGCGTTCCAGATCGGCAAAAACCCGGTAGCGGCGCTCGTCATGCAGGCGGCTGAGGGCGGCGCGGAAGTAGTGGCTGTAATCCATCGCAAAACCTGGAAATGGCGCGTGAGGTTCAAAGCGGCGTTGCGCTCTTTTTAGAGCGTTTTGACGATTAATGTCGAGCGGGAATAAGGGCCTTGATCAGGATCAAGTTTCGGTGTGCCCGCAGGATTTCGGCTTTATTCTGCGAGGCATCCGCCCGGCATGTCTAGTCGCTTTCTTACAAAAATTGGCTGTTTCTGCGCAAAACGGCATCGCCGCCTCGCCGCGCCAAAGGGCGTTGAGGCACGCGGTGGCGATCGCCCGCGCGCTGGCGCTCGATCCCGAGGTCATGCTGTTCGACGAGCCGACCTCGGCGCTCGACCCGGAAATGGTCAACGAGGTGCTCGACGTGATGACCGGATTGGCGCGGCAGGGCATGACCATGGTTTGCGTCACCCATGAGATGGGCTTTGCAAGGGGCGTGGCGAACCGGGTGCTCTTCATGGACGACGGCGAGATCGTTGAAACGGCCGAGGCGACGGCGTTCTTCGATGCCCCGAAGTCGGAACGTGCGAAGGCTTTCCTTGCCAAAATCTTGAAGCATTGAGGGGTCTGACCGGCGTGCGCCCGTCTTGCTGAAGGTCCGCGGCATGTCTTACGTTATGCTCCAATAAACCGGCACGGGTGGCGATAGCAGGTCACCCCGCAAACAAGAGCCATGGGAGAAACCGTATGACCGCACGCCGCGATTTTCTCAAAGCCGGCACCGCCGCTGTTGCCACCGGCGTCGTCTTTTGCGGCTGCGGTCTCTTGCGGAGCGCACACGCTCAGCAGCCGGCGCGGCAGAAGTTGCCCGTGATGGTCAACGGCAAGCGGGTCAAGACGATCGACGTGCACTCCCATTGCCATTTCCGCGAGGCCGGCGCGCTGCTCGGCGAGGACGGCATCAAGCTCTAGGTCGGGCCCATCAACGGCGCAAGCGAGGCGTTTATCGATATTGGTCAACGGCTCGCGGCGATGGACGCGCAGGCCGTCGACATGGAAATCCTGTCGATCAACCCCTTCTGGTATAATCGCGAGCGCGACCTTGGCGCGCAAATTGTCAAGCTCCAGAACGAAAAACTGGCCGAATTCTGCGCCTCAAAGTCCGACCGCTTCGCCGCGTTCGCTTCCCTCACCTTGCAGGCACCCGATCTCGCCGTGCAAGAGCTTGAGACCGCCGTGAAGAAGCAGGGTTTGAAGGGCGCCGCGATCGGCGACTCGGTGAATGGCGTCGATTTTTCCGATTCCAGGTTCCATCCCGTCTGGGCCAAGGCGGAAGATCTCGGCGTGCCCCTGTTCATCCATCCGCGCGGCGTGCCCGAGCTTGCCAAGCGGCTGTCGGGCAATGGCTGGCTCGACAACACCATCGCCCATCCGCTCGCCACGACGATTGCGCTGTCGCACCTCATCTTCGAGGGCACGCTCGATCGCTTTCCCGGATTGAAATTGATCGCCGCCCATGGCGGCGGCTACCTACCGTCCTATGCCGATCGCTCCGACCATGCCTGCATGGTCAGCCCGGCGGGCTGCAATCCCGAGATCAAGCTGAAGAAGGCGCCTAGCGAATATCTCAAGCAGATCTATTTCGACTCGCTCGTGTTCACGCCCGAGGCGATCCGCCATCTGGCGGCGCAAGTCGGCGCCAGCCAGATCGTGCTGGGCAGCGACTATCCCTATCCCTGGCAACTCAGCCCCGTGGATCATATCTTTGCTTCCACCTCGCTCAGCGACGACCAAAAGGCCGACATCCTCGGTCGCACCGCGGCGAAGCTGTTCAATCTGGAGGCGTGAGACGCCCGGGCTTTGACGCCGGCCAAATCCGAATTTGAATTTGAAGTTTCAACGGAAGGATTAGGCGTCTATAAGTTCAAGCGTCGCCGATGAGGCTTGAGGATTCGAAACTCGATGAAACGACGGGTCGCATTTCGGGGCCGCCTCAGCTCTCCGAAGCCGGCGGAAGATCGGCAAGACACGCAGTTGCAGTTGCTGGAGGCCGCAGGCCGGGAGTTCGCGGAAAAGGGCTTTGATCGCGCGACCGCGAAGGAAATCTGCGAGCGGGCCGGTGCCAATACGGCAGCGGTGAACTATTATTTCGGCGGCATCGAGGGGCTTCACGCGGCCGTGCTCGAGGAAGCCCGCAATCGTCTCTTCTCACCCGATGCAATTTTGGCTGCGGTGGCTGGAAAAAGCGATCCTAAGGCCAAGCTTGAAGCGGCCCTCGACGTTGTCGCTCAAGCGCTAACTGGCCCTCTTTCCTCCTCATGGGTTCTTCGTGTGCTCGGCCGAGAGATGGTGGCGCCTTCGCCGACGATGCTGGAGACCAAGGAGAAGGTGATCCTTCCAAGAGCGCGGCTATTGCGGCAATTCATCGCCGAGTTGATGAAGCTTCCCGAAGACCATCCGGCGGTCGCCCGTGGATGCATCAGCCTAATGGCGCCGATATGCATGCTGATCGTTGCCGACCGCCGCCATGTGGCACGAGCGCTGCCGGCCTTGGGACTCGATCCTGATGATGCCCCCGCACTTGCCCGCCATATGTTCCGTTACGCCTTGGCGGGGCTCGAAGCCGTCGCCCGCGAAGCGCGCAAGGAACTCTGACGAGGCCAGCACCGCAGCGCTTGCGCGCGGCAGTCGGCGACTCGCTTCATTCCATCTTGGTTATTCGAGCATTTCCCATAGCGTTGAGCCTTCAACAGAACGTGATATTTAAAATTCAAATTTGAATTTGAATTCTTCGTCAAGGAGATTTATTTTGGTCGTCTGACGCGGCGGCTGGGCGATCGACTTGCTCACAAGCCTCGCCGCTTTCCTCGTTGCAGCCGGATGAGAAGAAATGCCGCAAGTGTCCCGTTATCATCCGTTGCTGGTCGTGTTGCACTGGATCCTCGCGCTTCTGATCCCGGTCGCGCTCGTTCTCGGCACCTTGGTGATGGCGAAAATCCCCAACAGCGACCCGATGAAGGGCGAGGCGCTGCGCGGCCACATGGCCGGCGGTATCCTGATTTTGACATTGATGCTATTGCGGCTCCTGATCCGCTTCAGCACCGATCGTCCCGCCGCGGCCCCAAGCGGAAGTTCCATGTTCGACAAATTGGCGTGGGTGTCGCACCGGCTGCTTTACATTGCGGTCATCGGCATGGCCGCCATCGGTCTCTCGATGGCGATCGAGACCGGCATTCTGGGGCTCCTGATCGGCCAGCACCCGGCGATTCCAGCCGACTTTTGGGTCTACAACCTACGTACCGCTCACTATGTGATTTCCCGCTTGCTCTGGGCCCTGATCGCCCTGCATGTCGCCGGTGCCCTCTACCACACTTTGATCCGCAAGGATGGTTTGCTTCGCCGGATGTGGTTCGGCAGGCGCGTCATTCGCGGCCATGAACCGGCGATGCCGCCGCTCGGCGGCCGGTCATCTTGAGACGCAAGCCGCGATTTGTCGGACTCGCTCTTTTCGCAAACTACGGAGACAGACATGAAAGACAAGACGGTCGTCATTACGGGAGCGAGCAGCGGCATCGGATTGGCGAGCGCGCGCGAGCTGGCGCGCCGGGGAGCCCTGGTCGTGATGATCTGCCGTGACGCGGAGCGCGCCGAAGCGGCAAGGAAGGACGTTGCCGCGGTGGCAGGCGGACAGTCGCCGGCAGTCTTTCTGGCGGATTTACTGTCGCAGCGCGAAATTCGCCGCCTCGCCGAGGCCATCGACAAGTCCTACGCGCGGATCGACGTATTGATCAACAATGCCGGCGCCGTGTTCGCGCGTCGCGAATTGTCCGTCGATGGGATCGAGAAGACGTTTGCGGTCAATCATCTGGCGCCGTTCCTGCTCACGAATCTTCTTCTCGATAACATCCGCGCGGCGGCGGCCGGCCGCATCGTCACGGTAGGTTCGGAGTCCTACAGCTCCACGCTCGATTTCGACAATTTGCAGAGCGAAAAAAAGCATCACTTTCTATTCGCCTATTTTCGCTCAAAACTGGAGAATATCCTCTTTACGTTCGAGCTCAGCCGGCGTCTTGCCGGCACGGGCGTTAGCGCCAACTGCCTGTCGCCGGGTCCGACGAGAACCCGATTCGGCAGCAATATGGAGGGGCTGCCGGCGCTATTTCCAATGTTCATAAAAAACTTTCCCTTCTTCGGCAGTCCCGAAAAGGGCGCGCGAACTTCCGTTTATCTCGCCTCTGCGCCGGATGTCGCCGGAGTGAGCGGCCGGTTTTACATGCGATGTCGCGAAGTGCGAACCAAGCCGGTCACGCACGATCTGGAAATCGCACGCAGGCTGTGGAGCCTCAGTGAAGCTCTGTGCCAGCCGAGCGCGAAGGATTTTAAAAGCACACAGCCAAGCGCCCTATCGGCCTGACAAGCGCGATCCACTGATTGCCCTCGCAGGTTGGGCATCTCTTTTGCGGGTGCGCGGCGCTGGCCGCCAACCGAGACGTTGACGCGCCGGCTTTTCTTGTCACGTCGTCCGAAAGCGCAGCACGCCATCGGTTTCCTGGGCCGTGAGGCGACCTTCGACCAGCATGTAGTTAACATGCGCGATCAACTCGCCGGCGGCAAACCCCATCTGATGGGCGTCGAGCAAATGTTTGTGGAACACCACCGGCACCAGTTCCTTCGATGTTTTCGAGCCTTGCCGGCACGCCTCCGCAATCAGCCGGCAGCGTTCCTCGTGGTGGTCGGCCAGTTGCTTGATCCGCGTCTTCAGTCCGTAGAACGGCACGCCATGGCCGGGCAGCACCAGCGCATCATAGGGCAGGGTGGTCGTGAGACTTGCCAGCGAGGCGAGATATTCGCCGAGCGAGTTCTGGTCGGGTTCGACCGCCCAGACGCTGACATTGGGTGAAATCTTGCTCAGCACCTGATCGGCGGACAGAAACAGCTTGTCAGCCGCGCAATACAGCATCACCTGATCGAGCGCATGGCCGCCGCCCGTGATCACCTTGAAGCGCCGCGCGCCGATGGAAACCTCGTCGCCATGCGAGATGCGGCGATAGGCGGGCGGCAGGATCGACACCCGCTTCAGATAATCCTGGCCGCGGCCGAGCAGCTTGTCGGTGAGGTTCTCGTCCATGCCGTGGCGGCGGAAGAACAGGCGCTGCGCTTGCTTGCGTTCTTCGGCGCCCCGGTTCTGGTGATAGACCGACTGCAGATATTCGACCTGCGACATATGCAGCGGGCAGTTGAAGCGTTCGACCACCCAGCCGGCAAGCCCGACATGATCGGGATGCGAATGGGTCACGATCAGCCGTGAGATCTTCACATCGGCCAGCGGCCCCTCGAACAACGCGGTCCAGGCAGCGATCGATTCCTCGTTGCCAAACCCGGAATCAACCATTGCCCAGCCATCGCCGTCGGCGAGCAGATAGACATTCACATGGTTGAGACGGAATGGCAGCTTGAGGCGGATCCACAATACGCCCGCCATCACCTCGACGACCTGATCGGGGCCGGGATGATTTTCCCAGGGGTAACGCAGTGCCTCCGCCGAGGACTGAATGGATTCTGCCTTTGAGTGCATCGCTTTGCGTCGCTGGTTGCCGCTTTTCAGTTCAACGGCACTATCGGCCAGTCACGGGGCGAAAACAATCGCGATTTCCGTGAGCGCGCAAGGGGCCGTCGACGGCAGGTAAAATGCCCTATGCCGCTCGAATATTGGAGAGGAAGGCGTCGATTTCCGAGCGCAGGACGTCGGCCTCGCTGCGCAGCGCGCCGGATGCAGCCAGCACCTCGCTGGCGGCGGAGCCTGCTTGCGCCGAGGCGGTCGAGACGCCAACGATGTTGCTCGAAACCTCAGACGTGCCGCCCGCGGCGTGCTGAATGTTGCGGGCGATCTCGCGCGTCGCCGCACCCTGCTGTTCGACCGCGGCGGCGATCGCGGTGGTGACGTCGTTGATCTCGGTGATCGTGTTGCTGATGTTTCTGATCGCGCCGACCGCCGATGTCGTCACCTGTTGCATGCTGACGATTTGCGCGCGGATTTCCTCTGTGGCCTTCGCGGTCTGATTGGCCAGGCTCTTGACCTCGGAAGCGACCACGGCAAATCCGCGGCCGGCTTCGCCGGCACGCGCCGCCTCGATGGTGGCGTTGAGCGCAAGCAGATTGGTTTGTGAAGCGATGGTCTGGATCAGATCGACCACGACGCTGATGCGGCCGGCGTTTTCGGCAAGGCCCTGCATGGTGGCGTCGGTCTGGCCCGCTTCGTTGACCGCCTTGCGGGCGATCTCCGCCGACGTGATCACCTGGCGGCCGATTTCGGCGATTGACGAAGACAGTTCGTCGGTGCCTGCGGACACCGTCTGCACGTTGACGGAAGTCTCCTCGGCGGCGGCCGCAACCGCGCTCACCAGCGCATTGGATTGATCGGCGGTCGTCGACATGTTTTGCGCGGTGGTCTGCATGGAACCGGCCGAACTCTGCAGGCTTTCCAGCGCGGCGCGGACCGTTGTTTCAAATTCGACGACCTTGGCTTCCATGCGGGAGGCGCGCTCGGCCTTGGCAGTACGATCCTTGTCCTGTTCGGCCGTCAGCGCGCGCGCCTTGATCATGCTTTCGCGGAAGACATGCAGCGAGTCCGCCATCGTCGCGATCTCGTCGTGCTGGCGCGAGCGATAGATTTCCGATTCGAGGTCGCCATCGGACAGAAGCTGCATCGAACGTTGCAGGTTGCCGAGCCGCCGCAGGATGCTCCTGCCGACATAGAGCCAGACGAACATCACCGACCCGATCAGGGTGAGCACGCCAAGCGCGAGCATGATCATGGTGGCCAGCGAAATCTCCTGGCGCGCCCGGAAGGTCGAGGCGTCGGTTTCGGTGTGGACGCCCTTGACGAGCTGCTGCACGCTGATCGAAAGACCAACTTCGAGTTTGCGGGTTTCATCGAGAACGACGTCGCCATAGTCGATGGCGTCCAGTTCCTTCTGGCGAATCTTGAAAACGCTGGTCTTGCCCTCGCCGAAGGTCAGCAATTTCAGC
This sequence comes from Bradyrhizobium sp., assembly GCA_035308285.1. Lineage (GTDB taxonomy): Bacteria > Pseudomonadota > Alphaproteobacteria > Rhizobiales > Xanthobacteraceae > Bradyrhizobium. Next base: position 6,833 of record DATGGY010000168.1, on the reverse strand, counting down.
GCGGCGTCGCGCAAGCCTGCGGTTGCGGCGTTGTCGGGAAGCAGATCGAGGGTCGATTTGACGCTTTCCCGCGCGGCCTTGAAGTCCTTCTCGATCGCCTCGAGCGTGTCGCTGCTGTTGGCCGAGAGTGCTGTCGCCAGGTTAGATGCTATCAGATTGCTGCTGGCGATCACGTTGCCGAGCTGCTCGACCAGCCTTGCCGCCTCGGTCGCGTCGTCGGGGGAAAGGTTGGCGGATTGCAGGATGGCATTGGTCCGCGCCTGGGCATCCATCATCGCGGGGTTGGCGGCGGCGACGAAGCCTGCCTGCGCCTTGCGCAGCGCATCGTATTGCTTGTCACGCTGGGCCCTGGCCTCCAATCGCTCGCGAGCCGCCGAGCCAAGGCTTTTGATCGTGTCGTCGAGGTTCTTCACGGTTTCACCGAGCGCGTCGACGACAGTCTTGTCGGCGCCCAGCTCGATGACCTCGCCAAGCTTGTCGAGCGCGACCTGCTGGGTTTCCTTCATCTTCTTGGCGCGCTCGTTCAGCGTGTCTTCGCTGCGCGAGGCCAGCAGCGCCGGCCCCTGGCTGGCAAGGCTTGCGCTCTCGGCCGCAAGTTGCAGGCTGGCGGCAAGGCGAGGAATGTCCCGTCCGCTCAAATCGAGCATCGTCCCGCCAAGATGCTGGAACACCATGCCGGCGCCTGCGCTGATCACGATGGCCATGCCCGCGATCACGGCGAAGGCTGCAAACAGGCTGCCCTTGAGCCCCCATTGCGGACGCAGGAACCGCAAATGCCGACCAAGGCTACCGATTGTGAAGCGCACCGCCATGTCGTCTCCGCCGGGTTGAATCGTCGGGGCCAGTATCGCGTTACCTGGTTAACAAAATCGGGAAAATCTGAACGAATTCGTGATTCTTGACGCCGAAAAGCCAAGGGGCCGGCGCAGGGCCGGCCCCTCAGACTTTCCGGTCAGAGGCGGATCAGTACCGCGCAGCCACCGGGGCGCCCCAGTTGAAGCGATAGTTGACGCCCGCCTTCACGACATGGTCGTCGGTGCGGAAGCTGCCGAACGGAACAAGCGCGGCCGGGGCCGTGAAGCTGCTGTTGCCGAAATTATAGTACTGGTACTCGAGCTTGCCCGACCAGTTCTGGGTGAACATGTATTCGAAGCCGGCGCCGACCGTATAGCCGTTGCTATGGCCGCTGTTGAACGCGAAAGCGACCGGAACTCCGCCGTTCACCACCGATTCGTTGTTGTCGGAGAAACCGTAGCCGCCCTTCACGTAGAGCAGGCCCGGGCCCCAGGTGTAGCCGAGGCGGCCGGTTAGCGAGCCGAGCGCGCGCTGGTTGTTGGTATAGACGAAACCGCCGGGGAAGATGATGCCGTTATTGTTGCTGCCGAGCCAGCTATACTGAGCCTCGGCACCGACAACCCAATTCGGCGCGAACTGATAGTCAGCGCCGGCCTGCAAACCGCCGAGGAAGCGGCCGTCATTATTGTTACCCGTGGTCAGCCCGTTGAAATTGTCGCCGCTCGAGAACGCGCCGCCGAGGTGACCGCCGATGTAGAAGCCGGTCCAGTTATAGAGCGGAGCGACGTAAGGCGGCGCCTTGGTGTAGGTGGTGCGGGCCGGAAGATCGGCTGCAAGTGCTGGCACGGTCGCGCCGACGGCGACGAGGGCCACAGTAGCCAGTAGAAACTTCTTCATGAGTTTGTTCTCCAGAGTGTTCTTGAGTTTTAGACCGAGCGCTTTCTGCGCCGTCCATGGCCCGCACATAGACAGCTTTCGGCTAAAAAGCTGTCACCCATCGGCCACACCTAGGGATAACCCAACCTATTGGGGAACAACGAGTTTTTGTACTTAATCCGGTCTTAATCAAACCTGAAAGAAGCCTTAATTCTTTGGGCTTTTGGGCCCCCTCTATGGCTTTGGCGCCACAGTGGGAACCCGTTTTGCTGGTCATTGGCGGCGGCGTCTTCTGCGCTGGCCGGATGCCATTTTGGCGCGATCGATTTTCTCCTTTGATCCACGCGAGCGTGCCCACGTCCATGATGCGTTCGGCCCGGCGAGCAAAACTTCAGGATTGTGGCCGCCGTCGCCGGAATTTCGGGTAAGGTTGTCCCGCATGGACGACCACGAGACAGCATCGAGAGAGTTGGGCAACGCCATCGTCGAGTGGCTCGCCGACGAAGCGCTGCGCGAGTCCGACCCCACAAATCTTTTTGATGAGCTGTGTCGGAGGCTGCGCGCCATCGGAACGCCGGTCATGCGTGCACAATTGGCGTTTCGGGTGCTGCATCCCCTCTACAATGCCAGCACGCTGACCTGGTATGTGGAGAAAGGTGTCGTCGTCGAGCATTTCAGCCGCGAGCAAAGCACACAGGGATCGTTCCTGCGCAGTCCGTCCGGTTACGTCGTCACCCATCGCTTGCCGGTGCTGCGGCGCCGGCTGACGGGCGCGACGGCGCTGCTCGATTTCGAGGTTCTCGAGGAATTACGCGCGCAAGGCGGCACCGACTATGTCGTGTTCCTGACCAGCTTCGACTCGGTAGGACAGAGCGGTTTCATCTGCTCATGGCTTGGCGACCGGGCCTCCGGATTTACCGATGGCGAGATTGCCGAGCTTCGGCGAGTGACCCGCCAACTCGGAATCGCCTTGAAGTCGAAGATCGAGCGAAGCGTCGCGCAAAATGTCGCGCACGCCTATCTCGGCAAGCACGCCGGCCGGGCGGTGCTCAGCGGGCTTATTCGGCGCGGCGATGGAGAAAAGATCGCCGCCGCGCTGTGGTACAGCGATCTTCGCTTTTCGACGCAGCTTTCCGAGCGCCTCTCGACCGAGGATTTTCTCAATTTGCTGGGGCGCTATTTCGAAATGACCGCCTCCGCCGTGCTCGATCGCGGCGGTGAGGTCGTCTCGCTGATCGGCGATGCGGTACTTGGCCTGTTTCGCGTCGAGAGTTCAACTGAGGAGGCATGCGGCCGCGCGCTGGCCGCGGCGCAGGAAGCCCGCCGGCGTCTAGCGATGGCGCCGCCGGAGGCGAACGGACCGGCACTGGACTTCGGCCTCGCGCTTCATCTGGGCCAGGTCATCTACGGCAATGTCGGCGTGCCCGAGCGTTTGCAATTCACCGTGGTCGGTGCCGCGGTCAACGAGGTTGTGCGGGTGCAGGATCTGACCAAGACGCTCGGCTGCTCGCTATTGGCAACCGCCGCCTTCGCCAATGCCGCGCCTGGACCGTGGTACTCGCTCGGTGAACACCCGTTGCGCGGCTTCGAGACGCCGGTGCCGATCCTGACGACGGTGCAGCCAGCTAGCCGCACGACCGCCGCCTGACCAGAACGAAGCGGCCGCGCCGCTTGGAGCGTTTTCGAGCGAAAGCCTGCCCCGGACTAGATCCGGGGTGGATACCGGTTCGCGTGAAGAAAACGCGTCAAACAAGAATCTAGAGCTTCGGTTCTGATTCAATCAGAACCGATAATGCTCCAGGAGGAGGAAGAGCATGTCACGCAGATTTCGCAATTTTGCATCGATAGCTGCCGTCGCCCTCGCGTGGATACTGGCGACAGGTCCGCTGCATGCGCAATCCGGAGACCTCATCGTCGAGAAAAAGGTCTTTGAAATGCCAAGCTACAGGACCGTCGCCGGGCAGACGATCAAAAACGTCAGGGTCGGGTGGGAGGCTGCCGGCGCCCTGAACGCCGACAAATCCAACGCGATCCTCGTTACTCATTTCTTTTCCGGCACCAGCCATGCCTTTGGAAAATACAGCGCTAGCGACAAGGCCGCCGGATATTGGGATGTCATCATCGGTCCGGGCAAAGCCATCGATACCAACAAGTACTACGTTCTCTCCTCAGACACGCTGGTCAATCTCAACGTCAATGCGCCGAACGTCGTGACGACCGGACCCGCGAGCATCAATCCGGACACCGGCAAGCCTTACGGCATGAGCTTTCCGGTCGTCAGCATCAAGGATTTCGTCAACGTGCAGAAGGCGCTTGTCGACAGCCTCGGCATCAAGAAATTGAAGATGGTGATAGGCGCTTCGATGGGCGGCCTTCAGGCCTATGAATGGGCCGCGAGCTATCCCGACATGATGGAACGCATGACTGCGGTCATCAGCCATTCGATTCCAGATCCCTATCTTGCCGCGTGGATCGGTCTGTGGGGTCAGCCGATCCGGCTCGATGCGAAATGGAATGGCGGCGACTATTACGGCAAGGACCCGCCGGTCGAGGGCCTCAAGGCCTCGCTTAGGATAATTACGCTGCATGCCAATCAGGACGAATGGGCGCGGAAGACTTTCGGCATGGCGCCTGCGGAGGAGGGCAAGAATCCGGCCGATGCGATGGCGAACGGATTGAAGATCGAGGCGTTCCTGGACACCGCTGCCGCGGCGCGCGCCGCGGTCGCCGATGCCAATCATCTTCTTTATCTGGTGAAAGCAAATCAGCTCGCCGCTGCGGATGTATCAAAAATCAAGGTGCCGGTACTCATCGTCTATACCCCCACAGACCTCGTATTTTCGGAGAAACTGGTTGAGGAAACCGCAAAGGCGATTGCCAGCAACGGGACACCAGTGGAAACCGCGAAATTGATCGGGCCCAATGGTCATCTGAACGGGCTGACCCAGATCACGCAGGCAAAGGACAAGATAAGCGCATTTCTGGATCGTTGAGAGTTGCCCCAGCGCGAATCGCGGAGGGGGCCGCGCTATCGTCCGGCACTGATCGCTGCGGAAAAATGGTGCTGCCAGACAGGATTGAACTGTCGACCTCTCCATTACCAATGGAGTGCTCTACCACTGAGCTACGGCAGCATGCCCGGATACGAGAATCGGCCGAAACGGCCCCACAAGGCGGCCGATCCTTGCCACAAGGCCCGCAGCCGCGCAAGCGCGCGGCTCGCCGCAAGCCTTTAAAAAGGGCCACGAATCAGGCTCCACCGCCGGCGGCCGCCTTCAAAGCGCTCAATTGTGACCCGATCGGGTTCCCCATCGCCTCACTGACCGCTGCGAGCGCCTTGCCGGCGATACTCGCCGATCTGGCTGGTCTCGGGTCGATGTGGTTCTAATAGCGCGGCACGAAAATGGGTCGACCATGGATGAGAAGGACAAAGGCGAGCGGCAATCGGCAAAGGGCGCGAAGGATTTGCGCGAGGCGCGGCTGAAGCTGGCGCTGCGCGAAAATCTCAAGCGACGAAAATCGCAAGCCAGGGGACGGGACGATTTCACGACCGCGTCGTCCAATTCTGATGAGGTCGCAGCGGAGGACGTCAGCAAAAAACACCCGGGCAAATAGCCGGTTGGCCCGCCCGGGAATATCCTGGATCGTCTGGTTTTCCTTGATTGAGGCGAGGGGGAAATGACGGAAGAGAACGCGATGGAAGATGAGACAGATGAGAACGCGGCCGCAGAGAGCGCTTTTCCACGATATGAGCAAACATTCCCGACCCTGACGGCGGAGGAAATCGCGCGGATCCGCCGGTTCGGCGAAGTTCGCCATTACCGGGATCGCGAAGCACTGTTCGAAACCGGCCAGGTCGGACCGGGCATGTTTGTCATATTGTCGGGGCGGGTGGCGATTGCCAAGCGCGATGGCCTCGGCCACTTCGCCCACATCATCGACCAGCGGCCCGGCCAGTTTCTCGCCGAGCTGGGTCAGCTTTCCGGCCGCGTCTCGCTGGTCGATGGCCACGCCAAGGGCGACGTCGAAACGTTGCTGATTCCGCCGGAGGGGCTGCGTGCGCTTCTGATCGCCGAAGCCGATCTCGGCGAGCGCATCATGCGCGCGCTCATTCTTCGCCGCGTCAGCCTGATCCGGGCTGGTGCCGGAGGGCCGGTGCTGATCGATTTGCCGGATTCGGCGGGTTTGGTTCGTTTGCAGGGATTTCTCGCCCGCAACGGCTATCCTCATGAATTGCTCGATCCGGTCGCCGATCCGGAGGCCGCCCAACTGGTCGCGCGGTATTCGCCGTCGCCGGCCGGTTGGCCGCTGATAGTGGCGCCAGACGGTACGGTGCTCTGCAACCCGAGCGAATCCGAACTGGCGCGCGCGATGGGCATGATACGCCCGCTGTCGAAGGACAAGGTCTACGATGTCGCCGTCGTCGGCAGCGGTCCGGCCGGGCTGTCGACCGCGGTCTATGCCGCCTCCGAGGGCCTTGCGGTTGCGGTGTGCGAAACCCGCGCCTTCGGCGGACAGGCCGGCGCCAGCGCCAGAATCGAGAATTACTTCGGCTTTCCGACCGGCATTACCGGGCATACGCTTGCCGCCCGTGGCTTCAACCAGGCCCAGAAGTTCGGCGCGGAAGTGATGATTCCGGTCGAGGTGAAGTCGCTCGATTGTTCGCAAAGAGACGGCGCCTTCGGTCTCAAACTCGACAATGGAGACGTATTGCGGTCGCGCTCGGTGGTGGTGGCAAGCGGTGCGCGCTATCGGCGGCCCGAGATCGAAAACCTCGCTGCGTTCGAAGGCCGCGGCGTCTGGTACTGGGCCTCGCCGATCGAGGCGCGGCTATGCGCCCAACAGGAAATCATCCTGGTCGGCGGCGGCAACTCCGCGGGTCAAGCCGCGGTTTTCCTGTCGGGCTATGCCCGTAAGGTCTATATGGTGATCCGCGGCGGCGGCCTCGGCGCCAGCATGTCGCGTTATCTGATCGACCGCATCGAGGCTGCACCAAATATCGAGCTGATGTTCAACAGCGAGGTCGTTGGCCTCGATGGCACGGCAGGCCGCTCGCTCGAGCGCGTGCGCTGGAAGAGTCGGCTTTCGGGCGAGGAAAGCACCTTCGACATCCGCAACCTGTTCCTGTTCGTCGGCGCCGACCCGGCCACCGGCTGGCTCGA